>CAKZVK010000116.1 GCA_937921825.1 uncultured Saprospiraceae bacterium
AAAAGATATTCTAACTGTGAGATAGACAGAGAAGACATATATAAAAAATAATAATTTATCATTTTATATATATGTAAACCTCTAGATATTATTATCTTAGAGGCAGTTTACTTCATGAAATCCTTTGGATTATTACTTCAATATCACCTGAGAGATGATAGATAACCAAAGAGATAGAGGGTTCCGCTTGGGGCCCTTTTTTTGTGTCGCTATCCTTTCATAGTATGCCTCTCATTGAGATAAGTAGTAATTGCTAATTTTAAGCCTATAATAACTGCTATGCGATTTACGATTTTGACCCTCTTAATAATCACACTTTTTGCTTGCCAAGAAAAAGAATCTACCAGTTCTCCAACAACTAAGGCCCCCAAATTAGGGGAGGTGAACTTAGAAGTCTCAGGATTGCCAGCAGCACAAGCAGACTTCAAAAAAGGCTTACTCTATCTCCATAGCTTTGAGTATTTTGATTCTATGAATGCCTTCAAAGAGGCACAAGCAAAAGATCCAAATTTTGGAATGGCCTACTGGGGAGAACTGATGTCTTATAATCATGGCCTATGGGCAAGACAGTTGTATGATGAGGCTCAAGCAACCTTACTCCGAATGGGCGCCACTCCAGAAGAAAGAGCACAGAAATTAAAGACACAATTAGAGAAAGATCTCTTCCAAGGCATGGAAATCTTGTTTGGTACTGGCAGCAAGAATGATAGAGATGCAGCCTACAGAGCACATATGGCATCACTATATAAAAAGTATCCAGACAATCATGAAGTGGCTACTTTCTATGCGATCTCTGTGATAGGAGGTACAGATAGCAGCAAGCAAATCGAAGACTATAATAAGAGTGCTACTATCTTGGCTAAAGTGCTGGAGGAGAATCCAGAGCATCCTGGAGCTTTGCATTACTTTATCCATTCTAGAGATTATCCAGAGCATGCACATCTTGCTGCTGATGCCGCAGATAAGTATGCTAAGGTCGCTCCTGATGCTGCACATGCCTTACATATGCCGTCACATATCTACATAGCGTTAGGCCGATGGAATGATGTCATAAAATCTAATATCGAATCTTGGAATGCCAGTGTCCATAAGCATACGGACCATCCTACTAAGCCGACAAGTTATCATGCCTTGAGCTGGTTGCATTATAGCTTGCTGCAGAAAGGTGAAAAAGAACTGGCAAAAACCTTACTGTATAAGATGGCTGCTTATTGCAAGGCAAATCCTACGCAACAAGCCCGTGTCTATCTCATGGCTATGAAAGGCGCTCATATGACCGAGACCAATGATTATAAAGGAGAGGTGGCTATGATTAATGCTAATATCGAAGACCTCAATATTGCGAAGAAAGCCGGCTTCTTCTACCTCGAAGGCATGAAAGCCATCCATCATAAAAGCCCAGAAGTTCTAGGTCAGATCATCAAGAAAATGCAATCTGATGTCTATCTAGCGAGCCTAAATGTAGGGAAGGACTTGATACTCATGTGCAATGCAAATGGCTCTGGAAGTAAGCCTCCTACGCAGAAAGATATAGATATGACGAATATCATGATCAAGCAACTAGAAGCCGGTCTTGCAGAGCTCAATGGAGATAGCCAGAAGTCATTAGCCATACTTAAGGAAGCAACAGCTATCGAAGATAAAGTCAGTCTGGTCTTCGGTCCTCCTACCGTTTTCAAACCTGTCTATGAGCAGTATGGAGAAGCACTTGCCAAGCAAAGAAGGTATGCAGAAGCCATTACTGCTTTTGACAAAACCTTAGAGAAACATCCTAAAAGATTAAAATCTTTACAGGGCAAAATGATGGCTGCTAAAATCCAAGGATTGGAACAGCAAGCAGAAGCTATATACGCTGAGATACAAGATAATCTGACTAAACAAACATGGAAGGAAATAATTTAGTTGAGTATAGGAAATCGATATCAATGAAATATGGATATATAATAATTGGCATCATGTTATTAGTGAGCACTGCTCAGGCACAGCTTACAGTAACAGAGGTAGGAACTCTTCTAGAACGCATTAGTAATAATGCAGTCTGTGAAGGCTTTATAGGAGATCGTCCGTATCTTTTTTCTTTCGGAGGTATAGATTCTACTAAAAGATTTTCGGGGATTCACCAGCGCTCTTTCAGATACGATATCGAAACTGGAGAATCTATTGCTATCCCACCACTTCCAGACGGCAGAGGCAAGATAGCTAGTGCTGCCTCTAGGATAGGTAACATTATTTACATTACAGGGGGATATTATGTTAATAGTAATGGATCTGAAGAGTCCTCAGATAAAGTCCACAGATATGATATACTTTCTAATTCATATCTAGCTGACGGAAGTCCTATACCTGTACCTACAGATGATCATGTACAAGCAATATGGCAAGACAGTCTCATCTATCTTATTACAGGCTGGCGAGATTTTAGCAACATCGCTGATGTTCAAATCTATAATCCAGCAGAGGACAGTTGGTTAGTAGGTGAAGCCGTTCCTAATAATAATATTTATAAATCTTTTGGAGCTTCTGGAGTAATAGTCAGAGATACTATTTTCTACTTCGGCGGAGCAGCGTCTTCTTCTGGTTTTCCTATACAGAATGATCTGAGGAAAGGTATTATAGACCCATCAGACCCTACAAAGATCAGCTGGTCTGTTTCTTCTCCCGATTCTCAAGTTGTGGGATATAGAATGGCAGCAACAACTGTAGGTAATGAATTACATTGGCTAGGTGGTAGTGAACAGACTTACAACTTTGATGGAATCGCCTATAATGGCTCAGGAGGAGTGGCCAACTCTAATAGAGATCTATTTTCCCTGGATGGAAAGAGCTGGATGGAAGAGAGGGTAGATTTACTTCCTATGGACCTACGAGGCATAGCTGTAGTCAGTGACACTGTGCAATATTTGGCTGGAGGAATGCTTGATAATCAGGAAGTATCAAATAAGGTCTACAAGTTAGAATGGCACAATAGAACATCCAGTAGCCAAACGGTAGCAGAAAATACCTCTCCTTATTTATATCCTACTCCTTTCTGTGAAAGACTATTTGTTGATGATAGATATGGAACGCCATCTCTAGAAGTTAAGATCTACAATACTCAAGGGTTGCTTCTGGCTAAAGAAAAAATCAGTAATGGACAGCTGGATATGGTAGCATATCCTGATGGCATTTATTTAATAAGAATGGAAGCAGGGGACGAAAGCTGGAGTCAGAAAGTTATTAAAAATTCAAGGAATTAGGTGTGAAATTGAAATCAAGAGAGTAGGGTGCTAACCTTTACTATACTATGAATTAAGTCTAATTAACCAGTTGTGCAGTAGGCCGTCTGAAACTTCTGCACCTTTTTGGATCAGTTGGAAAAGTTCTAATTCTCGAGGCTCCTGATACGACTTAGACTGACGGCTCAGTTGAAATTGGCTAGACAGGACATCCTCTTCAGTGAGTTCATCGAGTGATTTGGTAGTCTTCCAGTCCTTGACTAGAATCATCTCTGCACTATCTTCTCCGAAGTGAAAACTCATCAAATTTTCACCTAGAATTTTGGTCACATAACTTGTCTTACGCATCATCTTTTCGAAGACCACATCACTGAATAATTCTAGAAAACGATCTGCTTTGTCCAGATCAGTTTTTTTGATATTTATCCAATCGTCTGCAGTAACGCCATTGACGATCAAGAAGTCAACAAAGTCCTTTTCTAATAACTGTAATTCTTCCTCTGTGAGCAGTCGATATTTAGGCATAGGTCTGAGAGAAGATTACTATAAAATAAAGCTTAGTAACTCTTTGCAAACAAAACTCTCTGCTTGCTTGGCTTACCGGTAAGGATACATTTTCCATCAGAGGGCTCCTCATCATTAGGGATACAACGGATAGTGGCCTTAGTCTCCTCTTTTATTTTGAGTTCGGTTTCTGTAGTGCCATCCCAGTGTGCCTTGATGAAGCCACCCTTGTTTTCTAAGATGCCTTTAAATTCTTCCATGTCAGTCGTCTCACTCGTATGTGCTGTACGATAATCAACGGCCTTCTGGAATAAATCATTCTGCATGGTTTCTAAGAGGTCGACGATGTATCTATCTAGTCCATCTACAGGCACAGAAGTCTTTTCTTTGGTATCTCTTCTGGCTACTTCTACGACGTTTTTCTCTAAGTCACGCATACCTATACCTACTCTGATAGGAACACCTTCCATTTCGTATTGGGCAAATTTGAAGCCTGGTCTTTTCTTCTTGTCTCTGTCTATTTTTATTCTTACACCTGCAGCTTTGAGTTGCTTTTCTAACTTCTCCGCAACTTCCATGATGGTCTCATTAGGCTTCGGTATAGGAACGATGACGACTTGAGTCGGAGCGAGCCTTGGAGGGATAACTAGTCCTTCATCATCTGAGTGGGTCATGATGAGACCACCTACCAATCGGGTAGATACTCCCCATGAAGTAGCCCACACATATTCTTCTTTGTTGTTATTATCGGCAAATTTCACATCAAAGGCCTTCGCAAAGTTCTGACCTAAGAAGTGTGATGTACCTGCTTGCAGTGCCTTACCATCTTGCATCAGCGCCTCTATCGTAAAAGTGTCTTCCGCTCCAGCGAATCGTTCATTAGCCGTCTTAGCGCCTTTGATGACTGGCATAGCCATATAGTCTTCTGCAAATCTAGCATACACTTCATGAATCATTTCTGCTTCTTCGATAGCTTCTTGCTTCGTGGCATGAGCCGTATGACCCTCTTGCCAGAGGAATTCTGCAGTCCTTAAAAACGGACGTGTACGCATCTCCCATCTGACGACATTGGCCCATTGGTTGATAAGCAGAGGTAAGTCTCTATATGACTGTATCCAATCTCTATAAGTATTCCAGATGATCGTCTCTGAGGTAGGTCTGACGATCAGTTCTTCTTCCAGTTTTGCTGATGGATCTACGATGACACCAGTACCATTGGGATCATTCATTAGTCTATGATGGGTCACTACGGCACATTCCTTAGCAAAGCCCTCTACATGCTGCGCCTCCTTACTCAGAAAGCTCTTGGGTATAAACAGAGGGAAGTAAGCATTCACATGACCAGTATCCTTGAACATTTTGTCCAGCTGGTTCTTCATATTCTCCCAGATACCAAAGCCTAGTGGCTTGATTACCATACAACCTCTGACCGCAGAATTATCTGCAAGACCTGCTTTTTTCACGATATCGTTGTACCACTGAGAGTAATTCTCTGCTCTAGGTGTTATTTCCTTTGCCATTTCTTCTCGTTTATTGCTTTTAGAGGGGCAAAAGTAAGGATTTTGGCGATGGA
>CAKZVK010000117.1 GCA_937921825.1 uncultured Saprospiraceae bacterium
GACGACTTACAGCAAATCAAAGAAGCGATTAGACTTTCTCCCAGTTCTTATGGGCTTCAAGCATTTAAGATATTAGACATTAAGGATAAAGATATCCGTGAGAAATTAAAACTTGCTTCCTATTGGCAACCACAAATTACAGAAGCATCGCACTTGTTAGTTTTCTGTGGATATGCTGATGTAAATGATGGGCATATTGATGAATACTTAAACCTAAAAGCCGATACTCAAGGTTTTGATGTAGAATTGCTAAAAGAGTTTCGCAATTTTATGAAGGTTTTTATAGAAGGACGAAAGAGTGGCAAGCAAGTATGGACTGCCAAGCAAACCTATATTGCTTTAAGTAATGCAATAGCAGCCTGTGCTGAACTTAAAATTGATAGTACACCAATGGAAGGGTTTGAAGCTGAAAAATATAATGAAATATTAGGACTAAGTAGCAAAGGATTAAAAGCGGATGCTTTATTGGCAATAGGTTATCGTAGTGATGAAGATAAAACACAATATGATGTGAAGATTAGAAAACCAATGGAGAGCCTTTTTGAGATAGTATAATCTTTAACATAAATATTCTAAGTCAGAATTATGAAAATAACGCAACTTAAAAAGAGACCGAATATTGGGCAAGACAAAAAGTTGAATGATAAATTCACTCATTTCGAAAAACTGATTAACGAATTGAAGAAAAAGGAAATACCCTCGGATATAGTTAGTTCAATAAACCAATATATTGAAGAGGTTAATTCCTTTTTGGGTTCTAATAAGGATTTTCGTGTACAAATTAGAAAATCAAAAAATAGCATTTTGAAATTGATAAATAAAGAACTGAAACTTATTCCTAAAAACTTCTATCTTTTTAGATGGATGAGTATGGGAATATCAATTTTTGGAATCCCTCTTGGAGCTGTTATAGCAACAAGTACAAAAATTTGGGGATTGTTTGGAATAGGAATTCCTATCGGAGTGATTATTGGAAAAGCAATAGGTGCAGGAATGGATAAAAAGGCATTTAAAGAGGGAAGACAACTCGATATAGTAGCTGTTGGGTAATGTGCTTTGAATTCAATCTCTAAATTCTAAACAAAATATTCAAATGAATGAAATAGTAAGAATAAACAACATTTCTCAAGTTCATGATTATTATGGATTGCATAAACCCAATCATCCATTAGTTTCTGTATTGAGGTCAAGAGATATTTGCAAGAGACAACCAGAACAAGTAAATTTTTTCTTCGATTTTTATCAAATTGCATTAATATCAGACTCCTTAGATTTTATGCAATACGGGAGAAGTGCTTGCGACTTTCAAGAGGAGGGGGTAATATTTACATCTCCTAAACAGGTAATGGCTTTTAATGGAGAATATAAAAACCCATCTGAAGAATCTGGCTGGTCAATTCTGTTTCATCCTGACCTAATCAGAAATTCAAATTTAGGTCACAATATAGATGATTATACTTTTTTCTCATATGATGCAAATGAAGCACTTCATTTGTCAGAAAATGAGAAAGTTTCTCTGTCAGGATTAGTCGATAAACTTGAAAAGGAAATTAATCACAATATAGATAAGCATAGCCAAAAGCTAATTACAACAAATATTGAATTGATATTAGATTATTGTTCAAGGTATTATGACAGACAATTTTATACCCGAACGAGTATAAACAAAGATACAGTCTCGAAATTTGAGAAGTTACTAAAGTCTTATTACAATTCTGATAAACAATTCGAGTTGGGCATACCATCCGTAAAGTATTGTGCAAAAGCATTGAATTTATCTCCAAACTATTTGAGTGATTTGTTAAAGAAAGAAACGGGAAGAAATGCACAAGAGCATATTCACTTTTATGTCATAGAAAAAGCTAAAACCAATTTATTGAACTCTAATTATTCCGTAAGTCAACTTGCTTACGATTTAGGTTTTGAGTACCCACAGCATTTTAGTAAGCTATTTAAAACCAAAACAGGAATAAGTCCTACTGAATATCGAAATTTGAATTGAAAAAGAAAACTGAGCAGAACAATGTGTATGATGTTCATGCCTCCCATTCGGTCGGCACGCCACATACACCATCCGTTATATCACATATTTGCGGTGTTCCGAAAAAATACTGTAACTAAATAAATTGTAAATTGAGAACGATCATCAACGAAAGAAAAAAATATATCAGGCTACCGCCAGTTATCTTTCATTCACTAACGTGAACATAAGCGATACCGCTAGCGCTGGCGAATTCAGAGTCTTGTTCTTGGCTGGCAAATAGTTACTACCGTTCAAACACAAACGGATGCTTTTGGCATCTTAAACTGCAAAGTAATAAAGATCAGTCCTTTTTAATAACTGCAGTTGTATACATGATATAACATGCGATCATGACATCATATACGTCTCAGTTCACTTCTTCGGTGAATACTAAACGGTGTAGCTTAAGTTCCCCGTTCGGCGTAGTTTGCAGCATAGCCTTAAGAAGTAAAGCCAACTACGTCACATGTACTAATCAAGATTCTGTCTTGAACTAAATACCTCTATGGTCCTGGATTGTAAGCTCGGTCGACGGTAAGACTATTGATAATCGTATAGCATCGAGGCAACATGCCACGTTGATCTTTGGGTCTCGCTTTTCTGTTCTCCTAACTTGCCTTTTTAAGTTTATATGGTTTTAAAAAAGCATAGAAGTTCAATTTAAATTCTTCGCCCAATTTCAAGGCTATTTGTTTCGTGATTTCTCTTCTATATTTAGTGATATCATTTACTAATTGCGGAGATACTCCTATACGTAAGGCTAATTCCTTCTGACTAATATTGTTTTCTGAAATCAAATCAATTAATAACTCAACTGGATTCATGTCCAATAGATATTTCTCAGTTTGTTCATGGTTATATTTTTGAATTAGAAATGAGAGTAATTCAATTTCATCTTCATGATGGGGTGAATAACTTTCTGTTAATCTTTCTAATTGATCACAATAGTCATTGTACTGGCTATTATTTTTGATGATGGTGTGGCTTAATTTTCTCATTTACTGAACATATTTATTTCGCAGATATCAATTTTATCATACTGTTTGTGAGTACCTACAAATTTGACATACAAGTTGATGAGCCTCTTTCCAAAATAGTAGCCTGTTATCAGCCTGTACTTATTTCCGCCTACCTTGAATACTATTCTATTTGAACTTTTACACTTGATAATATCGGCAGAATTGAATGTATTTAATACATCATTTGGTTTGTCCCATGTTACATCTTTCAACTTTTCATAAAATTTGATAAACGCATTAAGCATTTCTTTATCTCTTTTTACAGTTTCTAAGACATTAACCCACTTCACAAGATTTATCTTCATATTCGAAGATACAAAACTTAATTAAAATACGCAATATGCAGATTTTCTATAACTCGAATTTCGTGCATATACAGTTTGGATTATTCATCATTCAGCGTAGTTTGCAGCATAGCCTTAAGAGGTATAGCCCACTAAGCGCTCATCTAGGCTTGCAGCCTAGATACAATACGATTGTTTAGCAAAGACAATGAAGGTGGTTTCATGAAAACTCTGGGACTTATTAATAATATGTGTCTTATTGATTCAAAATTTTATTCTTCTGGGTTTCGAGTCAGCCCTATGGGATCGAAACCGCCAGTCTTCAGTAGCGATTCTTAACGGTGAGAAAATTAATAATCAAAGAGCACAGAGACAACCTACCTCGCCGAACTTTGAGTACTGGAAGAAGCGAATTAACTACAGCTCCGAATTAATTCAAATGGCAAGCATCTCGTACCTCGATCAAAGAAGAAAGAGATGTAAGTGTTATTCTTATCTTCTGGATACTCTTCAAAATACATATTAACACCAGCCGGCACTCTCTGACAATCAGCTTCATGTACTATAAGCTCACAATCCTCATAAGAAATTGTTTTTTCGATATTGATGCTCGCTAAATCATAGTTGTAAGCTAGGTACTTACCTACGGATTTTTCATTTATGAAATAGTAAGCACCTGATGACTTATCAAAAGACCTCTTATAAGTGCCTGGTACCAGCTCAGTAGCTAAGTCTGCGTAGCTGATGTTATCATCAAAAGCTGGGACGGGTATCCTGTGAGAGTTATTCTCCATATTCACTAATGCACCAGCAGGACTACTAGAGACTATCTTATATCTATCCTCTTCTTTGGTGATCGTCGTAATTAATTCTTTCTCTAGGTGATAGCTACCTTCTTGATTTAATTCATAAAGCACTTCATTGCTATAGTATTCTGGACTTTGGCAGCTGCCTATGCTTGGCGCTATTCTTTTGTAGTTATAAGTTATTTGTTCACCCTCATCTAGGTATAAAATTGTGTCTTTGATTGCTTCGATAAGGACTCCGTCAGAATAGTACTCACACCTGATGGGCAATTGCTCTTTACCATATAAATCGAAAGCTGGAATTTCTAAATTATAACTCGCCTCCCCTACGGTGCTTTCCTTCCAGAAATAATTGTGGGATAGATTTTTTATGCTCGTAAAGTAAGACTGGCTCGCTGCCTTCTGTTCTTCACCATCTAAGAATACTTTCAGTTCATTGTTGCTAGAAACCTTAACCTTTTGGCTAGGTCTAATTCTGAGCAGGGTCTTTGATTTGTCACAATTCTTGGCTTTGATAAGACCAGCCCCCTCTTTAGAATCTTCGAAGGCTATCGTCTGTGCAAGCATTTCATGAAAAGGGCCTCTATCCTTTGGAGAATAACAGTACCTCTGATTTTCTGCATAAAAATGATGGGCTATAAAGTAGCAGGAAAAGGAAAGTAGCGCTAAAGCAAGTGTGGCTTTCGTTGATGTTTTCATACTAGTAGGAATTGATGAATATAATGAGTTCTTTAAATTACTGAGATATGAAAAGAAATCGGGTGACGGGCTTTTGGTTTTAGAAAACTATAACATAATTGTTAAGGGGGTATTCTGGGCTTTACAAGCAACGAAATATCTCCTGGCTTATTAGGTAAGTCATGCACATGAAAAGTCCTTTCCTAGAATAGTTTATGTATGATAAGGGAATAATGACGGCTTTAGCGTAAGCTCTCAATAATACTGTTTCTCTCTCTTTATAGCTGATTTTCCTATCAAAATGTTAATTTGACTTTCGTTTGTTTCTTTTGAGTTTGTAATTCGTTTAGAATATTGTGATTATGAAATACTTGTCCTTCGCTTTACTCCTACTCAGTAGCTCTCTGGCTGCACAGTTTGACAATATCTATTACGATAATGAAGTCTATGTAGATTACATAGAATCTATACAGTTTAGCCATGAAGGTCTTAGTCTTTCACTCCCTATCATAGATCTAAGAGGTGGACAGTTGTTTCTAGAGTTTGATGACAGAGATGGAGGCTTTAAAAATTATACCTATCATATTATACACTGCGACAAAGACTGGAATCCTTCTCCTCTAGATGAGATAGAATATATAGATGGATTCAATGGAGAAGAAATAGATGGATTTAGATACTCTACCAATGCGTATTCTGAATATACCCACTATGAGCTAGCACTGCCTAATGAAGACCTAAGATGGTCTATCTCCGGCAATTATCTGCTTTCCATCTATGACCAGGATCAAGAAGTCACTGTGCTCACCAGACAGTTTATCGTGACCGAATCAGCTGTCTCACTAGGTGCAGATATAGTCCGACCTGATAACAGCCTGAAACGCAACAGCCACCAGGAACTAAAAGTGGCTATCAAAATGAAGGATCTGAGAGTGAGATCTCCACAAGAAGAAATATTCTTATCTATTATGCAGAATGGTAATACAAATTCTTCTTACCACAACTTACAGGGAACCTACGTCAGGGACAACACCATCTACTTTGACCAATATGATATGGTGACCTATCCTGCATTGAAAGAATTTAGAAATTGTGATATCCGATCTCTGAAGTACAGAAGTGAATTTGTCTATTCCATAGATCAGGAAGATGGTGTGACTGATGTCCTCATGGATCTCGGAAGGAAAAGAGCGAATAAGCACTTTCATACCGAACCTGATGCCAATGGTGGTTTTATAATACAAAATAAGGACTTCGCTGATGGTGATGTCAGTGGCGAATATGTCAATGTCATTTTCACTCTAGAAGCTGAAAGAGAGTATGAAGAGAATATCTTTATCACTGGCGCCTTTACAGATTGGAAAGTCAGAGAGAAATATCAGATGGACTACGACCTCACTCGAGGTCTATACACAAAGACCCTAACTCTAAAGCAGGGCTACTATGACTATATGTTTGCGCTAGAAAATGCTGACGGCATGCTAGAAATGGATCCTATAGAGGGCAGCTGGTATGAAGCAGAAAACGACTATCAGCTGATTGCTTATTACAGACCCTTCGGTGGGGAATACGATCGAGTGGTCGGTGTGAATGTGGTGAATTCTAATCCGGATAATTAGATCAATTGATTTTTGAATTTGGATTTTTGAGTTTCTTGTTTCCCGCAGATTTCGCTGATTATCGCAGATCTTTTGATTAATGCTCTGCTCACCCCTTATTCCCCTAAAGGGGCATCCTTTTCGCGGGCTGAGGTTCTCACTTCAGTGGGTTAGAGGGCAGAATGGCACATCCTTTTCGCGGGCTGAGGTTCTCCCTTCAGGGAGTTAGAGGGTTGAATGGCACATCCTTGGCGCGGGCTGAGGTTCTCCCTTCAGGGAGTTAGAGGGTTGAATGGCACATCCTTTTCGCGGGCGGAGGTGTACCGTCCTAAAATAGGTTGACAGGTTAATGAATAATTTCAGTCTTTAATTTATAATAGTTTTTCCATCTTTTCTTGATTGTCCCATCTTGCTTATGTGTTTTATTTGGAGTCATCATGTCACAGCTAAGGTGAGGTCTCAATTGGTTATATCTATATATCGCTTGACTCACTGCTCGTGAAGGTTCATACTCCATCTCATTTATAAAGTGGTCAATGTATTCAGATTTTAGAATTCCATTTACTCTTTCTGCAATAGCGTTGTCTCTTGGATTACCGTCTTGGGTCATGCTGATCTTTATCTCATAATCCTGCAATAGCTTTACATACTCATTGGAACAATATTGTATTCCTCGATCTGAATGATGAATTAATCCTCTGCATTGTTTCTCGTTTCGGAGTGCCATTTTAAGTGCTCTGATTGCATGTTCTGTTTCTAGTGATTGTCCCAGTTTGTAACCTACTATCTTGTGAGAGTAAGCATCAGTAATCAGGAATAGGTACTCGAACTTATCTTCATACTTTATGTATGTGATGTCACTGACCCATAGTTGATTAGGTTTATATGGAATAAATTCTTTTATCAGATTTGGATATTTTTTGTAGTGATGGTACGAATTAGTAGTAACCGTCCTGCGTTTACGCTTTCTTATAAGCAATTGATTATCAGCCATTAGGCTGAATAATTTATCACGTCCCATTTTTATTCCATTTCTGTATAAATCATCTTCTATGAGATCATATATCTTTCTTACTCCAATTCTAGGATGCACCTTCCTGATTGCCTTGACAAGTTTCAGCACAACTTCATTACACAACTGGTTTTGAACTTGTCTTGATTTGTTCTGACTTACGGCTTGACGTGTGACACCAAACAACCTGTAGATTTTTCCTTTGCCGTATGTTGGATAAATACTACTCATTCTTTCGATTGCTTGGTATTTGACTTTTTTCTAATCTCTATTTTGAAAGTCTCCTCAGCTATTTCTATAATTTTTTCTGCTGCAATTCTTTTCATCTTCTCGTGTTCAAGAAGAGCTTCCAGTTCCTTAATTCTATTCTTATAATCCTTATCATTAGATGACTCCATCTTAATTGTTTGTGGACCTAATTTACGAATCCATTTAGTGATAGTGCTATGACCTTTGATTCCGTATTTTTTTCTTACAACCTCCTTTGAACCACCTTTTAATACTTCATCAATCACTTTCAACTTTAATGATAAATCATAATGTTCGCTTGATCTTAATCCTGGCATACGTTTACTATTTGGTCAACCTATTTCAGGACAAGACAAGGTTCTCCCTTCAGGGAGTTAGAGGGTTGAATGGCACATCCTTGGCGCGGGCGGAGGTTCTCCCTTCAGGGAGTTAGAGGGTTGAATGGCAATCTTTTAGAGAGCACTTCAAATTTTTCTAAAAAAATTAGACTTCAGGCATCGCTTTCCTCTTGCATGCCCATATTAAAGAGTACAGAAGCTTCTGATATCTATTTAAATCAGATAAATTAGAGACACTTTGAAGAAAATCATACATAAAATCATATGGGCCGCAAGCATAAGCATGCTAATTCTTATGAACTCATGCTCTACAGACGAGTTCAGTGATTTGACCTTAATAGAACAGCCCAAAGTTGATACGATCATTGTCAATAGTGATGTCTTTGTCAGAAATGACAGTGGATCTCAGACCTACAGAGGGGTCTACGCAGGCTGCCTCGATGCTGAATTGACGGGCGCTGGAGAGAACAATTATCAACATTTTCTGGCTTATGGTCCAGATTTGATCTTGGAAGAAGGAGAGGCTATCTATGATGAACCAATATTTGTTTTGTTTTGGGAAACAATCGGAGAGGACCTGACTCCTGGACAATATCTAGCTGAAGGAAGTATCGTCGATCCACAAAGAGATACAGATGAACTAGTCTGTTTTGATCTGACGATAAGTGAAGTGAATGAATTCTTCATATCTGGTTTTTTCAATACTGTGGAGAGCAGTAATACTGTAAGGGAAGGAGAATTTACAACTCTGATCTATGATTGTGTAAGCTTAGGTATACAAGATGAAGACTTTGGAGAGTTCACCTCAGGTAGAATTACAAGATCAGAAGATACTCTGAATATTACTACCTACATGTCTGCCACTACTGCATGTCCAGACATCTTCCCTAACGAGCCAGGTGTCTTCCGAGTTATAGTCGGTGGTGGCAAACTCGAAGTAGATAGTGATGGTGATTTGCTTCTGGAAGAAGACCCGAGTTTTCTCATCCATATAGATATCAGAGAAACTTATGAGCTGAATCAGCCACTACAAGGATATTATTATGAAGACATATCAGCATTCAGTGGGTCTGTAATCGAATATGATGAGCTCATCACTTTTGGGAATGCAATAACTATAACCATTACCTCAGACAGTGAAGGCTTTCTCATCGGAAGCTACTCAGGCATGATAGGGAACAGAATGATACAAGGAACTTTCAGATCAGAAATCGCAACCAACTGCTAGTTGTAGAAGCTATGGAAGATCAGATACCCAATATCATTCAAGGCTGTATCAGGCAGGAGCGGAAAGCTCAGCACCTACTCTTCCAGCAGTATGCGAGATGGGGACTGACGATCTGTAGAAGATATGTGAACAGTGAAGAGAAGGCCCAAGAAGCTTGTAATGATGGCTTCTTAAGAATATTCAAAAAGATAGACACCTTCGATGCGACCAAAGGAGAACTCAAAGCATGGATGGCTAGAATATTTATTAATTGTGCTCTGACCTCTACTAAGAAAGAAGCATTCAATTCTTCCTTTACATCTCTGGAAGATGTCAAACATGAACCCGTATCAGAAGAGGCTTTCTTTAAATTTGATGGAGAACAAATACTAAGATTCTTAAAGTATATGCCCGTCGGTTACAAGACTGTCTTCAATATGTATGTGATGGATGGCTATAGTCATAAAGAAATAGGTGACCACTTAGGCATCTCAGAAATAACCTCTAGGTCACAACTAAGAAAAGCCAAGATATGGATCAAAGAAAATGTATCTCTTGATGCACTAAAATCAAGTCTGGAATCATGAAGGAAGAAAAATATATAAAAGATACCTTGTCAGGTTACGAAAGCCCCATGGATATGGAGGCGACTTGGGCTGATCTCGAAAACATCTTGGATGGCAACAAGAAAAAGAAGAGAGGCTTTTGGATATGGAGGAATGGATTACTCTTAGGGCTGGCCCTATTACTTGTAGGTGCTTTAGCGCTATGGGTTTTCATGTCCCAAAGCAACACTAACCAAACCCTCTCTGAAGTGCAGACTTCAGAAATACAAAATAACACAGCAACACAATTAAATATTACTACAACTAGCCCAATCAAAACAGAAGAACTTCCCATTACACAAACTACAGCAACATCAAATAGCAACTCAAACCAAAAAGTAAACACCGCAATTAAATCAGTCACACAAACAGCAACTCAAAAATCTAATCAGGAAATAAGCCAACCAACAAATAAAATTCAACCAACAAAACTGCAAGAACCAGTCAGCAAAAAAACTCAACTAAACTCCAACCCAGAAAGCAAAGAGTCAAGCTCTAAGAATACCATACCTGCACAAAATGCAGTAAAAGAAAATGCTCAAGTACCCACATTTACCAATCAAGTACGGAAAACAAGAACTGATGAGCAAATAAAAACAGATGAGAGATCAACAATCTCGACCGAAAACAAAAATCTTAAGTCACAAGCAGAGACACGGTCTGTAATCAATTTTGATCAGCTTGCATCATTAGGACCAGAAACGCTAGATTGGGATAGAGCACTTGTGCTGAATTTTCCTTCCATTCTCATACCACAACCGCCGACTATACGCGTCAGAAAACCCAAACATAAAAAATGGAGACTCTCAAGCAGTCTAGCCGTAACACGTTCTTACTTTGACTTTGCCACTTCTAGCGGTCCTTCCTTGGTAGATTCGATGCCCAACATAAGAGGAACCTATACAGGTATCACCAAACCAGGTCTTGGGGTAGCACTAGAACGCATCACAAAGAATGGTCTTAAATTGTCAATAGGGTTAAACTATCTAAATCATGCTTACAATCACTCTATAACAGATACTTTTTTATCGACGGAGCAGACGAATGTGGTTAGAACTGAGGTGTATATTTCTGACAGCGGCGCCCTCCTAGGCACAGGTGAAGGAGAAACAGTAGTCTGTACAAAAGCATATGAATGGCAGCATGATGACAATGTCAACTTGCACTCTTTTCAAGTGCCTGTAATGCTCGGCCTAGAAAGAAAATGGGGCAATCTTGATTATTCTTTTTCAGTGGGCCCTGCACTTAATTATGTCTTTAAGCAAAGTACACTTCTAGGCACTAGTGATGAGTTGATAACCTTTTATTTCGAAGAGTATGGTGTAGACTTTGAACCAGTATTCCCTATTCATCAGGTAAGCAAGTTACTGCTTGCTGGCGCAGGAAAACTAGAACTAGGTTATCACTTACCTGGGAACATGAGATTTTTTACGGCTCTAGAAGCGAGTCGTTCTTTTGGCAATTTTGCTCATGAAGAATTCAGAGAACTAAATACCAAAATAAACAACTACGGTATCAGGACTGGACTCAGTATAAACTTCTAACCGACTTCTTTTCTGAGTACTTCTAGAGGTGATCTCTGCAAGACTTCTTTAGTATTGAAGAGTCCTATCATTACTGTGAGACTGACTATGAATACAAAGATGGCTACAATAGGCAACCAATCAATATTAAACTCTAGATCCAGTTCGCTCGTTGCAATTAAGTAACTCCCTACTATGGCAATCAGAATACCTGTCAATGCAGAAAGACTACCTAGTATCGCATATTCTATCGCATTGATCTTGAGAATCTGATGGCTTTTGGCGCCTATGGTTCTCAGTAAAACTGACTCTCGTATACGCTGATATTTACTGAGTAACAAAGAACTAATCAGCACTATAAGACCTGTCAAAATACTGAAGCCTGCCATAAACTTAATCACGTAAGAAATCTTACTCAAGATATCACTAAGGGTAGCCAAGATAGACCCTAGATCTACCACCGAGACATTAGGATAGGCCTTGACGACTGCTCTTCGGTATTCTCCCATCACTTGATTATTAGGACTCTTAGTCACTAGAACATGAAACTGTGGCGCCTCTTCTAAGACGCCATTAGGAAAGAGTATAAAAAATCTTGTACGCATAGATCGGAACTCTATCTCTCTGATACTACTCACATAAGTTGTGATCAAGGCGCCCTGTACATTCCATACTAGCTCATCCCCTAACCAAACGTCTAAGGATTCTGCCCAGCTCTTATCCAGCGATATGAAAATGGAATCCCCGGGGTTGGCTACACCTATAAACTCTCCAGCAACTATTGGCTCGTCAGATTCTAAAGTATCTCTATACGTGACTCTAGCCTCTCTATGCATCACCCACCGCTCTGCCCTACGTGTCGTATCTCTTATCCATTCTTCTTTCGTCTTGCCTTTCCAGCCTGCCAGCTTCATGGTCACTATCGGTACTTTCTGCACCACTGGCATATCCTTACTCTCCGTCAGCTTTGATATATCGTCCACTTGCTCAGACTCTATGCCATAGAGGATCATATTGGGTTGATTGCCTGCGTCCATAGAATTGACATTGCTCAGGATGAGACCTTGTATGATAAAGAGGATCGTTAATATCGCTGTCCCTAAGCCGATAGATACGATCAGTGTCCTCGTTTGATTATTCGGTCTATACAAATTGGCTAAGCCCTGTCGGAATACGAAACTCCATCCAGAAGGAAAAAATTTCTTGACCGCCCACATCATAAGGTTAGACAAAAGATAAAGTAACAAGAAAGCAGCCAAGAGCCCTGCAGTAAATAGACCCGCAGTACGCAATTCTCCCGTCAAGGTGAATAAGAATAAAAATAATGACAATACTATACCGATATAAGCCATCCATTTAAGTGGATCCTTCGGCGCTAAGTCCTCATCAAAAGAAGACCGAAGTGTTCTCAAGGGACTGACTAAACGAATCGCCAACAATGGCACCAAGGCAAAAAGTCCTGTTACTAAAGTTCCAATGGTCAATCCTTGGAAAATGGCCTTCCATGAGATACTGAGTTTAACCTCGTATGGCAAGACGTCCTTAAGCAAAATCGGTAGCACCACTTGCAACAGACTACCTAGAGCAGCACCGATCAATACCCCTATGAATCCCAAGACCATGATCTGCAGAAAATAAACCAGAAACGCTTGGTTGCCTTTCATACCGAGACATCTTAGGACGGCAATAGAAGGAATCTTAGATTTTATATAAATAAAAACACTACTAGCCACTCCGATACATCCCAATAGCAAGGCTACCAAAGCAACAAGATTGAGAAAGCTATTGAGAAAAGAAAAAGCACGATTAAGACTTCTCTTTTGGTCTTCTACCGTTCTGACTCTAAAACTTTGCTCACGAAATGGCTTCATCCTTTCGGCACTATTATCCCACTTTTCTCTATCGAAGCCCTCAGGTGTTTTGACAAAATATTTATACTCTACAAGACTACCCGGCTGTATCAGTTCTGTCTCCGTCAGACTCTCCTGACTTATGTATACAGAAGGTGCAAAACCTGCCCCAAGAGACACCGATCCAAAACTACTCATCAATCGTCCTCCTATCGCATACATCTGCTTGCCCAATCTTATACTATCCCCTACCGTTAGTTCATGCTCAAACATCAAGGCATCATCTACTAGCGCTGTATTTTCTACTTTGTAACTATCCTTCGATTGTGGAGGATCAGTGACGAGATTTCCATAGTAAGGGAAGCCCCCATCGATAGCTTTTATACGGGTAAATTGCGTACCCTCTGTAGAAGGGATGTAAGACATGGAGAAAAACTCAAACTGGCTGGCTTGATCTTCGGCTATAGAATCAAGATAGACTTGCAAGTGTTCTGGCAGAGGCTTATTCCCTTCTACCATAATATCAGCTCCTAGTACTGACTTCGTCTGGGCATCTATATCCTTGACCAGATTATAATTGAATGAATTAATGGCTACCAAGGCCATAATGCCAAGAATAATAGAGGACATAAACATGAAGAGTTTCCCTCTGTTCTTCCTACTATCTCGTAGAGCGGTCTTCGCCAAAAAAGAAAAGTTACTCATCTACTGACCTGCCTCTATGGAGTGATCAATAGAACTGTACTCATCTGAGATGATGCGTCCTCCCTTCAGCCTTATCTTCCTATCGGTCTTCATTGCCAGTTCCATATCATGGGTGACTATGACTAATGTCGTCTTCTCTTCTTTATTCAGATCAAAAAGCAAAGTCTCTATACTTAGGCCTGTCTCCTCATCGAGATTACCAGTAGGCTCATCAGCAAATAAGATCTGTGGGGTATTACTAAAAGCTCTAGCTATAGAGACTCGCTGCTGCTCTCCTCCTGATAACTGACTAGGATAGTGATCCATTCTTTCGCCTAAGCCTACTCTCCCTAACAAATCCTTACTCACTGTCTTAGCTTCAGATCTGCCCAATAATTCTAGAGGAATCATAACATTTTCTAGAGCTGTCAAAGTAGGAATCAATTGAAAATTCTGAAAGATGAAACCCACTTTCGCATTTCGCAATTCTGCTTTTTCATTTTCAGTCTTATTATTAATGGTCTCACCACAGAGGATCAGTTCTCCAGAGGTGGGTTTATCCAGACCTGCACAGAGACCCAGTAGGGTTGTCTTGCCACTTCCTGAAGGGCCTATGATAGATAGACTTTGTCCAGCTTCCAATTCAAAATTTATATCCTTGAGTACTGACAGAGATTTACTGCCGCTGTTATAGACCTTACTGATTTTCTTTGCTACTAGTATCTTACTCATGTATTCGCCCCTCGTTATGTATACTTAGTTGTGTACCTTTGATAAAAAAAATTAATGCACTCTTTTTCCTCTACTCTTCTCTTCTTAGTTCTCTTAGGAACTTTCTCTGCATGCAAAGATAAACAAGTCCCTCAGCAAGAAGTTGTGAACCGTACTCAAGAAGAGACTAATACAGACCGATCTTCTACCAAAGCCGGAAAGAAAACGATTTTATGCTTCGGTAATAGTCTTACCGCAGGACATGGTCTAGAAGAAAAGGATGCATGGCCTACCCTGCTACAGAACAGATTAGACTCATTGAATCTTCCGTACAGAGTAGTGAATGCCGGGCTGAGTGGAGATATCACCTCAGGAGGTCTGAATAGATTAGATTGGGTACTGAAGCAAGACATAGATGTCTTCTTTCTAGAACTCGGTGCTAATGATATGCTCAGAGGCCTAGATGTCGCAAAGACTGAAGAAAATCTAGATGCGATACTGACCAAGGTCAAAACTAAATTTCCAGATATTCCTATAGTGATCGCTGGAATGCTTGCGCCACCCAACATGGGTAATGACTATGAAAAAGCCTTCAATGCCATCTATCCAAAATTGGCTAAAAAATATGAAGCGCAATTGATTCCTTTCTTCCTAGATAAAGTCGCAGGCGTCAAAGAACTCAATAATGCAGATGGCATACATCCCAATGCTGAGGGCTCTAAGATTATTTTAGAATCCGTCTGGACCGCCATGTCCCCTATACTTAACTAAGTTTCTCATACACTTGAAAAACTCAGCCTACTATAATTTCCTAGTCCTCAATTTCGGACTATTGATGATTAGTACTTCTGGAGTCCTCGGGAGGACACTGCAGATGGCACCTGAGTTATCCATATTCTATCGCTGTGTATTATCGGCGATACTGCTTGGTACATTCATAGCTATAAAGAAGTATGGCCTCGGCATAAAAGAGGAAGGACACAAAAAGTACATTCTCATTGGAGGTATCCTCATGGCGATACATTGGATAACGTATTTCTATGCCTTGTCTTTATCCACTATAGCTATAGCCATTCTCACCTTGCATATGTTTCCTGCTATGACAGCCATTTTAGAACCATTACTACTCGGTACAAAATTCAAAGTGTACCATCTAGCCTTAGCGACCTTGGTCATCATAGGAATCTATATTATATCGCCACCTATAGATCTAAGCAACAATATCTTTAAGGCTGTACTCTTTGGAACCTTATCTGCACTCACCTATGCACTTAGAAACATCTATACACGAAAGATCATGAAACATTACAATGGTTCCGTTATGATGTTCTACCAGCTATGTATCATGATGGTATTATTGCTGCCTTATCTATTCTTAAAATCCAGTCAGCCATTGATTACCCATGACTGGCCCTTTATTATCGGCTTAGCAGTATTAACGACCTGTCTAGGGCATACCCTGCTCGTACAGAGTCTTAAGAACTACTCTGCTGTGACGATCAGTCTGATGAGTTCTATTATTCCTATCTATGGAGTATTCCTAGGATACATTTTTCTGGCTGAAATGCCCGCTAAATCGACCCTAATAGGTGGAACTTTCATCCTGACTAGTTTTGTAATAGAAGGCTATCATGCTAATAAGCGCTAAGCACATAAACTTCTGGAGGTAAGAAAGTGTAAATGCTATGTGATCTTCAATAACTGCAGCTGTCCACCTGATAAAATAATGGAGGCAAAAAATTCTTACGCTGTCTCTATATCGAACTCACTATCTGAATGAGTGAGCTTAAGCAGGTTCTTGATAGGATGGTCTATCTGACATCTTAGAACCATACTTGCATTCTTACTGATGCATCTTAACCGCGTCATGAAAAGCGAATTCACTCCCGTAGTATCTATATCTGTGACTCTGGTTAGATCTATAATAAGTCTATCCCAAGGGTCTACTTTAGTATGTAATTCTGTTTTTAGATTTAGGGCAGCTAGAGAAACCAAGCGGCCAGATAGAGCAGCATTCATGTCTTGCCCCTCTCTTAGATAAGAGATAGATAGTTTGTTCATCAGGTTGTGTAAGATGACAGAAAAAATGAAATTCAATGAAGTAGATGCAAATATTCTGCCAATAAGCCTCAGCAGGACTAGCCTTAAATAATAGTGTCAGTAGAGGCTATATCTCGCTCTCTTTATTAGTTAAGTTATCTCTAAGTCGACGAAGATATTTGGACTTTAGATAATACCCCTTGATGGCTGCCAGCTTAGAAGGTTCTGGATTAGCGAAATCAAAATCAGCAATGTTTTCTAGAAAAGAAGCTTTTAGCTCGGCTTCGAAGGTATCTACCTGAGAAGATATTTTTTCTAGACTCGCATCTGATGGCTCCATTTTATAATCCATGATGAGCTCATTGATATCCATCATTTCCATCAGGAAATCTTGTGGCATCTGCTCAGAGCCTTCTTGAGGTGCAGAATCTAGTAATTCTAAGATATGTCTAATCCTACTCTGTTCTTGCTTCAGGACTTTATAACCTTCGTTGACTTTAGTGCTCATGGACATTGCACTTTCTTTTTCTTCCTCCGAGGCTAAAGAAAATCTATCAGGGTGATACTGCCTACTCAGACTATAGTACTCCTTAGTCAGCTGCGCCTGATCTAGATCAAAGCTAGGTGTCAATGAAAATAATTCGAAAAAATTAGTCATGCTCCTTTCTAGAATAGACGTGATATATCTAAGCCCATAGCGTAGATCATAAAGAAGATCAGAACAAAGAATCCTATCATGGTGGCTTTCTCCATTACAGAATCTGGCACTTTGATACCTGTTATGGATTCAAAGAGTAGAAACATGACGTAGCCTCCATCCAGTGCAGGAATCGGCAATAGATTAAAGAAGCCTAACAGCAATGAAAGATTAGCCGTCATCAACCAGAATCGTTCCCAGTCCCAGGTATCGCCAAACATCTTACCGATGGTGATAAAACTTCCGAGACTGTCACTGGCTTTTATACGACCAGAAAACATCTGACCGAAGGCTTTAATTTGGTCTCCCAAGAAGCTGACCGCTTTATTCCATCCTGCAGGCAAGGCTCTGCCTAGAGAGTATTTTTCTTTTTTAGTTTTTACATATTTATCAAAGCCCTGTGCTTGCACCCATATTCTTCCATCTTCTTTGGCTAGGTCTTTATTGAGTATATCAGAGCCACGTTGTATGCCTATACTTACAGGTCCATCATCAAGGTCTGCTAGCGTCTTAGACACTTGATGCATGTACGGTGTTGGTTCACCGTTTACTGATATAATTTTATCGCCTACTCGCATATCCGCAGCAGCTGCGGGTCTCCCTTCAGTAACATCCGCTAAGACATACGGACATCGTGGAGCGAATAGAGGATCTCTACCATTTTCATACTTGGTCAATTTAGAGATCGCCGCTTCGGAAATCTGCAAAGCCTGCTCACTACCATTTCGAGAAATTAGAATCGAGTTCGCCCCATTGATAACTAATTCTTTTTTGATAAGCCCAGAACTGAATTTATCAAAAGGTACCTCCCCTACTTTTATAATTTTATCTCCATCTCTGAGGCCCAGTTCTTGTCCTAGTTCTGTGACTGCTACACCATCGCTGACACTAGCTGGGTCTATGTAGGTTTCTCCCCAGACGAATAGCACCATAGCATATAGAAAAACTCCCAGCAAGGCATTGACGAATACACCGCCGACCATTATGATGAGTCTCTGCCAGGCTGGCTTAGACCTGAATTCCCAAGGTTGTGGTGGTTGCTTCATTTGTTCTGAATCAAAACTCTCGTCTATCATACCAGAGATTTTGACATAGCCTCCTAGAGGTAACCAACCCACTCCGTATTCTGTCTCACCGATTTGCTTTTTGAATAAGGCAAAGCCAGGATTGAAAAACAGATAGAACTTTTCTACTCTAGTCTTAAACCACTTAGCCGCCGAAAAATGACCGAGTTCGTGTAAGACCACAAGGATAGAAAGACTTAGAAAAAACTGAAGAACGGTTATAATCATATCTTACTAAGGATATATAAATCACATAAGTTCATCCCTCACCGGAACGAAGGCCCAAAAGTACTAATAAACTATATCTAATATGACACCACCTATAGTGATTCTTAGTTCATCAAATAGCTCTAACTTTACTGCTCAAATTTCCTAATGATTCAGTTTTATACAGCAGATCTCGAACAAAAAACAGCGACTCTAGAAGAAGATGAGTTCCTCCATTGCTGTAAAGTTTTGCGACATAAAGAAGGAGATCTTATCTCTCTCACAGATGGTAAGGGTACCAAAGCAGAAGGTAAACTGATCAAGATCAAAAAGAAAAATGCGGAAGTAGAACTGCTATCAAAAAATACTTTTCCAAAACCCGAAAGTCATCTAACCCTCGCTGTCTCTATCCTCAAGAACAAAACCAGATGGGAATGGCTGCTCGAAAAATCTGTAGAACTCGGCGTAGATACCATCATCCCTCTAGTCACCCAACGATCAGAAAGGAATACTATCAATCTAGAACGGGCTAATAAGATCATGAGAAGTGCTGCACTCCAGTGCCTCAGACCCTACCATCCAGTAGTCACTGAAAGTATTAAGTTCAAGAAATTTATGAGCGAAATTCATGAAGCACAGGATAAGTATATCGCTCACTATCATGAAGACCATCAAGACTTATGGACTCTCCAGCCAGCACATTCCTCCGCAATTATTATGGTAGGACCTGAAGGAGATTTTTCTGAGGAAGAAATCCAACTCTGCAAGACACAGAACTATCTAGGAGTCAATATTTCCAAAAATAGACTGAGAACCGAGACCGCAGCTATCGCTGTGGTTCAAATCCTAAAGAATCTAGGCTACTAGCACTAGGAAGAAATAAACTGTTTTCGTGCTATAATTAAGCTACCTTTGCCGCTCACTTCAGAAAAACTACTGATTTTTGGACTCATTTAGAAAACTAGGACTCTCAGACGAGATACTAAAAGCCATCGAAGAGATGGGGTTCGAAACCCCGTCTGACATCCAGAGTCAAGCGATACCAAGACTATTAGGAGAAGACAAAGACCTTATAGGCCTTGCTCAGACTGGTACTGGTAAAACTGCGGCTTTCGGTCTACCCCTTATAGAAAGAATAGATTCTAGCATCAATGCTACTCAAGGTCTTATACTCGCTCCTACCAGAGAACTCGGAAAACAAATCGCCGAGCAAATAGAAGTATTCAGTAAGTATAAAGACAAAGTAAATGTCCTAGTTGTGTACGGAGGTACACCTATCATGAATCAAATCAGAGCACTAAAAAGGACGCAACATATTATTATAGCGACTCCAGGTAGACTGATAGATCTGATAAATAGAAAAGCTGTAAAACTTGATGAGCTCAAATTCTTAGTCCTAGATGAGGCAGATGAGATGCTTAATATGGGATTCAAAGACGAGCTCGATGAGATCCTTGGCTATACTCCTGAAGAAAAATTGACTTGGCTATTTTCTGCAACCTTTCCTTCTTTTATAAAAAAGATCGTCAAAAAATACATGGACGATCCTATCGAAGTACGGATAGATGCTAAAAATGAAGTCAATAAAAATATAGAACACCTCTACGCAACTGTCAAGAATAAGGATAAGAAAGATGCGCTGATGCGTTTTCTAGATATCCATGCTGGTATGCGTGGTGTCGTCTTCTGCAGAACCAAAAGAGATACGCAAGAACTAGCGGAACACTTACTGCAGAAGAACTACAAAGCAGATGCGCTACATGGCGATCTTTCTCAGAACCAAAGAGATAGGGTCATGAAAAGATTCAAGAAGCATGACCTCCAGGTACTCATCGCCACTGATGTAGCAGCTAGAGGAATAGATGTCAATGATCTAACGCATGTCTTCCACTACAGCTTACCTGATGACAACTCTTACTATACACATAGGAGTGGTCGTACTGCCCGTGCAGGTAAGAAAGGAACTTCTATAGCTTTCGTATCTGGCAGAGATAAGCATAGAATAGGAAGACTAGAAAGACAACTTGGTATAGACTTCGAAAAAGTACTAGTACCAGACACTGATAGTATCACAGAAGTCAGAATGACAAACTGGGCTACGCAACTTGTAGAAATGCAAGCTAAAGGCAAGCTCGACAAAAAGGTAATGGATCAGGTAGAGTTACTACTCGCCGATCTTACGAAAGAAGAAATTATATCTAAGCTACTCTCACAAGAGATGGATCGTCTAGGCATAGGTTCCTCTAAAGATCTCAATGATACCTCTACTGGAAGATCAGGAGATAGAGACCGCGATAGAGGTGGCCGAGGCGGTAGAGGAAGAGAAAGAGATCGTGACAGAAGACGATCAGGAGGAAGAAGCAGATACCGTGATAGGGATAGAGACAGAGATCGTGACAGAGACCGAGATAGAGACCGCGATAGAGATAGAGATAGAGATCGTGATAAAAAGAAATCTCGCAAAGACGATAAGAAGAAAAAAACATCTAGTCGCAGAAACAAGGACGAGAAAAGAGAAGCACGGAATAAGAAATTTGACAAGAAAGTCAAATCAAGTAAAGAAGGCAAGTCTGGCAAATCTTCTAAAAAGAAGAGCTCATTCAAGAAGAAAAAATTTGGAAAGGACTAGCTAGAGGCTACTCGTTTAGCTTTTCATAGAATTAGATTCTTTCCCAGAATTGATTACGTCCGAGTGCTTCAAATCCGATATATCCTCTCACTTTGAGTTTATTATCGCCTTCTAGGTAGATCTTACATTTATAAGACTTTCCATTTTCAGGATCCATAATGGTACCTCCTTGCCAGTAGCTTTTGTTAGGTTTCATATCCTGCAAAATGATCATGCCCACGACAGGTTGATTCTTTTTATCGCCTGTACACTGTTTGCACACAGTATCATTTGGCTTTAGAAGTAGGTGCCTCACCTTTCCATAGAGAAGACCATTCTCTTCATAAATTTCTACATGAGATTTTGCTTCCCCTGTGCTATCATCAATGGTTTTCCATAATCCTACAGGACCAGCTTGTGCTCCCAAATCAATAGAATAAGAACAGATCAGTAGACCGATTGCTAGTAAGTATCGTAATATGGAGGCTCCTTTCATTTGTAGTAGATTATGATGTGTCATCCAAATTTATGTGCTCTAGAGAACATTCGCTAGCTATTTATCCGATTTATTCCATATAAATTCATGCATGCAATGGTTAATCACTATCTTATAAAATGCAAACCAGAGTCTGGCAGCTCTATCAATTTCTTTCTATGCTTTGACTATAAAAGTCTTTACCCAAATACTTTGAAGAATAATAGAGATGAACTCTACTCATAATCTATTGACTTCTCGAAGACAAATCTCTCATAATCAGTCTATAATGTTAGAATTAAAGCCAATTATGTGGCAGCGCATGAGAAAGTCGTTTTCGTTAAGTAATTAGCAATAACTAAGTTTTTATAGAGCTGGTACATGATATTTGTACCATAAATAAGCAAAAATGCACCTATCTATCTCTGACCTAAGTCTAGAACTAAGGTTCTTACTACTATTCTTTATAGTCGGAAGTCTTCCTACTCAAGCCCAGTTAAATAAATCTGACTGGAAGAGCACTCAGCAACTCTCCTCCTTTTCAGAACAAGCTGAAGTCCTAAAAGATGGACCAAAACATTATCTAATTTCAGAACTAGAGGTAGAAAAGGTTCTACCACAGATGAAGTCTAGCCAGATGAATGTGTGGTTGCCTGAGCCTAATGGAGAGTTCTCAGAATATATCTTACAGCCAACTCAGGTCGTCGCCGAAGAAGTACAGAAACATTATTCTATAAAAACCTATAGAGGTATAAAGAAGGATGATCCTACTACTATTATCGCTT
This sequence comes from uncultured Saprospiraceae bacterium, assembly GCA_937921825.1. Taxonomy (GTDB): domain Bacteria; phylum Bacteroidota; class Bacteroidia; order Chitinophagales; family Saprospiraceae; genus RFSX01. The sequence continues at coordinate 22,464 of CAKZVK010000117.1, forward strand.
GCGACATCAGTGCTGAGGGATTACATGCTGCAGTATTTCAAGGATCAGAAACTTACTACATAGAACCCTATGCAAGTCAGCACAAAGCCCAACATATAGTCTACTACAAAAAAGACGTGCCCCATCACAAAGTGAAGTGCGGTGTTCATGATCATGTAGAAGAGTTAATGGAGCAGACGATCAGACCTCAGCTCAAAGCACCTGGTGTTAAAACTACTTTTAGACTAGCATTGGTTGCTGCTGGAGAATTTTCGCTACAGTTTGGAGGGACACCTTACAGCACAACGAATGTACTTGATGCCCTCGCATCCGGTGTCAATATTATCAATACCATTTATCTCAGAGACATAGGCATTGACTTCACCTTGGTCTCTACACCAGCCTTGGTATTTCCAGACCCAGCCATAGATCCTTTTGACCTCAGTAATGATAACCAATTACTTGATGACTGTCAGGAAACTTGTTTTGTAAATTTAGGTGTCAATGGCTTTGATATCGGGCACCTGGTGATCTGGAGTAATCCAAGTGGCTTGGCCTCTTTTGGAGTAGTTTGTAATGACTCTTCTAAAGGTTATGGCTATTCTAGTTTTAACGGATCAGTATCTGGCCTATGGGTAGATTACGTCTGTCACGAAATAGGTCATCAGTTTAATGCCAGACATAATTTCGCAGCTAGAGAATGTCAAAATTCTACAAATGGTTTCAGATTCGAACCTGGAGAAGGCTCTTCAATCATGAGCTACGCCAATGTATGTGGTGCACCTGTGCAATATGCTCAAGGCTCTGATCCTTTCTTTCATTATGCTTCTATAAATAGGATCCAAGAATTTGTACTCCAAGATGGCACAAACTGTGGTGTGACGTCTGGAGGCACTAACACAGATGATCCAAGATCAGATGCGGGCACTAGCATTATCATTCCTCAGAATACGCCTTTTGCCTTAGTAGGCTACGGAGAAGATGCAACAGACTCATTATCTCTAAGCTACCACTGGGAGCAATATGACGGAGATTCACGTGCGACAACAGGTCTTCCAGATTGTGCTGACCCTACACAACCTCTATTTAGATTCAGACCCCCTGTGGCTGAGCCATACAGATCCTTCCCAAGTTATGATCAAGTCTTACTGGGACTAAACAATGCAGTAGACTTTGAAAAGCTACCCTGCATAGAAAGAACCATGACTTTTTCACTTGCGGTCAGAGATAATAATATAAGCTTCGGTAGAATTACCCATGACACAATGGTAGTCACCGTCGCTAATACAGGACCCTTTGAGCTAAGCTCGCCAAATGGAGGAGAACTCCTAACTGGTGGAGCAGCTACCGATATAACATGGAATGTAAATAACACAGATACCCACTGTCCTCTGATAGATGTTTTAGTATCTACAGATGGCGGCGTAGAGTATACGGTGATCGCTAATGCTATTCCCAATACAGGTACAGCTAGCGTCATCATACCCAACATAGCGTCTACTGATGCTAGAATGCTCATAAGATGTGACGTACCTGGAGGCTTCAGAGAAGGGTCTACTTTCTATGATGTATGTGATGACAGTTTCATGATAGACGGCGCAACCTTACCTGACTTAGATGGTGATGGTTATGACAACACTGTAGACTGTGATGATCTCAATCCCATGATAAATCCAGGAGCACCAGAAATCTGTAACGGTATAGATGATGACTGCGATGGCCTCATAGATGATCTAGATCCAAATGCCGTAGGTCTGACAAATTACTACATGGATGTAGACGGAGATGGCTATGGAGATCCTTCCACCCTCGTCACTGCATGTACTGCTCCAACTGGATTCATAACAGATGGCACTGACTGCAACGACACCAATCCGATGGTAAATCCTGCAGCCACAGAAATCTGCAATGGGTTCGATGATGACTGTGACGGTCTTATAGATCAGGCTGACCCTAGCCTGTCGGGTTCCGCCACCTGGTATCTAGATGCTGACGGAGATGGTTATGGTGACAGCAACATCAGCACTACAAACTGTACACCTCCCGTAGGCTACGTAGCCTTAGATGGTGACTGTAATGACAACAATGCAAATATTAATCCTGGAGCAACAGAAGTCTGTAATGGCATAGATGATGATTGTGATGGACTGGTCGATCAAGCCGATCCCAATCTCGTTGGTAATTCTATTTGGTATCCAGATGTAGATGGTGATAGTTTTGGAAGCCTGACAGGGGTGATAATTTCTTGTACACAACCTATAGGTTATGTAGCCATGACAGGTGACTGTAATGACAACAACCCTAACATCAACCCCTTAGCTCAGGAAATCTGTAATGGGTTCGATGATGATTGTGATGGACTGGTAGATGGCAATGATCCTAGTGTCACCGGTGCCTTTACGTGGTATGCAGATATAGATGGGGATGGATTTGGAAATCCGAGCAGTGCCCTACTCGCTTGCACACAGCCAGCTGGTTATGTCATCAACAATACAGATTGTAATGACTCCAACATATTTATTAATCCTTCAGCCCTAGAAGTTTGCAATGGTATAGATGATGACTGTGATGGACTGATAGACCAAGCAGATCCAAGTCTTACTGGAACGCTAACTTGGTATGCAGATACTGACGGTGATGGCTATGGAAACCCTGCCTTACCGATACAGTCTTGTTCTCAGCCAGCAGGTTATGTGAGCAACAATGGAGACTGTAATGACAGTTCTGCCAGTATAAATCCTTCCGCACAAGAGATATGTAATAATATAGATGACGACTGCGATGGCCTGATAGATGGTCAAGATCCAAGTTTGGTAGGTGGTGCAATATGGTACCTCGATGCTGATCTGGATGGTTTTGGTGATCCAGTTAATTCTATTACGTCTTGTAATCCTCCCCAAGGCTACGTGAACAACAATATAGACTGTGATGATTCGAATCAAAATGTAAGCCCATCAGCTATTGAAGTTTGCAATGGTATAGATGATGACTGTGATGGACTCATAGATCAGGCTGACCCTAGTGTCACTGGCTTGACGACTTGGTATGCAGATCTAGATGGTGACAATTACGGTAATCCTCAGAACAGCGTGAATGCCTGCTCGCAGCCTACAGGATTCGTCCTTAACAACGGCGACTGTAACGATGGAGATCCAGCGATCAATCCTGACTCTCCTGAGATATGCAATAACCTAGATGATGACTGCGATGGACTTATAGATGGATTAGACTCTTCTCTGACGGGTACATCTATATGGTATAGAGATTCTGATCTAGATGGCTATGGCAATCCTAATCAGACTGTGCTAGACTGCACCCAGCCACAAGGTCATGTCTCTAACAACCTAGACTGTGATGATAATAACTCTGCAGTAAACCCTGCAGCACAAGAAATCTGCAATGGCATAGATGATGACTGCGATGGCTTAATAGATAGTGATGATCCTAGTAATACTGGCACGAGTACTTGGTATGCTGACAATGATGGGGACGGGTACGGAGATCCTACTAATACGCTTATGTCTTGTACACAACCTTTAGGCTATATCAATAATAATACTGACTGTAATGACACCAATCCCCTTATCAATCCTGGAGGACAAGAAGTCTGTAATGGATTTGATGATGATTGTGACGGACTAGTAGACAGTGATGATCCAGATAATCAAGGCGATGGCATTTGGTATCAAGATGTAGACAACGATGGATTTGGAAATACACAAGTGGTATTAAGTTCTTGTGTCCAACCAACTGGCTATAGCTCAGTGCCTGGAGACTGCAACGACAACAACCCAGCTGTCAACCCCGCACAAAATGAAATCTGTAACAATATAGACGATGACTGTGATGGCCTTGTAGACGATGCTGATCCTGATCTGAATAGCAATACTATTTGGTTTTTGGATGCTGACGGAGATGGCTATGGGACTACGCTTAGTTCTATCTCAGACTGTACACAGCCCGCTGGCTATGTAGCAAATAATACAGATTGCAATGACAACAATGCCAATGTGAATCCAGGGGCAGCAGAAATCTGTAATGGCATGGATGACGACTGTGATGGACTCATAGATAGTGACGATCCTGATGCAGCTGGCACGGTAACCACATGGTACTTAGATAACGACGGTGATGGCTTTGGTGATCTCGCTACAGAATTAGAATCTTGTACACAACCACAAGGCTATGTCTTCAATGCCACAGATTGTAACGATAACAATAGCGCTATTTTCCCCGGTGCACCAGAATTATGCAACGGACTAGATGATGACTGTGATGGTTTACTGGACGGAGCCGATCCTGACCTACAAGGAGGCGAAATGACTTACTACCAAGATAATGATAGTGACGGCTTTGGCAATGGCGCAGTATCAGTTCAGGCTTGTACACCTCCAGCTGGTTATGTATTAAATAATACCGATTGTGATGACACCAATGGAAGTGTCAATCCTTCAGCACAGGAAGTTTGCAATGGCATAGATGATGACTGCAATGGACTCATAGACATCGATGATCCCAATATCGCAGGAGTGGGCTTATGGTTTGCCGATCTGGATATGGATGGATTCGGAGATGCAAATAACACTGTACTAGATTGCAGCCAGCCAGATGGTTATACTTTCAATAATGAAGACTGTGACGATACCAATGCTGCCATAAATCCAGATGCTATAGAACTATGCAATGATATAGATGACAACTGTGATGGACTCATAGATGATGCAGACCCTACCCTAGACGGATTAGTAACCTATTATGCAGATCAAGATGGTGATGGTTTTGGTGATCCAGACAGAGCACTTTCAGCTTGTGAAGAACCGAGTGGCTTTGTAGAAAATGATCAAGACTGTGATGATACCAATCCCGATGTCAACCCAGCAATCCAAGAAGTGCCGAATAACGGTATAGATGACGATTGTGATGGTCAGATAGATGACATGGTCAGCACCTTAGATCTTACAGTAGATACTTGGGCGATTTATCCTAATCCTGCAAGAGCATTTATGCATATCAATGGAGCGATCCAGACAGGTGTAGATCTAAAATTATTCAGTATCCAAGGTCAACTCTTAGAAAGTAAGACGAACATAAGCTTACCCAATAAAATAGATATTAGAAATCTAGCTGAAGGGACTTACATCCTAGAGCTGCAGCACAATGATGAAAAAATACGTTCTGTACATAAGATTATAAAGATGCACTAACAAGAGTAGGGCTCCAATACTTTCTAAGTAAAGGAGCCCTACCAACACAAACATTTTAATATTCTGATTTATTCTAAAATTATCATTTGCTTCATCGAAGTAAATCCTCCGCTCGCCAATCGATAATAGATTATCCCTGTAGTACCAAGGTCACGCTTATTAACTTCTACCGCATGCTGGCCTGCCTCAAAATCTTGGAAAATCTCTTTTATTATTTTGCCCGTGATATCATAGAAGGTTAGCAACACTTCTCCCTGTACTGGAATTTCGAACTCTATAGTCGTTTTATCTAAGAAAGGATTTGGTCTATTTTGATAGAGCCTGTAGGCACTTTCTAAGTTGCTTACCAATTGAATATTCTTGAGCTCCAAAAACTTTCCTACATACGCTTCAGAAGTAACTGTTGTGCCTAGATCTATCATACTAGACAAGCTGCCTCCCTTCTCTGCGACTAAGGTTAGCTCTAAAAGATATGCATCACTCGACCTAATGTAATCGTTGTTGTAGCTCAGTCGTAGACTAGAACCTGTAAGGTGAATATTTTCTTCTGCTATATCACTGGCATTCACCGCCACTACTTTTAACCCATCAAACTCTAAACCTAATTGATAGCCATAAATCTCAGTTTCAGATGTAGTAAATTGAACTGTAAGTTCTTCTCCTACCTGTACATCGCGATCAGCGAATCGTAACTCCATAAGATTATCTGCTCTTCCTTCTAGCTTGGAGGAGAAACCATTGGGAATATTGGTATTATCTACATCACCTACTTTGACACCTATGAAATTTTCTTCCATCATCTCAGACTCTAGATTGGTGATAGTAAGAGAATCTCTGTAGTTCCATGGATTATACAAATCCAATCCCTGACTTTTATCTATAAATTTCCATGAGCTATTACTCACTAACGTATCTGTGATACCTAAGATTAGTTTCCTGAGTTCTACGAGATCAGACCCATTTAATTGTCTATCACCATTGACATCTGCAGCAATGATTTTATATGGAGAATCTAGTAAGCGTTGACCTAATACATGTCGCTGGATCTGTATTAAATCTAAGGTGCTCACCCCATTCAGGTAATCAATATCTTTTTGCCCCTTAATGATATAATCATTGTGCATAGGGTTATCCTGAAAAGCATAGACTCCATCCTCATCAGACATCATAGCGGACTGAGAACCAGTTACTACATTAGCGATGCTTGTAGACACTTCATCTATGGACAAGCCATTCTCAGTTGTATATCTGCCTTGGATAGTAGCTCGTGAACCGACTAGCCTAGGTTTTATTACTGGCTGAATTAAACAGAAATCATTATTGCCACATTCATCCCAAACGTAGATCGCAAGTGTCACTGCTCCCTCGATATTAAGATCGTCTTCAGTAAAAATTCTACCTGCACTTTGTGTGGCTGTATTCCAACTATCTGCTCTTCCTTCTTCGAAATCTATCAGTGTCGCTGCTGCACCTGTCACAGGTTCATAGTACCCTGAAGCAATTGGTGGTTCTGTAGATGAGAATGTAAATCTCAACTGAGCTTGTTCTGTACAATTATCTGAAGCACCACCATTGAAATCTATTGCCCATAATTCGAAGGTGCCATCAGAGGTATCTATAGCTGTTGTTACTCCTACACAATACGGTATCGGAACAGTCCTATCTATTACTCGTATGATCGAAGTCGTAACTCCTTCATTTCCACAAGCATCAGTAGTAGACCAACTAAGGAGGTGACCAGACTTAGTAGCAGGCACATCCGACAGCTGAAGGTTCAAGGTATCTCCTGTAATACTTTCAAAAGTCTGCACAGCATCGACAACGCCGTCATTAAAATAGTCTATTGCTACTGTCCAACTCAATGCCTCCGAAGCACAATTATCAGAATCTGATGCAGAAACAGGAATGGATACATTATCTAGATTACAGTCCGTCCCAGCTAGATCAAAAACCATATCTGCGGCTACATTTATAACAGGTGCAGTATCATCTGATACTTTGACATTTTGTACATGAGTATACTTGCCCTGATCACCGTTAGTCTGGTCAAATAGACACCAATCTACGACAGTCCAAGTATTTCGGATGGCATAACAGAAGTTCTCTATCTCTGGAAAAGTATCTGACTCCACAGCTATCTGGATACTGCTACAACTCGGTGTTGTGAACCTTGGTTCTTCTATAACAGCACTGCTACAATCTAAGGTGACATCAGCAGGCCATGCAATCGTATTAGGATCCAAAATGTCAGGTGCTGTAAATACAAAGTACTGTGTACATATAACTGTAGACCCTTCTCTAAATTCTCTTCTCATTGCCCCATAGCCACAGATAGAATCGTAAGGCGGGACCATGTCATCTATACCATCGTTATCATAATCAAACAAAGGTTTTTCATTTGCTGGCTTAGAAGCTGGCGAGATGATCGTCTCATAATCTAGATCTAAACTACCACAACTTCCGCTGCCGCTAGGCACCCCTGTCACTGTTAGATCATCTATTGACTCACCGCAAGTCATCATCATTCCTTCAGGGCAGGTCAGCTCATCCATCGACTTATCTTGAATCTGCACTTTTGATCTTACTGTATTAAAATTGCCGCAGTCATCGGTTACTCGCAGCTCTACTTCTACTTCAGCCCAGCCCGACTCATTCATATCAGCACAACAGAAATGGACAGCATTACCCCAGTCAGTATCCAAAGTATTACAATGACCATCCATTCTTCTGACCTCTAAAGTCACTGCACTACAGTTATCATATGATCCATTGTCGATAGCTGCAGCAGTTACGAGGCCGAATACTTCATCGTCATCTATGCTGTGTACCGTAATAGCAATAAATTCTTCTGCTATAGCATTAGGGCTGGTTTCATCTTTGATGCTGACTGTCAAAGTATCAAAAGATACATTACCGCAACAATCTTCTGCAGTGAAGTAAATTTCATGAGTCCCCACACCTAGGTCTATCGCTGTAAAGCCAGTAGCCATATTTCCTACTATGGAGTGATCTCCAGAAGTACCTGTTACATTATATGTCGCTAAAGAATCACAGAAATCTCCAAGGATTAACGGAGCAGGGATAGTGTAATCCATTTCGCAGCGATTACCAGACATGGCTATCGACTGATCTTCTACCAATGAGAGCAGAGGTCCATCAGAGTCTTCTAACTTTATAACCTGCAAGAACTCTAGCAACTCTGAAGTACACCAATCTAAGACTGTCCAAGAACGTAATATCTTACTGTTCCCTAAGCAGCCTTCAGCACAGCCATCTGTAGTCCTATCAGAATAAGTAGAGGTAATATTACAGACAGAGCCATCTAAGCCCACTGCTGTACCTCCCACATAAATATGAGGATGGCCGTAAGCGTCGCCTTCCAAGGCAGCGATAGCTGCTGGGGTTGTCATAGCAACGCAAGGTATCTCCACTGCTCTTACAGGAAGGTAGACCGTATGATCCAGAGGACTGGTCACAGGACCGTCAGTGAGTATTGCAGTAGATAGATCAAGAGGCATAAAGGCATACTCTCTAGTACAACTAATACTTTCTTGCTCATTTGAATTATTGGCAGTATAGACGATAGTCCAGGTTCTTCGGAGCAAACTATTTCCGCACATTCCGAAGTCAGAAAGATCATCTTCAAAACTGACATTCACAACTGAATAATTAAAGCAATTATCCTCGATGCTGTTATTTACAAAATCATCTATATCAGAGGGTAGATTATCTGGCCCTTCGAGTAAGGAGACATCGTAACAGGTCAGAGTACATTCTGGACTATAAACTCCGCCCTCTCCACCGACAGGACAGTCACATTCTAAGGTAGGTGGTGTCTTATCTTCTAAGACTATATTACCCCAACAAATAGAACCTGAACATAGGTCAGTAATTGTATAAACTAACTCTTGATTTATAAAATTGAAAACATTATCACCAGTAGCGTCAGTTTCATTTCTAAAGTCTACTTCCTCACCACTTGCTGTCGTCAACACTAATTGATATTGCGAAAGATTATCTGTAATATTTCCTTCTAACAATTGATCCACGCCTAACAGAGAAGCGTTACAATTTGAATCTACAGAAACATTAACCTTATCATTACAAGCTAGATTTACTTGTTCAGAACCACAGGTTATAGAGTAAGCACTCGGTCCACAAACAGTATAGCAATCATTATCGAAAGGCGCTGAACTAGTACTTAATGCTTCTACATCTACAGTAGAACCAGCAGTTAATATCGCACTCACATTTGAGGCAGCTGCTTGATCATAACTTACAGCATAAGCGTAGAAAGTTCCTTCAGGAAGATTTGTAAAGTGGCCTATAGGATTAGAGGCTACCACAGTAGCCGCACCTGTATTTGCATCTAGCAATAAATAGTTGATTAGAAAACCTGAGCTAAAACTTCCAGGTGCAGACTGCGTAACAATCGTTCCACCTACTCCAGCAACTGAGGCAGCTATACAATCACATTCAGCATAATCATTTTCTGCTACACCATCTTCATCGAGATCCACACAATATGTCTCTGCGACTTCTATAGACCCACTGCATGAAGACATAGAGTTATCTACTGCCGAAACAAGCTGGAATGTATTACCTACTCCACTATGTGCATATGGACCAAAGGACAGACTAGTCCCTGAGTACACCTGTGTACTACCTCCTACCGTAACATCAAAGCTACCCGAAGTCATAGAGCCCCTCACTGCAGAAACCTCTACATAATATGATAAGTTGTCAAGATCATTAGCATCATTGCTGCAATAAACAAAGGCTTCTATTATGAGGTCTTCACAAGCTAAAGGCTCACATGTTACTCCTGGGTACTCAGATGCTGCTGTGCTATTAGAGGCTTCACCATCTAAGGCATTAGCACCACTAAAAGTCCAAGCATTACAACTAAAGACGCCATCATTAGCGCTTTGATTATTTCTATAAGCCCAGCCATCTAGATACTCCCAACATTCTCCATTACCGTCTGTATCAATATCTCCAAAGAGGTCTACCACTACGCCACTACAATACAATTCGATTGCATCATCACCATTGATCGTTGCTACACTGGAAGTAAAATCTGGAGGACAGTCAAAATAACTTTCAAATTGAGCAGCATTATTTGTAATCGTAACACAATCACCACTCAATAGACTTACGGCAGGAAAAGTAAATTCTTCTCCGTCACTACCCTCTCCATTATTTGCAGACCCTATACCGTATTGACTCAAATCTGGAATATATGAAGAAGCACAAATCTCTATAGCTTTAGGAGTACCACCTGCTAGCGGTCCATCTATTACTCCAGCGATATAAGCAGAGCCACATTGATTAGTAGCTACGACTTCAGGATTCATTCCGTTCCATGGAAATTCTCCACAGTCAGGGCATTCTACAGTAATAGTGAAAGGCACACTGGTCGCACACATCATATCATTCCAGAGAACCACTACTCCATTATATACTCCTTCACCTATCGTTGCTGGTATAACATACTCTGTCGGATATGGAGATGATAGCAGCACAACATCATCAAAACCTGCTGCATCTGCTTCTGGGTCAAAGAAAATTTGTAAATGCTCTACAACTCCCTCTGTCACATTCAAATTAATAGGTGCAGAAGTTGTCCCCTTACAAACCACTGGGCTATCAACTGTAGCCGTCAGTCCATTACACAATCGAAGTAGTGCCATATCAAAATCATCTTGATCTAACAGGGCACTTGTACTACTCCCTATACTGGTCAGTGGGTTGTCACTATCCTGAATAGGAATATTCCCGGCAGCATCTTCTGTAGCACCGATGATCTCTGCGTTATTTATGATATCACCTCCCATCGTCGCATTACTATTAATAGTGAGGACAATGGACAAGGTATAAGTCTCACCAGAGAGGATAGGGTTAGTGGTTGCCACAGTTGTAGCTAGAGGTGTACCTCCATTAGTATCTGGACTGCTAGAAAAATCATTTCCACTATTATCCGATGCTACAAAATCTAATGCGGTAGATAGATAGTCAGAAACTCGTACATTATAGATAGGATGTGTTCCTTCATTCATGATTGTCAATGTGAAAGTCACCTTATCACCTATCATAAAAGGACCAGCAGAGGATAAAGATTTAGAAATAGCGACATCATCTACTCTACATTTTTCTACTGTCACTGTCACTTTACTCGACTGGCTATGACAAGGTGTAGTTGCGGCAACTGAATAAGTAAACTCATAATCACCAGGCACTACTCCAGTAAAGTCTACTGATCCATTAGACTCAGAAACTGTAGCACCTGAAGCAGTTCCAGTTGATGTCTCTGTCCAAACTCCTCCTCCATCAGGATTGCCTCCTAGTTCGTCAAATAATATGACTGTAGATTTTGAAGCATCATCATTACAAAGAGTAGTCATAGCATCTTCTCCAGCTTCTACTTCTGCTACAACAGTGATCGTAAAAGGATCAATAACTTGACAGAAATTATCATACACTAAACAGATCTCACCAGAATAAATTCCAGGGCCTAGATCATCTGGCAGAGCTATACTCGCAGCAGATAAAGATTCTATGCTAGACTGATCTGTAAACCCGCTTGACTCAGCGGCTGAATCAAAATTTAATTTAAAATGTGATAAGTTTTCGTTATCACTATTTGTCATCGACAAAATTATATCTGAAGAACTTGCTCCTTCGCATACTACTATATCCTCTATGGTAGCTGGAGCAACAGTAGAAGAAGCAACTATTGCTTCACAGATCATCTGGCATCCATTAGTATCCGAAACTGTTACTGAATAGGAACCAGCTGCTAAATCTGAGACACTGGCAGTGGAACTACCATTACTCCATGCATAGGTATATGGGGTTGCACCACCACTTGCAGTTACAGTCACTGAGCCATTATCTTCTCCGCAACTTGTAGAGGTACTTGAGGTCGTACAGGTCGGCGCAGAAGAAGCACCTACTGAGGTCAAACAAGTCGTTATACATCCATTAGCATCTGTTGCCGTTACTGCATAACTGCCTGAGGCTAAATCTGAAACGCTGGCAGTGGAACTACCATTACTCCATACATAGGTGTAAGGAGCTACACCGCTATTCGCTGTAACAATTACTCCTCCATTATCTTCTCCACAACTTGTAGAGGTGCTTGAGGTCGTACAGGTCGGCGCAGAAGAAGCACCTACTGAGGTCGAGCAAGTCGCTGTACAGCCATTAGCATCTGTTACCGTTACTGCATAACTACCTGAGGCTAAATCTGAAACGTTGGCAGTAGTACTACCATTACTCCAAGCATAGCTATATGGGGTTGCACCACCACTTGCAGTTACAGCCACTGAGCCATTATCTTCTCCGCAACTTGTTGAGGTACTTGAGGTCGTACACGTCGACGCAGAAGAAGCACCTACTGAGGCCGAGCAAGTCGTTGTACATCCATTAGCATCTGTTACCGTTACTATATAACTATCTGAGGCTAAATCTGAAACGCTGGCAGTAGAACTACCATTGCTCCATGCATAGGTGTAAGGGGCAACACCACTACTCGCTGTAACAGTTACTCCGCCGTTTTCTTCTCCACAACTGGTAGAGGTACTTGAAGTCGTACACGTCGGCGCTGAAGAAGCACCTACTGAGGCCGTGCAAGTCGTTGTACAGCCATTAGCATCTGTTACCGTTACTGCATAACTGCCTGACGCTAAATCTGAAACGAGAGCAGTAGAACTACCATTACTCCATGCATAGGTGTAAGGGGCAACACTGCTCCCTGCTGTAACAGTTACTCCGCCATTATCTTCTCCACAACTGGTAGAGGTACTTGAGGTCGTACACATCGGCGCTGAAGAAGCACCTACTGAGGCCGAGCATGTCGTTGTACATCCATTAGCATCTGTTACTGTTACTGCATAACTACCTGAGACTAAATCTGAAACTCTGGCAGTAGTACTACCATCACTCCATGCATAGGTGTAAGGGGTAACACCGCTACTCGCTGTAACAGTTACTCCGCCGTTTTCTTCTCCACAACTGGTAGAGGTACTTGAGGTCGTACACATCGGCGCTGAAGAAGTACTTACTGTGACTGAACAGGTTGTAGCACAGGAGTTGTCATCTGATACAGTAACAAAGTAGCTGCCTGCTGCTATTTCTGTATTACTAGCTGTAGTAGCACCATTACTCCAGACATAACTATAAGGAGCCAGACCACCTACAACAGAAACACTAGCACTTCCATTGCTCACTGTACATCCAGACGCTGTAGATGAAGTCGTACAACTAGGGCCATTTGAATTATCAATTGTCGCACTAGAGCTTGTCATACAGTTATTACTATCTGTCACTGTGACTGAGTAGGTCCCTGCTTCCAAGTTTGATATTGTTCCTGTAGTCGCTGAATTGCTCCACAAATAAGCATAAGGTTCAGCGCCACCACTTATATTAGTTACTACACTACCATTGTTCTCACCGCAAGCTGTAGGCGTAGTAATGATTGAAATTGTAGGCGGAGACGACTCTAACACGATGGCACTACAAGAACTTGTGCAACCATTTGCATCAGTCACTACTACTGAATAAGCTCCAGCTGCAAGACCTGAAATCATAGAACTGGCACTTCCATTATTCCACACATAGGTATAAGGTGCAGTGCCGCTGGATACATTTATAGTTGCTGAACCACTACTAGCTCCACAGTCAGTAGGTGATGTTACAATCGTACAAGAAGGGTTTTCATTTATTGTTAATACCGTTGAAATTACACTAAAGCAACCTTTGCTATCTGTAACTATGACATGTACTTCGTCCCCATTAGAAAAGCTAGAGGAGGTATAGGAATTTGTAGTACTTGAAGCTTGTAAATTTTCTCCACTATCAGGATCATTATTACCATTCAGATCATTGAAAAAATGATACATCTCTCCTCCTGTTACCGTTAGGGTAACTGCTTCGCTTGCACATGGATTTGTGCTAGTACTTATGTTTGCGGTTGGTAGTGGGTTTACTGTGACATCAACAGCGCAGGATGAGTTACACATCGCGCCGCTCTCATAAATGTCTGTTACGGTTACTGTATAGGTTCCCGCATTACTTACTGTGGCATTTGGGATAGTTATTCCTCCTGCTGAGCTAGAAAAAGTAAATCCATTCGGACCTGTCCAGTCCCACTGACCTCCTGTTCTTCCACTATCGGTTTCTGTAAGATTAATAGCATCGCCAGAACAAAGCTCTACGCCTCCAGAGATAATACAAGGTGGTAGCGCCTCTACAGTTACTGTAGCTGTAGCTTGGCAGCCATCAGAATTGGTGAAGGTAATAGTAGTGGAACCTAATTTTATTCCTGACACAAGACCTGCTTGAGTCACTGAAGCAATAGTAGGATCAGCACTAACATAGGCATCGGTGGTGGCTGGTGTTCCTGTGACAGTTGCTGTAGCACTAGAGCCAATACAAACACCAAAGTTCTCTATTGACACAGTAGTCGCATTTCCAACTGTTCCCGAACCTAGAAACGATCCTACACAACCAAAATCATCTTTGACTCCAGTGACAATATAACTACCAGGACAAGCCTCCATTAGAGTATAAGGTAATGTTACGTCTGTTACTGACTGTGCCACTCCATCTACAGTGTAATCAATATCCACAGGATTGGGATTACTTCCTGAGAAGGTCACCGTACCATTACATGGAGTACAGCTAGTCGAGGCTGTGGTACCCGTAAGCCTAGCAAAAGGTGCTGGTCTGATATTTACAGAAGCTTCTTCGGTGCCTACAGTTCCTGTGCACATCATTCCAAAATTATCTACGACAGAGGTCAGCTTGACTGTTGCTGCTCCAGCAGTAGGGCCAGCAACAAGGATATTATCTCCATTAGAAATGCCTACTGTGGTATTACTGACTCCATCTACGGTATGCTCTACTGTAAATGGGCCTGTTCCTCCTGATATAACTATAGGAATTTTGACAATGGATGTGTCAGCCTGACAGACATTTCTTGTGACAGCTTCAATAGAGGCAACGGGGCAACTACTTAAGGTCCCTGGAATATAGGTCTGTGGCCCACAATCTGCATGGATTGAAACTACACCACCATTTACAAAGTTCGTCCCATTCCAAACTACCACCTCTCCTGGGCCAGCTATATTTCCATACGACCCGTTATTACAAGCTCCGGTCACACCAATATTGTCGCCTCCATTATTTAATCCCTGCCAAGTACCTGTAGCCTCATGGAACGTACAACCCGTAGCTGAAACTAACCCGTATTCAGCTTCCCAATTGGCTTGAGGAGCTGAGGTCACAATCATACATTCACCTGGACTTATGTTAAGAGTAGAAGATGAAAGAAGTAATCCATTACCATCTGATAAATTACCATCATCATCGAACTGTGCCCCATTAAGATCAATAATGGACGACCCAGTATTAGTCAATACAAAATATTCGTTACCCCCTGTAGACTCAAAACTGGTTGCGCATACATCATAAACAAACTCTGTTATGAATAACCCACTGTTCGGACACTGTGCCTCTAAGACATTATCAGACATAAAAAAGCCACTAAGCATTATAAGCCAAGTGGGTATCTTTTGTATTACAGCCCTAAAGAGTTGTCGTATTATTCTTCTTGATAGAAAGTTGGGGCTTTCATTCTGAACTGATGAGCGATCTACTGAATTAGCATTCAGCAGATGACAGGTGGTTGGTTCTAGCATCTATGATAGTTGAATAAATGAATTACTCAACACCTTCAAAATCTATGCTAGAAGTCTATTTTCTCAGAACATATTAAAAATTTCAACTATATCATCAGGTATTAATGGTTACTGAAAAGTATAAACCCACTGAATATGATACAATTATAAAATTGAAAACTTTAATATGTTAAATCTAGGTTCCAAAACGTAAATCACATTACCAAAGCTCTTAAACTCTAATTTATTGATATAGAGCATGATACATCTGAGCAAAACCTATGATTCGTTAGTGTATATAAGAACCAATAAATAAGGTGCCAGTATCGGTCTCACAGACCACAGCCACTCGATTCCACTCTTGGATTTATTATTGATTATCTTAGAAATATAAAGTCACATCATGGCCTACGATGAATATCAAGCAGAACGCATTACAAGAATTTTAGAAGAAGCGAGACTGCCTTTCTTTTCCAAAAAAATGATGGGTGGCCTTGTCTTTATGGTCAATGAGAAGATGGCCTGCGGTCTCCATTTTGACAAGAAACAAGAAAAGGATTTACTGATGGTAAGAATCGGGGAAGAGGCCTTTGAGTCAAACAACGAGAAAACAGGTTTCAGCCCCATGGCATTCACTGGAAGGACAATGAAAGGTTATGCCTTTATATCACCAGAAGGTTATGATACTGACGAAGACTTACAGCACTGGATTAATTTATGTATAGACTTCAATCCATTTACCAAAGCCAGCAAAAAGAGAAAACCTCAGAAGCCTAAATAATAGGTTCACATAAGGAGCTATTCGCAAGGACAAAAAAAAGGGGAAGCATTATTCGTGCTTCCCTTTTTTCCTTTCTTATTATACAATCTACTCTTTATAAAACTTCTGTACTGTATCGCCAACTGTAATAAGATACAATCCTACATTCAACCTCGTAACGTCAATTGTCACACCATCAGCTTTTTGCTGTTTTGGCGCATGAATAGAGTTTCCCAGTACATCATGAAGGAATACTTCTCTGCTGCTAATATTCTGACCTTGCACTTTCAATTCATTGCTCACAGGGTTAGGATATAAGCTAAAGTTCTGCTGTACATCTACTGTAGAAGATCCGGAACGACATTCAGCATCTCTTACATTCCAATCATAGAAATAGTAATAATATCTTAGTGCATCAGGATCAGTAGGTGTAGAACCTGCAGTACTTCTGACGATGCTCATCAAACCTTCAACCTCATAAGGATAATTCACACCACCATCATTTCTAAACAAGTATGCATCACTTCTCATGCCTATCTGAAATCCAGTACCCTCAGGCACAAAGAAATCAATGTTTACTAACTGTTCTCCTTCTGGAATATATACAACCTTAGAACTGATCAATTGACCAGCAGCATCTAATAGGACAATAGTTCTATCTGCTGCTTTATCAGAAAACACTGTTGCAGATTCTAGGACCATTGGTTTTTCGACATCAAAAATAAGAGCTTGATGCCCCCCTTCGAAGTATCTACCAGAACCAATATCAAAATTAGTAGGGCCTACTTTTTCTGTTTCTGATTCTATACCCTCACCTACTTTGATCAGAAATTCTTTGATGACTTCATTTTCACCGAATTCATTTCCGACTTTAAGACTGACAGAATATTCTCCAGCACCTTCGTAGGTATGCATAGGTGATTGCTCATCTGAAGTATTATTATCTCCAAAATCCCATAACCAAGAAGTCGGTCTTGGCCAAGAGTCATCTGTAAACTGCACATCGAGAATTCCACAACTTACATACTTGTCTGCAAAGAAAAACGGTTCAGAACCATATTCAATAGATGGGCATACATCTACATCATCTTTATATCCTTCTGCGTCATAGCGTCCTATCATCTCTACACGTCTATCTACACAAATCTTCATAATGGTAGGGTAAGCGCCGATCTGGTATGATGCTGAAATACTTGAGTTATCCAGGATCGGATAAGAGGTCCCCGTAATCCAGTCTCCCATAGAAGAAGCAGTATTACCTTGTAGGTCCGCCAATCCTGTAGTAATATCAGATTCTACATAAAATACCATGGCAGAATCATCTCCATCTGGACCGACTTCATTATAAAAGTCTTCTAGGGCATGTGTTTGGTGAAAAGACCAACACGGACCACACCAAGTGGCAGAAAAGTCAATTATGACATTCTTGCCCTCAGCAAGGATATCATATAGTCTGTATTCGTTTCCATCAAGATCTGTTGCCACAAAGTCAGGAGCAATGCTGCCATTAGGAATCTGAGCAAATAGATTAAATGATAGAAAAACAAAGATCAGTTGTAAATATTTCTTCATAGTTGTTGTTTTAAATAAATCCAATATACAGAATGACATGAAGAATTATCGAATAATTAAGCACGAATCCTCAACGAACACAAAATAAATGTTGATTCCACGACAAAAAAGATACAAATATTGTGACCTATCCCAAAAATGCAAAATAGTTGTCTACCTCAAACCGATAAGTTATCCTACCTTATTGGCTCATCCTATTTACACTATTTTGACTATTATCGTATCTAAATTTGTTCTGACTAAACAAATAAAATATGAAATTAAGACACTTATGCCCGATCATCTTACTGTGCCTCTTACTTATGAGCTGCTCAGAAACGCTTCCGCTAGAAGCCAATGTGAATATTATTAATCATTCTGATTGTGAGACTGAAGTCGCAATTATTAACTTCTCTGCTACCGGAGGAGAAGCTCCTTATGTCTATCAAGTGAGATCTGCAATGGACAATAAAATAATCCATACAGAACTATCTGATGAACAAGATATTACTATCGAGCTCCCGAACATGAATAGTGTTCATTATAAGCTTGAAGTTATAGATGATATGATGGTGAGCTCCAAAACAAACTTTGAAGTGAGAGCTAAAGGTAATTCAACTCTCAGCGACGTATTACACTTAGAGGAGAATGGGCATTTATATCCAATGAAAAACATAAGTGTAAATCTGTACAAGACAGAGCTTAAAGCTGAACTATACAGATCAACACTAACAGACAATAAAGGCTTGTTCAACTTCGAGGATGTGCCTTCTGGAATCTATTATGTTTCTTTTGACATTTTAGAAAAGTATGAAGAGTATCACCTAGAAGTAAGTCACGCATCTAATCATGTAAAAATTGCAACAACTAGTAATTCCACTTTACCATTCGAAGTGAATTGCAGACTAGATCTGAATGTTGATTTTATTTTTAGAAAGTAAGTTGAATTCAAATTAATCCAACTCATATATATAAGAAGAGGAAGCTAGAGCTTCCTCTTCTTTTTTTTATATAATTAGAGCTAACAATTCAGAAGTAGAATAGCAAAGAAACTCAAGCAAGCTTCGAATGCCTATTCAAATTAAAAGCAAGCAGGCAGCGCTTTTCTAGACGAAAACAATTCCGCTTCTCGTTCTATATATCTACATATCCAAGGATGGGGCCATTGTGTATTGTATAAGGCCCAGGCGGTTATTCCATTCAAGTCAAAGTAGATGTACTTCTTCAAATTAGAATACAACTTGGACTTATTACTCAATTTTGTATCCGTTTTATTGAGATAGGCATTAGCCCATACATACCTTTCTACTTGCAAAACATGCATAGCCTCATGAGCGAAAAGAGGCCAATATTCATTAGGCGCTAAGTCCTTATTGATGACGATAACATTGGCACCTGCAAAACCTCCAACTGATGTACCAAAGTGGTTCAGCGGACCTGCGCTTTCGAAAATCAACATGCCCGTCAATAAGCTTGATCTAATATTTAACCCTGCTTGCTGAAATGCAAAATAGCTCATAAACAAAGTTGAAGGACTTACTCTTGCTTGGAAGGTTCGACTTACCAGATCATAATCTAATCTCAAAAGGCCATAATGCATATGCCACCTTTCCCAAAAGTTTCTATTGGAAGCTGCGTTTTGGACAATTGAACTTCCAATACTATTAGAGAAATTTGAAAGTAAATAATGCCCAAGCTTTTGTTTCTGTGCTAGGTTATAAATATTATGATTTGCCAGAACTTGAAATCCACTTCCTAGGGCTCCTTGTCCTGCACCTTTCAAGAAAACTTTGAGAGGCTTTTCGTTTGGCTTTTTATTAATGAGCGCTCCTACTCCACCGAGCAAGGCATTAACACCTATATTGTTTACAATAAACTGTCTTCGTTGCTTCTCAAATGTTTGAGCCAAGGAAATGCTCAACAGACTGCAAACTAGAAATGGAATTAAAAGAAGTTGTTTCATAAGCATCAGTTATAAAACAACCACTTTGTTCGTATTAGTATTAATAAGTTGTTAATCCTGCTTTCGTCTGGACATAACAGTACGCGAAGTATCTGCATAGACCTAAAAACACCATAATTAAATTAAACAGATCATCTAACGATCCATCCACGATGCAGTATGCTTGTTTCTATTTCGTTTCACATCAAATTCAGCTCACGAAATCTATCAACTCACCCAAAATATTTTTCAAATATTTTGACCTCTTTTAGAAAGAGAGGTGACTGTAGTGGATAGAAAGAACTGCTGAACTTTTATTTCTAATTTTGGTCTCCGTTTAATCTTTATACAATGTGGAAAGGATTCCTCTTAAAGGGTTAGGGGGTAGCACGACACTAGACTCACTCCACCACAACTATCCTCTTTGTATACACGACCCTCTCCTTATTCTGCTCAGGTACAAACTCCACAGAATACGTACTTGCTGCCAACTGTGACACATCTATCTTTTCCTCTTGAGTAGTTCCCTCCCGATGATACACGATCTGTCCACTCATATCTAAGATATAAAGTTTTCCTTGTTTGCTTTCTGGAAGCTCTACTGTCACATACTCACTAGCGGGACTAGGATAGACTGTCAGGTCTCTGCGCCACCACACCGTCTCTCCTACGATACTGACTATACTGGGGTCACACTTTTCTGCTTCGTCTACACGGAAGCGGGGGAAGTTAGGGAAAGAGCCTGTAGAGCTGAGATGTGGTAGTCTGATCGCACTCTGCTGGAAGTCGCAAGCTAGGCCTTTCTCATCTGGCTTATGGATGACATGCATATAGTTATTACTACTGCCACCACGTACATAGATACGGCAGTCAGG
>CAKZVK010000118.1 GCA_937921825.1 uncultured Saprospiraceae bacterium
CGCACAAGGGCCACAAGGACCAGCGGGACCAGCAGGAACGAGTTGTTATGATACAAATGGAAATGGTGTAGGAGATGCTGGCGAGGATACAAACGGAGACGGTGTATTTAACGCAGCAGATTGCCAAGGTCCTCAAGGCCCGCAAGGTCCAACAGGAAATACAGGCGCACCAGGCGCACAAGGACCACAGGGTCCAGCAGGTGCACAAGGCCCGGCAGGAAATGACGGAGCACAAGGTCCACAAGGACCAGCAGGTGCACAGGGACCATCAGGAAATAATGGAGCTGATGGTGCACAAGGACCACAAGGTCCAGCGGGTGCTCAAGGCCCAGCAGGAAACGATGGTGCACAAGGCCCACAGGGTCCAGCAGGCCCAGCGGGACCAGCAGGAAATGATGGTGCACAAGGACCACAAGGACCAGCAGGTGCGCAAGGACCAGCGGGTGCTCAAGGACCAGCAGGAAACGATGGTGCACAAGGCCCAGCAGGCGCACAAGGACCAGCAGGAAATAATGGAACAAACGGAACGAATGGCGCCCAAGGTCCTCAAGGACCAGCAGGCCCAGCGGGACCAGCAGGAAATAATGGCGCACAAGGGCCACAAGGACCAGCAGGACCAGCAGGAACGAGTTGTTATGATACAAATGGAAATGGTGTAGGAGATGCTGGCGAGGATACGAACGGAGACGGTGTATACAACGCTGCAGATTGCCAAGGTGCAGTAGGACCACAAGGCCCTCAAGGACCGCAAGGACCAGCTGGTAATACAGGCGCACCTGGAGCTCAAGGCCCACAAGGACCATCGGGTGCACAGGGACCAGCAGGAAACGACGGTGCACAAGGACCACAAGGACCAGCTGGTGCACAGGGACCAGCAGGAAACGATGGTGCACAAGGACCACAAGGACCAGCAGGTGCACAGGGACCAGCAGGAAATGATGGAGCACAAGGACCGGCGGGTGCTCAAGGACCAGCAGGAAACGACGGTGCACAAGGACCACAAGGCCCAGCAGGTGCTCAAGGACCAGCAGGAAATGATGGAGCACAAGGCCCAGCTGGAGCTCAAGGCCCAGCAGGAAATGATGGTGCAGATGGCGCGGAAGGACCACAAGGACCAGCAGGTGCTCAGGGACCAGCAGGAAATGACGGAGCACAAGGCCCACAAGGTCCAGCAGGTGCTCAAGGTCCAGCGGGAGCACAAGGCCCAGCAGGAAATGATGGTGCACAAGGCCCTCAAGGACCAGCAGGCCCACAAGGTGAGCAGGGACCAGCAGGTGCACAAGGCCCAGCAGGAAACAATGGAACTAATGGAACTAATGGTGCACAAGGACCAGCAGGACCAGCGGGACCAGCAGGAAATAACGGGGTTCAAGGACCACAAGGTCCAGCAGGGCCAGCAGGAACGAGCTGTTATGATACAAATGGAAATGGAATTGGAGATGCTGGTGAGGATACAAACGGTGACGGTGTATTCAACGCAGCAGATTGCCAAGGTCCTGCAGGTCCACAAGGTCCAGTAGGAAATACAGGAGCACCAGGAGCACAAGGTGCTCAAGGTCCAGCAGGAAATGACGGCGCACAAGGACCACAAGGCCCAGCAGGTGCTCAAGGACCAGCAGGCCCACAAGGTCCAGCAGGAAGCGATGGTGCTCAAGGTCCTCAAGGTCCAAGAGGTGATCAAGGATTAGTTGGTCCAGCAGGTCCACAAGGAATCCAAGGTTCACAAGGACCAGCAGGAAATGACGGCGCTCAAGGACCACAAGGTCCAGCAGGTGCACAAGGTCCAGCAGGAAATGATGGTGCTCAAGGCCCAGCAGGTCAGAATGGAGCACAGGGTCCACAAGGCCCAGCAGGAAATGACGGAGCTGTAGGTCCACAAGGCCCAGCAGGAAACGATGGTGCACAGGGACCACAAGGTCCAGCAGGGAACGATGGTGCTGTAGGGCCACAAGGTCCAG
The DNA here is from genome assembly GCA_937921825.1 of uncultured Saprospiraceae bacterium. GTDB lineage: Bacteria > Bacteroidota > Bacteroidia > Chitinophagales > Saprospiraceae > RFSX01. The sequence goes on from CAKZVK010000118.1 coordinate 1,959, forward strand.
CAGGTCAGAATGGAGCGCAGGGTCCACAAGGCCCAGCAGGAAATGATGGAGCTGTAGGACCACAAGGTCCGGCAGGGGCTGACGGTACTAACGGTGCACAAGGACCTCAAGGAGCACAAGGTCCTCAAGGTCCAACAGGTCCTCAGGGAGCTCAAGGAGATCAAGGTCCAGCAGGTCCTCAAGGAGCTGATGGAGCACAAGGAGCACAAGGAGCACAAGGTCCTCAAGGTCCTCAAGGACCACAAGGTCCAGCAGGAAACGATGGTGCTTCTGGTCCACAAGGAGCACAAGGACCACAAGGCCCTCAAGGCCCTCAAGGTCCACAAGGCCCAGCAGGAAATGATGGTGCACAAGGCCCACAAGGCCCAGCAGGACCACAAGGCCCGGCAGGGAATACTGGAGCACCTGGTGCAAATGGTAGTAACGGTACTTCTTGTTGGGATCTAAATGGCAATGGTGCATTAGATCTAAATGAAGATGTGAATAATGATGGTTTTGGCAATGGATTAGATTGTCAAGGTCCAGCAGGTCCAGCAGGAGCCCAAGGTCAACAAGGAGCACAAGGTCCTCAAGGTCCACAAGGCCCTCAAGGTGACCAAGGTGCGCAAGGACCAGCAGGTCCATCAGGTGCTCAGGGGGCACAAGGTCCTCAAGGTCCACAAGGTCCTCAGGGTCCAGAAGGTGCTGCAGGTTCAGATGGTCCTCAAGGGGCACAAGGGGCACAAGGTCCTCAAGGTCCACAAGGTCCTCAAGGTCCTCAAGGTGAAGCTGGAGCAGCAGGTTCTGCAGGTGCAGATGGAGCACAAGGTCCTCAAGGAGCACAAGGTCCTCAAGGTCCTCAAGGTCCAGAAGGAGCACAAGGTTCAGAAGGCCCACAAGGACCACAAGGACCAGCAGGTCCTCAAGGATCACAAGGTCCTTCTGGAGCAAACGGATTAGCTGGTGTTGCATGTTGGGATACTAACCAAAATGGTTTCAATGATTCTTTTGAAGACATTAATGGTGATGGAGTATACAGTACTTTAGATTGTCAAGGTGCCGCAGGTCCTCAAGGGACTCCAGGTTCACAAGGAGCACAAGGTCCACAAGGTCCTCAAGGTCCACAAGGTCCATCAGGCCCACAAGGTCCAGCAGGTCCTCAAGGAAATGATGGTCAGCAAGGTCCACAAGGTCCACAAGGTCCAGCAGGAGCACAAGGAGATTCAGGTCCACAAGGAGCACAAGGTCCTCAAGGTCCTCAAGGTCCTCAAGGTCCTCAAGGTCCAGAAGGTCCTCAAGGTGATGTTGGTGGAACAGGTCCTCAAGGAGCACAAGGTCCTGCAGGATCTCAAGGTCCAGCAGGAGCGCAAGGTCCACAAGGTCCTCAAGGTCAACAAGGAGCGCAAGGAGAGATCGGTCCAGCAGGTCCTTCAGGAGCACAAGGTCCAGCAGGCCCTCAAGGTCCTCAAGGAGCGCAAGGTCCAGCAGGTGCTAATGGTGGTCTAAGTATCAAGAAAGATTCTTTAGTGATACCTCAGTTAATTGGTACACAAGTGGGTGATTCAGGAACGTTTAACACGACATGTTTTGGTCAAGTTACTTGGACTGTTTTAGCAATTCAAAATGCTAACTCAACTACAGGTGACCATGCAGGTATGACTATACGTTATACATTCCCTAGTTTGAATTTACCTATACAGTGTGCATTCTTACAGCACTTTGATAATACTAACACAGGTTTAGGATTCTCAATATGCCAAGTAGGTAATGCTAACAATAATGGTATCACAGTGAATGTGAATAGAACAGATAGAGTTCAAGATTGGAATGATTTAGGTAAGTTTTACCTTTCTTATCTATATTAATAATAAGAGATAATAGGGAGAGAGTAAGTGCTCTCTCCCCTCTCCTTTAATCTTTTAATAAACTCTGTAATGACAAAATTTAAAATAGCTTTAATTGTAACTCTTAGTCTTTCTATAATGAGTTTCATAGGAGCACAATCAGGTATAAATAGTTTTGGAAATACTTATGTCCATTCTAACTCTAAAATAGGGTTGCATGGAAACCTGGTTTTTAATAATAACGGAGCTGGAGCTTATCCTGGACTAATTATTACTAATAGAAATTCTACTAATCCCGGTGCAGTTGCCTTTGGTAAAACTGCTGCTTGGGAGAATGCAGGAGATCATCAACATGTTGATGGTTATGTACAAGTATTCTCTGATAATGCTTTTACATTCCCTATTGGAAATCTAGGATACTACAAGCCTGTTTCAATTAGCGGAGGATCTGGTACTATGGCAGCATATACCTTTGATAATCCATTTAAGTTACCATTTATAGGTGAATCACTTAACACTAGAGCTTCTTCTAGCAATGTAGACTCTCAGGAACTAACTGTTTCTGAAGTTGAGTATTGGGATATAAGAGGTGAAAGTGCTACAGCTGTTACTTTATACTGGGATACTAATAGCGACATTGAACAGCTTGCCAATGATGACTTGACCACACTGACTATAGTTGGATGGAAAGGTTCTTCTTGGGAAATAATATCTTCTTCTGTCGATGAAAATGTTATTGATATTACTCGATCTACTGCTGAATCCAACAATAGTGAGAGCACTGTCTATTCTGGGTCAATTACGTCAGAGGTGATTGTACCAGATGATTATGACGTATTTACTTTTGCTGCAATATCGTCATCTAGTAATGATGGTAATGTGACTTTTGGATCAAAGTTGAATGATGAGAATATAGAATTGACTGTATTCCCTAATCCAACATCTGACCTCTCTGAAGTAAATATAGATTATGATATTACTGATATCAGTTCAGATGCTTTTCTTGTTGTGTATAACTCTATCGGAGAAAACATATACAAGAAAGCCCTAGTAGAAGATAAAGCTATCTTCCAGCTACCGCATTCTGAAAATGTATCAGGAACATATCAGATCGGAATTGTTACTGAAAATGGATCTATGATCTATAAGACGGTAGTAATATCCAAATAGATTTTAAAGTAAAATTTAAAAACCTATATATGCCCAAGCTGCGATAAGTAGCTTGGGCATTTTTTATTTCCACTATATTTATCATTTAGTCTTAAGATTATCTAAATACTCAACTATCCTGAACTATTTAGTCTTCTAAGGCATTTAAATGAATAGACAATCAAAAAAATGAAAAACATATTTACTACACTTCTTTTAGCCATTACTAGTTGTATGGCTATAAACCTCTCAGCTCAAGATATTTCTGAAGGTCTTATAAAAATGGAAATTTCTGACGTTAGTTCTGAGGATCAACAAATAGCAGCTCAGCTAGAGATGATGAAAGGCACCGAAACCAATTACTATTTCAACGCAGACCAGTCCTTGACTACTGCTAATATGATGGGAGGAATGATTACTATGAAGAACCTCTTTATGAATGATAGTGAGGCAATGACTATTCTATTCGATGTTATGGGACAGAAGATGATGGTAGAGAGTTCTAAAGAAGACAGAAAAGAAGCTGAAGCAGAACAAAAGGAGGCAATGGAAGACTTTGAAATTGTGTATGACAAAGAAGATACGAAAGAGATACTTGGATATAAGTGTTACAAAGCAACAATCAAAGGTGGCGAAGAAATGCTTATGACTTTTGAAATGTATATCTCCCCAGATGTAAAAGCAAGTAGCAAGATGATTCAGGGCTTACAAGCTTTTGAAATCGATGGATTTCCTCTTGAATATGTTATGGATATGGGTAAGATGTCAATGACCTACTCTACTACAGAACTACTTGATAAAGTAGATGCGAACATCTTTAATGTTAATACAGATGGTTATAAGAAGATGACTTTTGAAGAGTTCCAAGAGCAAATGCAAGGTATGGGAGGAGGATTAGGTTTCTAATCTAGATCAGATAAAAAATATTAAAGTGGAGCAGTTGTAAGTAATTGTATCCACTTTTTTATAGATAAGCTTGTGTGAATGAGCAGGACAATTGAAATTTTTGTAACAATTACTTCTTTTACACTTAGAATACTCCTCGGGATTTTCTCATAGAAATATCCATTCATCAAAGTACTTCAAAAAGATCTTAGCTAGATTTTCTGCGTCAGAAATTGCTCTATGTGGTTTACCAGTAAACTCAAACCCCTCTCTATTGACAATTTTCTTTAGATTCCCTTTGACGATGTCTCCTTTTAGTCTATCGTACTCTCCTTTCAGATTTACATAATTATCTAACCACTCTATTTCCTGCTTGTGTAATCTGCAGTCATCGGCAAATAGTTTTTTGTCGTTTTGTCCCCATGAACAGATGTAGTAATCTTCATCATAGACATCTGCCCAATCAAAGAAATCTTGTAAGACTTTTGGGAATGACCGAGCTGTATTTACCTGAGCCTGTGTAATTGATGTTAGTTTCTTACAGAAACCAGAAAGGATAGGATTTATAGTTGGCTTGACAAAATTCTCAAACCTGCTAATCACTTCTCCGTACTCATTAATACGGACTGCTCCAATTTCTATAATTTCATTATAACCTTTTGGGGGTCTACCTAGCCAGCAAGTGGCTTCAAGATCATAGATTATATAATTAACTGCCATTTCTATGTGTTTCCCTATCCTTTTTCTACGTTGATGCTACTTTTCGAATGGAAGGTAATTCGTATTGTATCATTTTATTATGATAGTAATATAATAACTTCAGGTCTTCTGTCCCAATGGTATGAGGTTCTTTCCAACGCAATACTTTTTTAGCATGATAGACGCCAACTTTATTTATCCCATTCTCGATGAGCTTTTCAATGCCATTCTGCTTTAAGTCAGCAGAAAGCTTGACTTTGTTTTCTGCTTCTAGCTTAGCTAGGGAATCTAGGCATTCTTGAGAATAAGTTATTACATCATCAAGTGGAAGATCTAGTTCTGATACGTCTAATTTTAGTAAGTCGAAGAGATTGAGGTCTTCATGTTTGTCTTCTATAAGTTTGAAGCATACATAGGCTATAAAATGACTGGAAAGGATTATGTTGTCTTTTTTGAAGCTCGTAATTATTTTTTCTGCTAGCAGTCTGGTATATATCGATTCTCGTTGTGGGTCAAAGTTCTTTTCCTCCCCAGTAGAAAAGTAGCTATTTATATCTATCTCATTACCTCTCTTGTCATAACTTACACCATTTGTATCTACCCTATTACCTAAAATATCCATAGGTTGACCAAAGGAAAGGTATACTTCTGAGTCCTTGTTTCTCAGTTTTCTAAGAAAGCCAAAGAGGCTTTTCAATAGATTTTTTTTCTTTTTTCGTCTTGCGTAACGTTCCCTTCCTTCCGCCTTGAGATATTGATCAATTAATGAATCTGCTTCTAAAACAAAGTGATACCCTACTGAGAGTGGCACGACAAATATCTTCTGATCTATTCCATTCAATAAGCTATACCGTTGGGCATCTATAACAGAGTTTAATAAGCCGAGTTTCAATTTATCTTCTATAGCTCCACTTCGGGATCTCGTACCGCCAGGAAAGAAGATATGGTTAAGACCTTCAGTGAGCGAGAGGCTTGCCATACTCTTAAGTGTCTCTAGGTAGACTGGGTTTTTCTTTCTTCTATCGACTCTATAGGCACCCAATCTATTCATATAGTAAGCTAGAATTTCTACATCATACAGATTGAGACCAGCACCGTATGAAAAAGCAGGAATTCCTACTTTCTGATCTATGCCAAAGGCAATGAGTATAGAATCCAGATTAGTGTAATGTGTAGGCACTATGACGACTGTTCCTTTTTGGAATAAAGACCTTAGTTCATCAATTTTGCCATCAACATGAATCTTATCTAAAAGGTCTTTAGGTTTTCCCCATATTCCCTTGTGACCTCTTCCCCATCCATTATTATAAAGTCTTTTGAACAGTGCAGTTAGAAATTTCCTCGCAAATCGATGGGACTTAGGAACAAAGTGACCTATGATTTCTTCAGAGTATCTATGTATGATTCTTCTTAGAATCTTAATTTTTTCTAACTCTGGATTTGCCGCACTTTTGGTTTGCACCATTTCTTTTTCTAGGGAGATCCAATACTCTTTTTCGTCACTAGGATCAACTTTCCATGGATTAGTCCTCACTCTTTTTTGCTCAAGGTAGATCGTCTTGTTTATCAGGTCTGTGACTGAGTTGTTAGAGCTGGTCAGCTTTGAGAGGACATAATCTATAAGGCGCTGTATAAAGTTGTCCCTATCTTCCGAGAACTTGGCTATGGGCCAATCTTTCAGGTCAGGAAGAATATGATCATAAATATTGTCTCTAGGAGTCATGGACTCTAAAAGTCGTTAATTCTCATTGATTTCTTGAATAAATTTTAATATCTCTTCACGGCCATCTGTGCGATTAGCAGAGGTAAGAAACTCTGTAGGTAAGGATTCCCAGTGCTCTAGCAATCCCTGCTGTATTGTCTCTACGTTTTTCTCTAGTTCAGCAGGCTTCAGTTTATCGATTTTAGTGTAGGCTATCGCAAAAGGAATATGGTTCTCTCCTAGCCAATTAATGAATTCTAGATCATTTTGCTGCAAGGAATGCCTGCTATCGAGTAAGGAAAAGACACAATAGATCTGCTTTCTTTCTTTGAGGAAGTTATCAATCATGGCCTTCCATCGTCTCCTCTGTACCTTTGAGATTCTTGCATATCCATACCCTGGAAGATCTACTAGATACCAGCTTTCATTGATTAGGTAATAGTTGATAGTCTGTGTCTTACCAGGAGTAGAAGAGATACGTGCTATATCCTTACGTCCTAGTAACATGTTTATAAGTGACGATTTTCCAACATTGGACCTTCCGATAAAGGCATATTCTGGGAATGTGGATTGAGGGCATTGGCTTAGTTTCTCAAAACTACCGACGAATTCTATGCTTTTTAATTTCAATTAAAGAATCTTTAAAATTGGACTTACAATAATTTATGTTTGAACTTTAAGGTTGTATTCTAAAATCTATCCAGTTATGAAAACAATACAACTAATTACCCTTCTTTTTCTTTCACTTCTTTCTACTCAAGGTCTGTCCCAGCTAGGGGTAAAGTTAGGTATTCATTCATTTGATATTTCTTCTCCAAGTGATATTATTAGCAACGATAATACTACTATTTCCTATAACGATGCGCAAATAGGATTTCAAGGAGGACTTTTTGGTAAGATTAACTTGGGTAATTTCTTTATTGAGCCTAGAGTAATGTTTCATTCTACAGAGGTATCATATACTCTGAATGGGAATAACGGAACTGTAATATCTAATGTAAGGAATGAATCATTTACAAATCTTGATATTCCGCTATTAGTAGGTACGAAAATACTTTTTTTCGATGCTTTTCTTGGCCCTGTTGCTCATATCCATCTTAATTCGACATCAGATATAGTGGAGCTGTCAGAGTATTCTAGGATGTTTAATAGTGCAGAATATGGATTTAGAGCAGGTCTTGGTTTTGAGCTAGGTAATGTTCTATTATCGTTAGAATATGAAGGAAATTTCTCAAATTTTGGTGATCATATAACGATTTCTGGTCAGGATTTTGACTTTGGAGAGAAGCCTTCTAGATGGTTAGTTAATATTGGAATCAATATTTTTTAACCATTGGTACGAAATTAGCATAGTAAAGGTTGCAGGAATACTGCAACTGTTAAAACCAAAGAAGAGCTCTAAGTAATTAGGGCTCTTTTTCGTTTAATTCATGTTTACCGTTTGGAATACCTCCGAATGTTCGTACTCCCTGAAATCTACTTGTGTTATACCTGAAATACCCTGTTCCTGCATGTATACTCCATAAAGTAGGTCCATATTAGCCATCGTAGACTTATTATGCGTAATAACTATGAACTGAGAGGCATCCGCAAATCTTCTGATTAGCTTTGAGAACTTTTGAATGTTCAGATCATCTAATGGCGCATCGACCTCATCAAAAATACAGAATGGTGCAGGTTTCAGTAGATATAATGAAAAGAGTAAAGCGGTAGCGGTAAGTGTTTTCTCCCCACCAGATAACTGATTTAGAACTTTAGGTCTCTTGCCTTTAGGTTTCGCAATGATTTCTATACCCGAGTTAAGTGGGTCTTCTGTGTCAAATAGGATCAGATCACAATCATCTTCAGCCGAGAATAAACTTCTAAATACTTCTTTGAAATTTTCTCGCACCTTATGGAAGGCAGTCATGAATTTCTCCGTTGCATCACTATCTATTTCTTTGATCGTTTCCAGTAGAGATGCCTTCGCCTCTAGGATATCATTCTTCTGAGCCTCCATGGACTCAAATCTCTCCAGTATTTCATCATAGGCTTCTACAGCCATAGGATTGATCTCGCCATAATTGTCGAGACGTCTTTTTACTTTTTCAAAGGCTTCTAGGACGGCAGGAATGTCTTCTATTTCAGAAAGAACTTCTTCATGGGAAATGGACTTGATGTCTATATTGAACTCTATCATCAGCCTATCCATAGATGACCTTAGTTCGAATTCAATACCTTTCAGCTCATCCTTTAAGTTGTTGACCTTAAGTTGTGAGTCTTGTAAGGCTTTATTCAATTTCTTTAGCCTCTCCTCTTTTTCTGTTACAACTTCCCTTTTTGTAAAGAAGCTGTTTTCAGTATCACCAAGAGCTTTTTGCTTTTCATCTCTTATGGCATAACTGTCTATCAGTTCCTTCTTGACAGTTTCCAAGCCTTCTTGGGTGGTCTTAAATTCCGCATTGAGGTTTGTTATTTCTGTATCTGCTTCTGAGGTTTTTTCCTTGAGCTCTGAGATCTGGTCTGTTATGAATTCCAGTTCCTTCTGTAGAGTAGACAGCGTATTCTGATGTTGTACCCACTCTAGTTGAGCATTATTGAAGTGGCTGCTTATCTCACCGAAGTCTTTTGCGATCTCCTCTATAATCCCAGACTGGCTAGAGATGGTATCTTTTTTAGTGGCAATAGAGGAGACTATAAGTTGAAGGTCAGATTTGAAATTCAGAATTTGGTGCTGGTTGCTACTCGTAAGATTAAGAAACTCATCTATCCTAGACTTTTCTGCCTGCTTTCTAGATTCCAAACTACTCATTATGGTATTATACTGAGCTAGTTCTATATCAACTTTATTTTTTTCAGTAATGCAGGTATCTATTTGTTCTTCTATACCCACTATGTTGAGTTTGCTTAGCTCTTCATTAGCTTGAGTTAATTCTCCTTCTATTTTAGTTACTTGTTCCTTTCCTTCTGTAAGTGATTTTTTCAAGTCATTGATTACTTGCTGTCTCCCTATTCGCTTTCCATCAAAGAGACCTATGGAGCCACCTGTAACTGTATGCCTTGTTCTCTTGGACTCACCTGTGGGAGAGATATAGATCACATCTTCTGAAGGGAAGTTTCTACTCAGGACTTTTTCATTGTCCACAATGACTACATTACCTAGTAAGTGCTGCATAAGACCCTCGTATTTCTTCTCATACTTTATCACACCAAGTGCAGGCTCTCCTAGATGATCATAAAGCAGTACCTCATTGCTTTGAGTTTCGCTGAAAGAAGAAAGTATAAAGAACTTAGATTTTCCTCTTTGAGCATTCTTTAGCAAGTTGATAGATTCTCTGGCCTGCTCTATATCATCAAGTACAAAGTAATTAAGGTATGGCTCTAAAAACGATTCTAAGGCATTTCTATATTCGTCTTTACAATCAATAATGTCAGCTAGTAAAGGTTTCTTGACCTTCCATTCTTTGAAGAGGAACTTAGAGGATTCTGGAAATCCTTCCAGATTGTTCATCATGTCTTCAAGTAGCTTGAGCTCATTAGTCTGAGCATCTATAGTTCTATTTAGAGTGAGCAGTTGAGAGTTATAGTCCTCTATTTGTGATTCTATCTCCTGCTTCTTAAGGGCTAGTTCTGCCTTTTCTTTATTTAGATTCTCAATTTTTGAATTTACACCTTCTAGTTCCGTATTAGATTTTGCAATCTTGTTTTTAAGAGTTGCGATTTCTACGTCTATAGATTGTAGTTCTACTTCTATATGAGTCTTATTGTTATTCAGATTGGTAGTGGAAGAATTCAGTTCTATGACAGATTTTTCTAGACTGAATCTCTTATCCTCTAGTTCTTTCAGTTCATCTAAGTCAGAAGAATTTTCTCCTTGTATATCCTTCCTTCTATTTTCTATTTCGTCAAACTTCGACTTCCAAGAAAGGAATCTTGTTTCTAAGTTTTCGCTTTGACTCAATAGCTCATCTACTGCTGCTTGCTTTGTATTTGCTTCAGCTGTCAGTTCATTGAATTTGGAACTGAAGGAGGTTTTATTGTTAGTGACCCTCTGGATGTTTTTCTGAATGAAAGACTCATTTTGGACGAGCATATCTTGCTTGCCCTCGGATTTCCTGATTACATCTATAAGTTCACTAAATTCTTTCTGTTGGTGATTGAGGAGTTGCTCACTATCTAGATGTGCTTTCTTGGTCTTTTCTATATCTGCTTCTAGGGTATGTACTTTGTTGGTGATTTCTGTATAGTCACCTTGGTGCTGACCAAGATTAGATTTAAGATCAGCTTCTTTTTTGATAGCCTCACTTTGAGAGACTACTGCCTTTTGTATACTAAGCTCTTTGTATTTTTCTTTTAGCTCGTAGTACTTCTTGGTTCTTTTGGCTTGCTTCTCGAATTTCTTCAAGTTGGCTTGGAGTTCGAATAGGATATCATCTACCCTATCTAGGTCTCCTTGCGCACTATTGAGTTTGAGAATGGTTTCTCTTTTTCTTGTTTTGTACTTGGCGATTCCAGCGCCTTGCTCGAACATTTTCCGTCTAGCATTATCCTTATCACTAAGAATATCATCGACCATGCCTAGCTCTATAATTGCGTAGCTATTAGATCCGATACCAGTATCTAGAAAAAGATTTCGAATATCTTTCAGTCGGCAGGTGACATCATTGATACGATATTCACTTTCATTATTACTGTATAAGATTCTAGAAACCTTTACTTGGTCAAACTCTAGAGGGATTAGCTTCTTAGAGTTATCAAAGGTCATAGACACCTGAGCCATACCAGCCTTCTTCTTACTCTTGGTACCATTAAAGATGACATCTACCATCTTTTCCAATCGCAGTTCTTTGCTCTTTTGCTCTCCTAGTACCCATCTGATAGCGTCTACAATATTAGACTTACCAGAACCATTGGGTCCGACTATACCTATGATCTCATCATTAAAATTAATGACGGTATCATTAGCAAAACTCTTGAATCCTTTTATCTGTAGACTTCTTAACTTCACAAGAGGACAAATATAGTTTTTTCATCTATATAGCTTAATTTCATATGTTCTACTTTCTCTTATATTTATGAACATTATTTTATGACAAAAGAGAGCTTGGATTAGCTTTCGGAAGGAACAATTTTTGGACCTTTCGTCTTAGATTAATAATACCTACAGATACAAAGATTTACATATTATGACGAACACATATATTAAATACCTGATGATACTAGTATTGGTTTTTCCTATGTGTAAAACTGTTGAAAATTTACCTGAACAAAAGATGACAATGGAAAAAGTGAAACCAACTCCACCTAAAGCAAGAATGTCAGCTCACGAGATGACAATGCATGGAGATAGAAGAGTAGATAACTACTACTGGATGAAACTGTCGGATGAACAGAAGAATGCAGAAACCCCAGATGATCAAACTAAAGAAGTAGTGGATTACCTAGATGCTGAAAATGAGTATACCAGTAAGATGACGAAGCACCTTGAGGGCTTCCAAGATAAACTCTATGATGAAATAGTGGGCCGAATCAAACAATCAGACAAATCTGTCCCCTATTATAAGAACGGGTATTATTATCTCACTCGATACGATGAAGGCAAAGAATACCCCATCTATGGCAGAAAGAAATCCAGCTTAGAATCGCCAGAGGAGCTACTCCTCGATGTAAATGCACTAGCGGAAGGATTTGATTACTATGCTGCTAGAGGACTCTCAGTAAGTCCAAATAATGAAATCTTGGGTTATGGTGAGGATACCTTATCCAGAAGGATATATACCTTAAAATTCAAAGATCTAAAATCTGGAGCTCTGCTGCCAGATGTAATAGAGAATACAACTGGCTCCATGGTATGGGCTAATGATAACAAGACAGTATTCTATACTAGGAAGGATAAGTCTCTTAGGTCTTATAAGATATTCAAACATATACTAGGAACATCAACTGATACTGATCAAGAAATCTATCACGAAAAAGATGAGACTTTTTCTACCTATGTATACAAGACAAAATCACAGAAGTACATTGTAATAGGTTCTTTTGCGACCCTATCCAGTGATTTTAGAATCTTAGAAGCAGATAATCCCGAGGGAGAGTTTAGATTATTCCAAGCACGAGAGCGCAAGCATGAGTATGACATTTCTCACTATGATGGTAATTGGTACATCCGGACTAATAAAGATGGGGCTAAGAACTTTAAGGTTATGATTACGCCTGAGAATGCTACATCAGTAGAGAATTGGAAGGATTTCATGGGCCATAAGGATGATGTTTTGATTTCTGGCTTAGAAATATTCAAGAATCATCTTGTTGTAAATGAAAGAATAGAGGGTATCACGAAAGTGAAAGTTGCTAACTGGGATGATCTGGATAATAGTCATTACATAGACTTTGGCGAAGAAGCCTATATGGCCTATTCTACCACTAATCCAGAATTCGACTCCGATAAAGTAAGAATCTACTTTTCATCGATGACGACTCCTGGTACCACTTATGATTATGATATGAATTCCAAGAAATTGGAATTAATGAAGCGCCAAGAAGTTGTAGGGACTTTCAATGCTGAGGACTATCAGTCAGAACGATTCAGAGTGACAGCAGCTGATGGTGCTCAAGTGCCAGTAAGTTTAGTCTATAAGAAAGGGTATAAAAAAGATGGAAGCCAGCCTCTCCTATTATATGCTTATGGGTCATATGGAAACAGCATGGATCCTTACTTCAGTTCTGTAAGATTGTCTCTGCTAGATAGAGGGTTCGCTTTTGCAATAGCACATATTAGAGGAGGTCAGGAACTCGGTAGGCAATGGTATGAAGATGGAAAACTGTTCAATAAGAAAAACACCTTTACAGACTTCATAGATGTAGGTCAGTATCTTACTAAAAATGGTTATACCTCATCTGACAAAATGTTCTGTATGGGGGGATCAGCGGGAGGCTTACTTATAGGTGCTGTGATAAACATGGAGCCGAAGCTATGGAAAGGTGCCATCGCTGCTGTCCCTTTTGTAGATGTGGTAACAACGATGTTGGATGAAACAATACCTCTGACTACTGGTGAGTATGATGAATGGGGTAATCCTAATGACAAAGCCTACTATGATTACATTAAAACTTACTCCCCTTATGATAATGTAGCAAAACAAGAGTATCCTCATCTCTTAGTGACAACAGGATATCATGATAGCCAAGTGCAATATTGGGAACCTGCTAAGTGGGTTGCTAAACTGCGAGAAATGAAAACAGACAATAACTCACTACTTCTGCATACCGAAATGGGTGCTGGTCATGGAGGAAAGTCGGGAAGATTTCAGAGATATAGAGAGACAGCTCTAGAGTATGCTTTCTTACTGGATCTGGCTGGAAAGGCAGAAGGGGTACTTAAGAATTAAATACAGAGTGGTAGAGGTTAATTAGCTTCTGACTTTCTGCGTCCCATGTGTATTCATTTTTGTAAGCGAGGCAGTTTTCTGTAAGCCGTCTATACAGCTGTGGGTCTTCTAGAGTTCTAATTGCTGAAATGAGCTTTTCGGTACTATAGTCCTCTACCATCAGCCCCACCCTGTGCGCATTGAGGATATGCTCATATTCTGGGTAGTTCATATTTATAGATGGGATATGAGCATGCATATAGTCAAAGAACTTATTAGCAAGTGAAAGTTTGTAATTGAGAGAATCGGCCCTAAGTATATTGAGACCAATGGAGCATTCTTTCAAGATTCCAGGGATTTCATGCGGCAGTGTATAGCCTTTGAAAATGACATTTTCGAGAGAGCTCGCTTGCTCTCTAAGTGATGAATAGTTGTCTCCTTCTCCTATAAGAATAAGGGTATAATCCTTAAGCGTTTCCATGGCCTCTATGGCCAGTTCTACTCCTCTACCATCATTTAGAACTCCTAGGTAGACCAAGGTCTTGTTGTTCTGATACAACTCTGAAATACTAAAGGGCTGGGGAACATTTCTTATGACCTCATATGAGGTTTTGTATTTCTTTTCATAGTGATTTTTGAGAGAGAGATTAACAGTGTAGTTTTCCTTTATGTGGGGTAGGAAAATTTTAGCAATAAATTTCCAGATGCTTTTCTTGATAGGTCTTCCCGTTAGTTCGGGTACTTCGTAATAGATCTCATGCGCATCATGAAGTATTTTCTTTCTTCTAAATAAATTAGCTAGTGTGCAAGCAGGAATCGTATCTAAGTCTATAGCAACAATAGCATCAGTAGAGCAGGACAAAAGAGAAATGAATAGTCTTAGGTTGAATTCGAGATAAAATAGAATCCCTGATTTAAAGACAGTACGGATAATAATATGTGCTGTATAGGTTGAGGTGTTTTCTGCTGAGTTTTTTGATCTAGAAATCCACTGTACAGAGTAGCCGGCTTCAGATAGTGAGGCGGTTATCCGCTTGAGTCTTCTGTCATACTCATGGAAGGAAGTAGAGCAGATTGTTATAGTCTTGGAGCTACTCATTCTACCCTATTAGTTTTAATTTACCACTCTGCAGAGCGATTTCTCTTTCTGCCTCCATATGGGTCAAGGCTTCCTTAATATCTGCTCTGATGCCAATTGGGAATTTTGAGTAGATTTCTATTAAGGAGAGTTCCTTGGCTGAAAGGTGCTCAGTTATGCGCTGCATGATGGTAGTCTGAGAGGGGGCCTCGTATCTATGTGTGCAGTTGTCACAGACTCTGCAGTCCTCTTCTTCAAATCCAAAATAGGAGGCAATTTCTAACTGTCTGCATTTCGATGTCTGAAGAAAATTTTCCATGCTTTTTATTGATTCTACCAAGGCTGCTTTTCTTCTTTTGTATAGGTCTTGGTTTACTGGAATCTCTTCTGAATTATAGCGGTATTCCCTAAAGGATATTGTGTGCCCTTGATATGAAGGCAGGTAGTCCGCAACAGCTCGTTTTTGTAACCATTGTAGAGCTGAGATTATTTGATTCTTTTGTAGATTATTTTTCCTTGATATTGTATGCTCATCTATCACAGTGTAGTCTAAGAATAGGCCCTCGTAACTCCTGAGTAAGACTTGGATGAATGCCTTCATCTTGGGAGAGAGATTGGGATTAGAGAGCAAGACCTTGACATTGTTTTCTCTGAGCCTCAATCTGCTAGGATGAAGTATGGCTTCGGAGAGATAGACTATCTCGAACTTGTGCAAGTTTTTCAGAGCATTGAAAGTCTTAAACTTGGGGAGCTCATAATTCTGACAGAATTTTTCAAGATAAAAAGGATAGAATTCCGTCTGACAAGGGCCTTGGGCGACTTTTAGGTACTGACAAACTTTCTTATAGATCTCTTTTAGGAAATCTATAGAGGGATAAGTCTCTTCTATTTTCTTATGCAGTTTTGCTAGATCCCCTCGGTTGTATAAGGTAATAGAGTGAGCAGTGTTACCATCCCTTCCTGCTCGACCGGCCTCTTGTACATATGATTCTAGTGTCTGGGGTGGACTGTGATGTAGGACTAGACGGACATCTGGCTTATCTATGCCCATCCCAAAGGCCTTGGTTGCGACCATGACTTTGACTTCATTTGCATTCCAAGCTGAGATGATAGTCTCTCTTTCTTTTTGGTTCATACCTCCATGGAAGGCTTTGCAATTTATGCCTCTTTCTTTTATGAGCCGCTCTATTTCTTTTGATTGCTTTCGGGTATTGACATAGATGATCTTGCTACCCTTAGTATTCTTTATGTACTGTGCTAGGTATTCTTTCTTTGCTTCGGTATTGAGGACATTATAACTCAGATTTTTTCTGACAGGAGAATGTATATATCTTTCTGGGTCTCTTAGTTCTAGGTTCTCAACTATATCTTCTATCACTTCTACAGTGGCAGTTGCTGTCAGGGCGATCATAGTGACCTCCGGCAGTAGTTGCCTGATCTCTGCTATTCTTCTATACTCTGGCCTAAAATCATGGCCCCACTCAGAAATGCAATGCGCTTCATCTACGGCAATCAATGAGACATTCATTTTTTTTACTCTTTCAATGAAGATCTCAGTTTTGAGCCTTTCAGGAGAGACGAATAAAAACTTCTGATCACCATAGACCGCATTATCTAAGATGATGTCCTGCTCTCTTCTATACTGACCAGAGAACAAACCAGAGGCTTTTATCTTTCTGGCTTTGAGACTATGAATTTGATCCTTCATCAGAGCGATAAGAGGAGAAATAACTAAGGTCAATCCTGGTAGGCACATACCGGGGACCTGATAGCATAGTGACTTTCCAGCTCCTGTCGGAAGGACTCCTATGACATCTAGACCGCTCAGAATATTGGTGATAATCGCTTCTTGACTATATCTGAAGCCAGTATAGCCCCAGTATTTCTCTAATATTTGAGATGCTTCGTCTTTCATTTGCTATATCAGCCTAGAAGTGGTAACAATTCCAATATATTGGGTTAAATGTATGTTATAGAGAGGATATGCAGGCCAAATATTGCAATTTAGAATATATAATCCTCTTATCTTCGCAGTCCTTATTATAAAAATAAATTTAAACACTAATGAAAATAGCTCTCTCTTTAATTGCTAGCTTATGTATACTGATCAATATCTCAGCGCAGGAAGCTGGATGGCAATTAAATAAAGCTGATAAATCCGGATCTGTAGGTATTTCTGCACATTCTATTTACAGTGATTTACTGAAAGGAAAAGCCTCTACGACTGTCGTAGTTGCTGTGATTGATTCTGGAGTGGATATAGAACATGAAGATCTTAAAGATAACGTCTGGGTCAATGTAGACGAGATTCCTGATAACGGCAAGGATGATGATATGAATGGTTATGTGGATGATGTCTACGGCTGGAATTTCATAGGTGGACCTGATGGTGATGTCAATGACGAAACATTAGAAGTCACAAGACTATATGCTAAGTACAAGTATAAGTATGAGAATGCTGATAGAAACAAGCTTTCTAAAAGCGACAAGAAAGAATATGACTTATATATACGATGTAAAGAAGAGGTAGAGTCAAAAAGAGCTCAAGCCATCGAAAGAAAAAAGCAATATCAGGATACGAAGGAAAACTATGGTAAGGCCTTGGATAGAATAGCTCAGATTCTAGGTGATAAGCCTGCAAATCTTGCTTCCTTACAGGAAATCGACGGAAGCGAAAGTGCTGAGATAGAAATGGGAAAGAACATAGTCCTAGATAGAATAGCGCAAGGAGATACTCTAGTCAATATACAAGAGCTCAAGGCAGATCTTCTTTCTAGAGTACAAGGCGGTATAGACTATTTCTCTGGCCAAGCAGACTTTATGTATAATCCCGACTTTGATTCTAGAAGCATAGTAGGTGATAACTACAATGACCAAACTGAGAAGTATTACGGCAATAACAGAGTAGAAGGTCCAGATGCTTTTCATGGTACTCACGTAGCTGGAATTATCGGAGCAGTACGAAACAATGGAATAGGTATGGATGGTGTCGCAGAAAATGTGAAGCTCATGTCTGTAAGAACAGTTCCTAATGGTGATGAGAGAGATAAAGATGTTGCTAATGCTATCAGATACGCTGTAGATAACGGTGCGAGCATCATCAATATGAGTTTCGGAAAAGGCTATTCTTGGAATGAAAAGATCGTAGAAGATGCAATTAAGCATGCTGAAAAGAATGATGTACTTCTAGTACATGCTGCTGGTAATAGCTCTCAGGATAATGACTCTACTGATAACTTTCCTAATGACAACTATAAGAAGAAGCGTTTCTTAGGAATATTCAAGCCTAAAGATAAGACCTTCAATAACTGGTTAGAAATTGGTGCTTTGAACTATAAGAATGGCGAAGAGCTTTCTGCTCCATTCTCTAACTATGGAGAAAAGAATGTAGATCTATTTGCTCCAGGTATGCAGATATATTCTACTATTCCTGATGACAAGTATGATAATGCTCAAGGTACTAGTATGGCAGCTCCTGTAGTAGCCGGTGTCGCAGCGGTATTGAGATCATACTTCCCTACTCTTAGTGCTGTACAAGTAAAGCACATCCTTATGTCTACAGTGACTAAGATGGATAATAAAGTTATCCTTCCAGGTACTAAAGATGAGATGGTTCCATTCAGCAAATTAAGTGTAACTGGTGGTGTGGTAAATGCAGAAGCTGCAGTGAAGCTCGCTAAGATCACAAAGGGTAAAAAGAAAATGAACTCCAAAGGAAAGGGAAGAGCCTAGTATAACTAGGAGTCAAAATAAAAAAAGAGGCTACACTGATTCAGTGTAGCCTTTTTTTATAGCTAATAACTAGCCTAAGTTTATTTTTCTTCCTCTTTCTTATAAACGGCAGGCCATACATTATCCTCAAGATTTACATCTGCAAGTCTTCCAGTAGGATCTAGCGTAATCTTATTGATGTCACCCACTTCTAAGTTGGTTTCGATATTATAAATAGAATGTGTCCAAGGCCAATCGGCTTGTAGTTGACCACTGAAGATATCTTCTCCTTTTTCTCCTCTCATCATTCTTAGAGGTAAATAGTAGTTTATGATCTTACCATCATTCAGCTCTACGGAAAGATCTACGGGCATAGGAAGAGATCCTGTTTTAGTAAGCTTGATGATAGACTTTCCATTTTCTTGGGTGACAGACTCTATACCATAGTCTATAGTATTTGTAGAATTGACCCAGTGCTCTTTGAACCAGTCTAACTCTAGACCAGAGACCTTTTCCATGACTCTGATAAAGTCATTAGGGTTAGGATGTTTGTAGGCCCAGTCATTATAGTAACGTTTCATCGTTATGTCAAAATCCTTACGACCTACTATATATTCTAATTGCTTCAGAAAGACAGTCCCCTTTGTGTAAGAACCGACACCATAAGCAGTATTAGTCTTGAAGTGATCTGCATGTGTAGAGAGAGGTTCTTCACTGCCAGATAATGCAAATCTTGCATAACCTCTGATAGAATTGTAGTGAGGGTTATCAGTAGGGTCTCCAGGTAAGAGTTCTTTTATTCTGAGGTGATTCATGACTTCTGCAGAACCAAATGAAGTAAAGCCTTCGTCCATCCATGCATATAGTGCTTCGTTAGTACCCATGAGCATCTGATACCAACTATGCATCCACTCATGCACAGATACACCTACAAGACTAAGGTAGCTTCTCTCACCCGTAATAAGTGTTGCCATCGGGTACTCCATACCACCATCTCCTCCTTGTATGAAGGCATAGACTGGATAAGGATACTTGCCATATTTTTTGTTCATGAACTGCTCTGCCTCGTCCATAGCTTCGTGCAGCTTCTCCCAGTTTTCATTTGTCTTTTCTCCTTCTTGGTAGAAATAGTGGAGAGTAGTACCTGCTTGGGTTTCTTTGGTTACATGCTTGTAATCAGGATCTGCAGCCCAGACGAAGTCATGTACGTTTTCAGCTTTGAAAGTCCAAGTGAGATATTTCTTTCTGAAGAGACCTTTCTTTTTAGTGTTTTTATCAGAGTAGCCATGGCCCATTTTTTCCATGTTTTGCAGAATGCCTGTAGCCCCTACAGTATAGGTTCTATCTATCTTGATGGTCACTTCAAAGTCTCCCCAGACACCATAGAATTCTCTACCAATGTAAGGGTTTGCATGCCAGCCTTGGTAATCATATTCACACAGTTTAGGATACCACTGGGACATAGAGTAGCTGATACCCTCGCTGTTATTTCTTCCACTACGTCTTATCTGCTCCGGCACCTGTGCTTCATATTCCATGTTGAAGGTGGTCGATTGGCCTGGAAGGATCGGCTTAGCTAGAGTGACCTCTAGTATTGTTCCTTCCGTGATGAATTCTGTCATGGCACCATCTTGTGTGAGCTTCAGCACTTTTTGATAACCAATTTCATTTTCTTTCAGTTTGCTGATTCTGTCTCCTACTCTCTTATCTGCATCAGATATCGTTCTTGATCTTACATCCATCATACTTCCCGGTTGGAAAGCATTAAAGTAGAGATGGTAGAATACTTTGTCTAAAGTGTCTGGAGAATTATTCCAGTACTTCATTTCTTGCTTGCCAGTGAACTGGTGATTTTCGACATCGAAGTCAATGTCGATATTGTATTTTATTCTTTGTTGCCATCTGTTTGGTTGGCTTAAGGCTACACTTGATATACAAGTGAGAAAAAGTAGGACTGCCAGTCTCATATCTAGAGTTTTAATCTTTAAGTATTATTAGGTCTAGGGATTGTATCAATGTATTGATTCAAGGCTATATCGTTATCTGGTTTTTCTATCCTGTCAAAGATCTTGGAGAAAGAACCCCAGTTGTATTTCAATTTGAGTACAAAAAGGAAAAGCACAGCAATGACAACGAAAGCTGCGGTCATGAGCTGAGCATCTAAGGCATTAGAAATAAATAGACTATCTGTATTTATAGCTGCACCTTCATATCCCACAAATACAGCTCCTGTAAAATTAGTGGCGGCATGTGTACCGAGGGCCAGCTCTAATCCATCATCCATTATCGTCATTATCCCCAGCAGTAGACCTGCAGTTATATAGTAGATTTGCATCATACCAAAACCAAATTTTTCTATCTCTGGATTAGAGGAGTGGATAAGTCCAAACAATATGGAAGTGATGATCAAGGGGACGATCTTATAGTTCTTATGCTTTTCTAGATTCTTAGATGCTAGAGCCTTAGTTATAATTGTTGTCAGACCCATAAAGATCAAGAGTGCTATAAAGTTGGATAGTAGTCCAGAGAGATCTTCTATATTCTCAGCCCCATACTGATCTATAAATCCAGAAAGAGAACTATAGCTCATAGGCTGCAGGAATGACCGGATGAGTAAGCTTAGGGATGCAGAGAGCACCACTGCTATTACCTTATTAATATGTGCAGTGCCTATACCTTGCATAAGATATCCTCTAAAGAATAATTCTTCAAAACTGGTCTGTAGCGGTAAGATGAATATACATAATGCTACCAGGGGTATGAATGTATTGAACTGAAAATTCCATGTATAGTCGCCGGGATTCATGGCATAGCTGATCCCTTCTACCGCTAGTGAAAAAGAAAGCCATGCAAAGAAGGCAAAGAATATTTTGCTCCAATTGAGTCTACTGGATGTCGTGTATATGGTCCTAAATTCTCGGGAATGAAAAGGCTTGAACACAAAGTAAAAAACGACCAAGGCGGCTACAAATAATAGCAGCATCAGCGTGAGGCCGAGGTTGGTATTGATTCCAAAGTTTGCAAAATCTGGATTGCCCGCAAAGGATTGAATATCTGCTTTATCCAGATTGGGGTCGATATCTACTGCTCGCCAAAGGGCCAGCATCAATGGAATAGTGCCTATCTGATATCCAATGAATACCAAAATACTGACGACTATATATCTCCACCAGTCGTTGCTACCTTTAAAAGCTTGTTGAAAAAACATTAATTAGTGTGATTGTCCTTTTCAATTTAGAAAGTGGCAAAAGTACTGATAGATTTAGACTTTTAATCCACCGATGAGAGTCATGAAATAAGCCATTTTGCTAAAAATTAGTCATATTTGCTTTCAAATTACTGCATTAATGAAGAATAGAGAGTTTTTATTAGCCTTAGTCTTTATCGCGATTGGTTTTATATATAGAATGATTCCTAATCATCCTCATAACTTTACACCAGTTGCAGCTATGGCCTTAGTCGGTGGGTTATACATCCATAGAAAAGCCTTAGCATTTTTAGTCCCTATAGCGGCTCTCTTCATGGCAGATATCATACTTAACAATACGATCAATAGAGCTTTCTTTGCTGAGCAAGAAGGATTAATTGTATGGGCAGATTATATGCTCTATACCTATTCTGCTATTCTACTGACAGTAATCATCGGAATGTGGATCGCTAAGAAATCAGTAGGCACAAAAATTCTAGGAGGAGCACTATTCGCTTCAGTACTTTTCTTTGTGGTGACAAACTTTGGTTCTTGGTTATCATTGCCGATGTATCCAAAATCTCCTGCAGGATTATTGATGAGCTATGAAGCGGGTATTCCATTCTTCCAGAATACACTGATCTCCAACTTAGTGTTTGTGACCATCTTTGTAGGTTCTATAGAATGGCTTAAGCAAGCTAAAGCTAGCCCGATAAAAGGGACTTCTCTTAATTAAGATTATTTCTTTTCTTCTGGATATTCTATCCTGACGTGATAGATACTTCTGAGTAGTGAGCTGAATACTTCCTTGCAGGTTTCTAACTCATTGAAGTTGAGTTCCGAATCACTTAGTTGATCTTCATTGACTTTATAATCAATTATCTTTTCTATCAGCTGATCTATGTCCTGTCCAGTAGGATTCTTTAGACTTTTGGAGGCTGCCTCTATGGAATCAGCAATCATCAAAATGGTCTGTTCCTTAGTGACAGGCTTAGGACCGGGGTATCTGAATATCGACTCATCGAATTCTCTTTCCGGTTCATCAGTCATTTGTTTTCTATAGAAGTACTCTACCCTAGTCGTTCCATGATGGGATTTGATCATATCTACTATCAGCCTGGGTAGCCTAGCTTTCTTAGCTATGGCCTCTCCTTCTATGACATGATTAATGATGAGTTCTGCACTCTCGAAGTTGCTGAGTGAGTTATGATGATTTTCTCCTTTAGAGTTTTCTATGAAGTATTCAGCCTTACTGATTTTACCTATGTCATGATAGAGTGCAGCGGTCTTGACTAAGAGACTATTTGCACCTATCCTTTCAGCTGCGGCCTCACCAAGATTAGCGACTTGCAGGGAATGCTGCAGTGTCCCTGGCGCCTTAAGTGATAGCTCCTTTATTAGAGGCTGATTCATATCACTTAGCTCAGCCAGAGTAATGCTGCTCGTAAATCCAAATATCTTTTCTATCAGCGGAATGAAAGGATATGCCAGCAGCAACAATAAGCTATTGATAGCTAGCCAGCCGAATACTTGATATTCTGACTTGACCAGTGAGCCTGAGTTTATTAGTGCTAGGCCCAAATACCCGAGCATATATGTAGCTAAAATGATGAGTATGCTTGCAAAGAACTTATTCCAATATCGGGTTTCAGATATTATTAAGACGGTAACAATCCCTGCCAGTATCTGTAGGAAAGTAAATTCATAACCGAGCCCGCTCAAGAAACTAGCGATGAGCACGACCACCACGTGTATAAATAAAGCTAGTCTACCTCCATAGAAGTTAAATACTATAATAGGCACAAGACAAAAAGGAATCAAATAGGGGCTCATGGCCGCATTCTGATTGACCAGAAAAACCAAGATGCTGAATAGTACTGGCCAGATCAAAAGAAATAGGACCCCAGATACTTTATTATAGATCTCTGGAAAGTACTTGGAAGAATAGAATATTAGAGCTCCTATAATCAGAGCCGTAAGAATAAAGTAGCCTGCAAAATAGACGATTCTTTTGCCTGTGATTATGTTTTGTGCTGACAACTGTGGTCCTAGGTACTCGTCTAAGATTGTAACAGTACTATTATTGACGATTTGATTTTTAGCGACGATGACATCTCCTTTTCTGAAGGAGAAGGTGACCTTCCTGTAAGGATTGAGGCTGTCTCCGGCTACACCAGATTCTATAAAGGTTTCATGTGGTTTATCTGCTTTGAGATCGTTGTAGCTCCATGCTTCCCCTTCTTGATAGTTATAGACAGGTGCTTCATGCGATGGGAAAAGTAGGCATATGACAGTGACAGCTACTATAGCTATCAGTAGCTTTATAAAGTCTGTACCTGAAAATTTTCTTTTAGCAGTAATGTCTTTCATTCAGAAGCTTGCAGACGTAAAAATAAAATTATTTGGGATTCCACTTCACTTCGTCGATGTTGTCAGTAGCAGCTAGCTGGCGAGAGAGTACAAAGAAATAGTCTGATAATCTGTTAAGATATATGACAATCTCATTAGTTACTTCTGCATGATTAGCAAGGGCTACAACGCGTCTTTCTGCTCTTCTACAGACTGTCCTGCAGACGTGAGTAAGTGCTATTCTTTCATTGCCACCTGGCAGTATGAACGATTTGAGCTCAGGTAAGGTCTTATTCATCTCGTCTATAGCCAGTTCTAATTTCTGGGCCTCTTTACTACTAATTTCTGGAAGAAACTTGTCTGCACTACCATCTGAGGCCAAGTGGCTACCTATATCAAAGAGTATCGCTTGGACTTTCTTGAGTAAGCTTGAGTGGTCTAGCTCAGAAGTCTTAGAGATGAGTAAACCTATATAGCTATTAAGCTCATCCACAGTGCCGTAGGCTTCTATCTGAATGTCATCTTTAGAGACTCTCTTTCCGCCGAAGAGCGAAGTACTGCCTTTGTCACCAGTCTTGGTATAGATTTTCATCTTTATACTTTACCGTACAAAGATCGTTTTTTATTTACGATTGTAATGGTGATTTGGATCGTGTGCAGAAATAACTTGATCATTCTTAAGATCTGATTCTAGTACACCATCTCTGAGTCGGATGATTCTGTGCGCATGCTCAGCGATATCTGGTTCATGCGTCACTAAGATGATAGTATTCCCTTTGCTATGGATTTCTTCTAGGATAGCCATTATCTCTATAGACGTCTTAGTATCTAGATTACCCGTAGGCTCATCAGCTAAGATAATGGAAGGGTCATTCACTAGTGCTCTGGCTATTGCGACTCTTTGACGTTGTCCTCCAGAGAGCTCATTAGGCTTATGATCTACCCTATCTCCTAGCCCTACGCTTTCTAGGACCTGGAAGGCTTTTTCTGACCTCTTCTTCTTACTCATGCCAGAGTATACTAGTGGTAGAGCAACGTTATCCAGAGCAGAAAGTCTAGGGAGTAGATTGAAAGTTTGAAAGACGAAGCCTATCTCTTTGTTTCTGACGACAGCCAGTTCTGCATTTGTCATTTCACTGACCTTGGACTCATTCAGTATATAATCTCCTTCAGTTGGTGTATCAAGAAGACCAAGCAGATTCATCAATGTAGACTTGCCAGATCCAGAAGGTCCCATTAGTGCTACATATTCGTTATTGTGGATGTCAATGGAGAGTCCATTCAGAGCATACACCTTTTCGGTACCCATCTGATAGATCTTGCGGATATCTTTGGTCGATATTATTTTATTCTGTGGCACTACTTCTTCTTTATCACTTTAGGTACTATAAAGTATCCTTTTTCTTTGGCTTTGGCATTATCCAGTGCTGCTTCTTTGGTTATGATTTGCTTGATTTCGTCTGATCTCAGTTCTTGCTTGTGGCTATGCACATTTTGAAGAGGTAGGACGCCTTCGGTATCTAGCTCTGAGATTTTGTCTATCATACCGATCATTTGGCTTAGATCATTTTTCAGCTCGGTACTTTCTTCTTTCGTCAGCTTTAGCATCGCTAACTCTTCTAGTTTCTTTATTGTCTTATCGTCTATAGCCAAAGGTTCCTTTTTAGATGTACCATAAATATCACTTTAATTAAGCTAATTAGGTTCAAAAATAGATGTTCAACTACCTATATCCGCCTAAATAACTAAATTCGCCAACCAACTAACTCAAATAAGTTTAACAACAGAAATCTTCTCACTGCATGTCAAATATTAAACACATTGCTATTGCTGGAAATATAGGTGCAGGGAAGACGACCTTGTGTGAGCTTCTGGGAAAGCAGTTTGGATGGGAGGTCCATTACGAAGATGCTAATAACAATCCTTATCTCAGTGACTTCTACAGTGATATGCATAGATGGTCTTTCAATCTGCAGATCTACTTTCTGAATAGTCGTTACCAGCAGATTCTCGATATACACAAAGGAGACAAAACGGTAATCCAAGATAGAACCATCTATGAAGATGCTTTCATCTTTGCGCCCAATCTACATGAGATGGGATTGATGTCAAAAAGAGATTTTGATAATTACTCTTCCTTGTTTAAGACAATGACTTCGCAGATTGCTCCTCCGGATTTACTAATTTATCTCAAAGCGTCTATCCCTACCCTGGTAGGTCATATACATAATAGAGGTAGAGACTATGAAGGTAGTATCAGTCTAGATTACCTTAAGCGTCTGAATCAGAAGTACAATGATTGGATAAAAGGATATGACATCGGAAAGTTGCTCGTCATCGATGCTGACAATATTGACTTCCTTAACAATAAGGAAGATTTCGGAAAGATAGTCGAGCAGATTAATGCTGAATTATTCGGACTATTCTAAATGTATACAGAACTCAAAAATTATCTTTCCTCTCACCAGGTCGAACTGGTCGCCGTCTCCAAAACCAAACCCACTTCTGCCATAACGGAGCTCTATGATCAAGGGCAAAGAATCTTCGGAGAGAATAGAGTCCAAGAGCTAGTCAGTAAACATGAAGAACTTCCCAAGGACATCCAATGGCATATGATTGGCTCCTTACAAAAGAATAAAGTAAAGTACATCGCGCCATTCATCTCGCTTATTCATTCTGTAGGCTCTCTAGATTTAGCCAAAACAATAAATAAGGAAGCTCAGAAGAATGATAGATCCATAGATGTACTCCTTCAGATCAAAATAGCTCAGGAAGAAACTAAAGCGGGTTATAGCTTCGAGAATTTGACATCGGAGTTAGAGGAATTAATAGCCTTAGAGCATGTGGATATTAGAGGTGTCATGGGTATGGGGACCTTTACCTCTGATGAGGAAGTCACCATTATGGAGTTTGGCTATCTGAAAGAATGCTTCCATAAGCTCAAAGACAAGCACTTCTCTACCAAGAAGAACTTCACAGAAATCTCTATGGGTATGTCTGGAGATTACAAGCTTGCTGTAGAAGCGGGATCAACGATGGTCCGCATAGGCAGTTTGCTATTCGGCGCTCGTTACTAAAGCTTCAATACCTTTTTTGTAATTGATTTCTCTCTTGTTGTAAGCTCCAGGAAGTATACTCCTGTAGGATAATCACTGAGGTCTATGGTCTCATAAGCTCTTTCATATTCCTGTAGTACTTTCCCTTCATTTCCTATGATTCTCATAGAAGTGATCATGATTTCATCTGGGATATCCAGGCAGATTTTATCAGATGTCGGGTTAGGATATACGGTGACAGTGAGTTCTGGATTAAGGTCTTCTGTGTCTGAAAACTCTGACATTATATCAGTGTTATAAAAACTAAGGCCTCCTCTTAGATTACCGACTACAAGTTCTAGAAACCCATCCCTGTCTATATCATAACTAGCTAGGGTGCTTAGTTTACCTTCGTCTATATTACCGACTATGGAGTCTAGTACTTCGAATTTAGAACTCAGATTCTTACAGTCTATAGCGTATCTTTTTATTTTTCCTGCTTCACTTCCTATGAGTACTTGTAGCTCACCCTCTACCTTTATAAAATTAGGGGAAGAATTATTTAGCTCAGCATTACTCTTACCTAACTGAGTTCTAATTTGTCCTAGATTAGGAATATTAGGAGCGACACTTTCATCTCCATTAAAGAACGGTTCTCCTATTTCTCCTTGGTTTTGGTAGTAAGCTAATGACCCCCAGGTCGTTACATTTGGATCTTGGAAGTTTCCATTTACTTTGTAATCTCCCATCACTATATCATTTAGGCCATCAGCATTGATATCTACTATAGCTGGAAATCCTCTGACACCGGGGTTGATCCCCATGTATCCAACGACAGGCGATGCAAATGCCATAGGACTGTCAGGACCTGCAGTATTTTCAAAATAATATAGTAGCTCATTGGTATCAGCAATGAGAATATCTATGTCTCCATCACCATCGAGATCTCCTGCTGCAGGAGAAGGATCATCAGAGCTACCGCTATACTCTCTGAAATTCAGGTAGTCTAAATCTTCTAGCTTGAAGGATGGATTGAATTCTGTTCCTACATTTCTAAAGAGGGCTAGAAAGATAATTTCTTCTGCAGAGTCGGAATAGTGCCCTGAAGAGGCTACCAATAAATCCATCAGCCCGTCAGCATCCTCATCAATAAATACTGGGACGGAGTTACTACCAAAATCTAAAGTTTCCTCTTGAAGAAAATCTTCTTGTATAAATCTAAATCTGGTATCCTCATTATCGGTGTTCTTATATAACCATATGTTGTCGACGTTCTGAACACTATTAATAGAGTTGGGAGCGGTGATTATATCTTTTAGCCCATCATTATCGACGTCTACATTGAAAGAGCCTAAGAAAATATCTAAGTCTACAGGCACATCGTAATCTGGAAAGGCGTAGCTCACCTCTGTGTAGTGGTTTCGCTCACTGGATCCTCCATTCTCTAGATAGACCACATTCGTACCACTGAGATCTCCAAGGAGCATCTCCAGGTCGCCGTCATTATCGTTATCAAAACACATAATAGTAGACCCAGCATGAGCACCACCTCTTATGACCAATTCGTCATCGTTCAGCTTAGAGGCACATTGGTCATCGGCGTCGCTTAAAAAGATTTCTCCAGAAAGACCAGACTCTTTAAATTTTCCAAAACAAAAGTCTGTGGCTTCATAGACCATAGTATCATTGGGTAGGTCTTGTTCTTTTTGTAGATTCTTGTAGTAGGTCACTTGTGAGCCTTCTAAGTCGAAGCTTAGAATATCAAGATCTGAATCTCCATCTACATCTATAATCTCTGGGATATCAGAAGTAGGTATCGTAACATTTACCCATGATGATCCGAATCTGTACCAAATGATTTGGAATGGTCCTGTAGAGTTGCCCATCCTCTTGATCGTGTAGGTTGGTTTTCCATTTTCTATAGACCCTTCGTATAGCTGCACACCAGGAACATTACCAAAGGTAGGTGCTACAAAGAGATCTGCAATATCGTCTTCATTATAATCTCTGAGTAAGGCCCAGGACTCTAGACTGTCGGGCAGATTAGCTTTCATGTCTGGTCTGTATATAAAATTAGAATTGCCTCCAGAGGTGCTTCTCTCAAATATCATAGGCACATTGCCGCCTCTATCGAATACAAATAGCTCTTCTTTGCCATCCCCGTCCATATCTCCAGATGAAAACTGGGGAGAATTAAACCCTCCAGTCCATGGGAAAGCAAGCTGGCGACCATTGACCTCTACTGGACAGTTAAAATTGCTGTAATCTTGGGCAGTCAAATAGAAGGATGAAAGAATAAGTGTGATGATAATGCTGAAAGGAAGTTTGGCCATTATTTTCTTGATTGATTGTATCAAATATATAAAGTTAAAACATATATAATTTGTTTTAATATCTTCGAGGTGCTCGATTTTCCCAATTTCTTGTAAATTCGGCTAAATGCCTATGAATTATAGGTTTATAGACGACTTTTAGACCAATTGAGAGGGACTCATGGCATAAGAATTGTCTTAATTATAGACTAAACGAATTACACATTTAAATAGCCTCCGTCAAGAATAGTTGGATAAGGTGAAATTTTAATAGCTCCTTAACTGTTTTTAAGAGGTAAAATCAGTCTAATAGAAAAGACTAGAACTATGGCACAAGATATACTCCTATTACACGAGGAAATTGCTCTGGAGCGAGAGCATAAGAGAAAGAGTACTAAGATTACCATTGCTGTACATGCAGTCCTTTTGGTCTTAGCCTTCTTCTACACTTGCAAGCACGAAAAAGCTGCCGATAATCAGTTTGCCGTAGCTATAAATTTCGAAGAGATCATACCACCAGAGCCAGAAAAGCTAGAGGACTTCTCAGAAAGTTCTAATAGTAACACAGCTTCTGCAGATGAAGGTGCTCCTAAGAAGGATGCCGATAAGCCAGAGCCTATAGAAAAAGTGGAACAGACACCGCTAGAAACGACTAAGCCTGATATCAAGCTACCTAAGCCTACTCCTACTCCACCGACACCTACTGAGCCTGTCATCTCAGAGACTACGACTGAGGAAGAATCAGATGTCGCTGCTGTAGAAGAAGCGATAGAAGTAGAGGAGGTAGATTTAGAGCCAGTGCCAGATCCTGCACCTGACTTAGAGCCAGTACCAGATCCGGAGCCTGCACCACCAAAAGCAAAACCCTCTACTCAAGATAGAATAGGTAGCATCTTAGATGTCTTCAAGAAAGGAGGAAGTAATAGTGATGAAAAGCCCAAAGGAGATCCTTCTAGATCTGGAGGAACCTCGGGAACTGGAGAAGGAGAGAAAGGAGATGGGAAAGGAGCAAGTAAAGGCAATGATGGTGATGAAGGTATTGGAGATGGAGGTGCTGGTACAGGAAAATATGACGGTTCAGGAAGAGGGGTATTTGGAAGAAAAGTAATTCATAGAAATTTCCAAGATATACTCTCTGTAAACTTTGAGAATCAAGAAGGCAAGAAGATCGTAGCTAAGATCTGTATCAATAGATCAGGACATGTGGTCTTTGCTGAGCTACTTGATTTTGAAACTACCGCAATTATACCTGCAGGAAAAGAGAAAAAAGTGCTGAAGGGATTCTATGGCTATCGTTATGAAGCAGATAGATCAGCTCCTGAAGAACAGTGTGGGAAACTCACATTTATTATAGAGAATATCAATGCCTTCGGCAGATAAGTTATACAATAGATTCTAAGAAAAAGGCTTCTCAACTCCGGTTAAGAAGCCTTTTTTACTTTGATGTCTTAAAGCTTGTATGAATAAGTATTACAATTAATTGGCACTTATCCTAGTCCACACTGACGGACTTGTTACCTTTGCATAAATATTTCTTTTTGGAAGCCTTTTCACTATTAGAAGTCAATCAATACATCAAGCGAGTCTTGGCACTCAACTTTGATGAACCCTTCTGGGTAGAATGTGAACTTAACCAAGTCTCCCACTCAAGAGGTAATGTCTATTTGCAGCTCATAGAAAAGGCAGAAGATAGTGATGAAGTCTTAGCGAAGAATTCTGCACAAATCTGGTACAGACAATATCTTTTCATCAAGAAGAAGTTAGGAAAGCTCGTCGATTCTATTCTCAAAGAAGGCATCCTAGTGAAGCTCAAAGTAGTCGTAAATTATAGTGAACGCTACGGTCTTAGTTTAGTCATAGAAGACATAGATCCGTCCTATACTTTTGGGCAATTCGAAATGAATAGACAAAAAATTCTAGAGCAGCTAAAGCAAAAGGATTTATTAGATAAAAATGCTCAAGTTCCTCTACCTAGTGTTATACAGAATGTAGCAGTAATCTCTTCTGAGACAGCCGCAGGCTATCAGGATTTTGTGCAGCAGTTGACACATAATGCTTATGGGTATGACTTTCAGATTTTTCTGTATCAGTCTGCTCTGCAAGGACAGAAGACAGAAGCCGATGTTGTAGCTGCACTACGAGAAGCAAGAACTCAAGGGCATGATGTTATAGCCATTATAAGAGGTGGTGGAGCGAAGTTAGATCTTGCGGCATTTGATAACTATAATATTGCTTTTGAAGTCGCAGCCTCTTCGACGCCAGTTATTACAGGCATTGGACATGATATAGATCAGACTGTAACAGATGTAGTCGCACATACTGTAGTCAAGACGCCGACTGCTGTGGCAGATTTGATCATAGAACATAATGCAGAGTTCGAGGGGAATATGCTTGGTCTTGAGAGTATGATAGCTGAAGAAGTGAGAAGTATGATCGCCTATATGCAGGAAGATCTAATTATTTCTGAAGAACGTATCAGGAGTATACCACAAGCTAGCCTTACGCTGAATAATAGGATGCTGAGTAATATGCAAGAGTCTATAGTTACCCACTACCAGCAAAAACTAAAACAAGAAAAGCGTGAGCTAGAAAGTATAGGTGAGCAGCTAGCCCTTTTAGATCCAGCTAATATTCTCAGTCGAGGATTTGCTGTGGTCAGACAAGGAAAAGACTACATATTGAGCAAATCAAAAATTGATAAAGCCAAAGAAGACCTAGAGATAGAATTTAAGGACGGTGTTCTCAACGTAAAACAAGTATAGTTATGGCAAAGAAGAGTTATGATAAAGCCTACAAGGAATTGCAGAAGATATTGGAAGAGCTTCAGAATGAATCTATCAGTATAGATAAGCTCAGTGATAAAATAAAAAAAGCTAAAGAGCTAGTAGCTTTCTGTAAGAATAGATTGCGAGAAGTCGAAGAAGACCTGCATACCGCAGAGGAGGAATAATGAAATGTAATAAGTAGTTAAACTCCCTCTGTTCGTAGATGAATTAGAGTTTCTGTTCTTAATAGTTAGTAGATTTATTTAAAAATCTGGATATGCGTTTTATACTAATCTTTTTCTCCATCTGCCTTTCTTCCATTGTTCTATCAGGACAAGTGACTTATACAGAAGATATTGCTCCTTTGATTTATGAGAATTGCGCCAACTGTCATCGACCAGGTGAGATAGGTCCTTTTTCACTGACTAACTATGATGAGGTTACTGGATGGGGACAGATGATTAAGTTCGTCACTGAGTCTCGCTATATGCCACCATGGAAACCAGATCCAGACTATTCTTCTTTTCTGGGTGAAGCGCATTTGAGTCAAGACGAAATAGCTATGATAGCAGCATGGGTAGACAATGGTATGCCGCGAGGTGATGAAAGCTTAGAGCCAGAATTCCCTAATTATCCTGATGGCTCTCTTTTAGGGGAACCGGACTTAGTGCTTAGTATGGAACAAGCCCATATGCACAGAGGAAACAATAGAGACTCTTACTACTACTTTGTGCTCCCCACGGGGCTCACAGAAGACAGAGTGGTAAAGGCAGTAGAGTTTAGACCTGGGAATGCTAAGATCGTCCATCATGCACTCATCTTTGAAGACAATGAGGGTATCGCAAGAGAGACAGATGCTCAGACACCGGAATATGGTTTTGAGTCATTTGGGTCATTCAATGGTGATCAAAACGATATTACCTTTTTATCGGGTAAGCAATTTAACCCATATGCGCCAGGTCAGAAAACGACAAGATATCCTGATGGACTCGGACAAATAATGAAAGCGGGATCAGACCTGGCTGTACAGATACACTATGCACCTTCAGCAAATGATGAGTGGGATCAATCTTCACTGAATATATTCTTTGCTGATGAGGATGAAGAAGTAGAACGAGTAGTCGAGCAGCACATTATGTTGCCTACTTCATTGCCAGGAAGCTTTGCGGGCTTCATTATGTTACCAGGTCAGGAGAGAGAATTTGTAGGGACTTATCTGATCAGAGAAGACATTAGTCTGATGGGTATATTTCCTCATGCCCATCTGCTCGGTAAAGAGTGGGAAGTGCATCTAGAACATCCAGATGGCTCTATCACTAATCTCATAAGTATACCTGACTGGGATTTTAACTGGCAGTCGCAGTACTATTTTGATAGATTGATAAAAGCGGAGAAAGGCACAAAGGTCATAGCTAGAGCAGTATATGATAATACTGTAGATAACCCCAATAACCCTAATAATCCACCAAAACTAGTGCATTGGGGTGATAGGACGGAAGATGAAATGTTCTACCTACCCTTCCTGTATGTGCCTTACAAAGATGGAGATGAAGATATACGTTTTGACGGTACAGTAGCAGTGGAAGAACATATGGAGCAGGTCGGCAATAGACTACTACCCCTCTACCCTAACCCTGTGGACTCTAGAGTGACTGCAGCTTTTCATCTTAAGCAAGGTGGTCCGATTAATCTGACGGTACTTGATATGAATGGTCAGATTGTAAGGCAACTCAGAAAAGGAGAATATTTTCCATCTCGCTTTAGCCAGATCAGCTTTGTAACTGATCAGTTAAGTGAAGGTATATACCTTCTTCAGCTAAAAGGAAAAGACTTCAAGGTGTCAGAGAAATTTGTAAAGCAGTAACGCTACTCAATAGAGGCTTCGTAAGCAGCAATCAGATCTATCATCATATCATAGCTTTTGATGCCTGCGGAGACGCCATTAGACTTGGTTTTTCTTAAATTGAAAATGAGCTAGCTACATATAAATACAGAAATTTAAGTTTAAAAAATTACTGAAATTTAAAGCAGTAATTTTGACGCCATGAAGTGTACTTTCTTTCTAGTTTTAATCTTGTTTGCATTCCAAGGCCTAACTCAGGACAAAAGAGACTATTTATGGTTCTTAGGTAGTGATCAGCAAATAGGAGATGATATCAGAGCACTAAAATTTGATTTTAGAGATAAACCTTTTTCTCCTCAGCTTAGAGATAAGGGTTTAAGTTTTGATCAAAACAATGTTTCTATATGTGACAAAGAGGGCAATCTACTATTTTATTCTAATGGATGTGCCATAGCCAATAGCGAACACGAAGTTATGGTTAATGGTGATAGTCTTAATATTGGTGATTTTCTTAATGAGATTTGGTTAGCTCCAGATTGTCTAAGACAAGGATATCCTGGTAGACAGGATATGCTCATTTTAGAAGACCCAGCTAAGGATTATTGCTACTACGTAATTCATAAGCGACTTGATAAAGATGCTAATAATGACTTTCATGTAAGACACTTGAGTTATAGTTATGTTGATCTTAGTGCCAATAATGGATTAGGAGAAGTTGTTATTAAAAATAAAGACTTCCACTCTCTTGATAATTTTTTGTGGTCTTACTTGACTGCTATTTATAAAGAGAATGGAAAAGATTGGTGGATTGTCAATCCTGGAAATGATGGGAACTTTTACTTCTATTCCATTGACAATTCTGGATTAGTATTAAATCATATCCATGAATCAGGAATTTCATTCAATCAAAGAAATTCGTCTGCTAGTGGTGATGCAAAGTTTTCCCCTAATGGAAACATGCTAGCATATTTTAATCAGTATGATGGTTTATTATTGTATCACTTTGATAGAACATCAGGTGAGATTTCGGACTTAAGAAGGATACTCTTTCCTGAACCAGAGAGAGCTTCATTTGCTACTTGTGAGTGGAGTCCTAATTCTGAATTTCTCTATTTGACAACTGGAGATTCATTATGGCAAGTGGAAGTCGCATACGAAGATCTAAACGATGGAAAAATTTTTATTGCAGAACACAATGGAGTCAGAGATCCTTTTTCCACCCGATTCTTTCTAAGCACTTTGGGCCCTGATTGCAAAATATACATTAGACCAGGTAGCAGTTCTTATTCTTTTCATGTAATTCATAAACCTAATGAAAAGGGAATAGCATGTGATCTAGTGCAGCAAGGTATAAAATTACCTGAAGTTTCTTCCACTGGTAGTTTTCCGAATTATCCACGTTTTAGAGTAGACGCCGAAGAAAAATGTGATCCATCAATCAACTCAGTATTCGGTGAATATGTTTATTGGAGAAGAGATTTAGACATTTACCCTAATCCTGTACATGACATTCTTACAGTAAAATTACCAGAAAGCATGTCAGGCATACTTTACATCTTTGATAATGCAGGTGCTGTTTTATGGAGAAGTGAAAAACTAATAAATACGGAAGAACTGATCATTGATGTGAGTTATTATAGTCAGGGCCATTATAGCATAGAGTATATTCCTATAGATCCTA
>CAKZVK010000119.1 GCA_937921825.1 uncultured Saprospiraceae bacterium
GCTTCCACCAAATGGCAAATTAGGATTAGCATAATGCGTGGCAGAGTAATTGATCACCATGCCACCTGCACGAGTATTATTTTCTACATTCTGAATGTTCTTCTTATTCCTGCTGTAGATGTAGAGTGCTAAAGGTTTTTCACCAGAATTTATATACTCTATGGGTTCATTAATTTTGCTAAAAGTTCTAATAGGTAAGATCGGACCAAAGATCTCTTC
The DNA here is from genome assembly GCA_937921825.1 of uncultured Saprospiraceae bacterium. Classification (GTDB taxonomy): domain Bacteria; phylum Bacteroidota; class Bacteroidia; order Chitinophagales; family Saprospiraceae; genus RFSX01. The sequence continues at coordinate 220 of CAKZVK010000119.1, forward strand.
TTGCCATAGTAAGGCAGACTCATCGAGCTCAGTGACCACAGTAGGAGAAATGTAATTGTCCTCATCATTCGTCACACCACCTAGATCAATCTGAGCGCCTCTTTCTCTAGCATCTTCTAGATAATTCTTCAATCTCTCGAAGTGACGTCTATTGACAATTCGGTTATAAGAATCTGAAGCTTGTGGATTATCACCATACATTTTATTTATCCGCTCTTTATAAGCAGCAATAAATTTATCCTTGATAGAATGATGTACGTAGATATAATCTGGTGCAATGCATACCTGACCATTATTCAAGCTTTTAGACCAAGCAATTCTGGTTGCAGCAGCCTCTACGTCTGCAGATTGGTCTACTATACTAGGGCTTTTGCCTCCTAACTCCAAGCTTACACTAGTCAGATTCTTAGCCGCTGCCTTCATGACTATCTTGCCTATACTCGGTGCGCCAGTAAAGAAAATATGATTGAAAGCTTTTGTAAGTAGATGGGTGGTTTCGGGCACGCCGCCTTCTATTACAGCGACTTCACTTTCATCAAACAGACTAGAGACAATTTTTCTGATAAGCTTAGAGCTATGTGGTGTATTTTCTGAGGGTTTCAAAACTACTGCATTACCAGCTGCAATCGCTGAGACCAAAGGCAAGAAACTCAAATTAAAGGCAAAGTTCCATGGAGAAATTATCAGTACTACTCCCTTGGGTTCATATTTAATGCGGGAAGAAAAACCAAAAGAACTAATAGGAGTTGGGACTACCTGATCTCTCATCCATCGACGCAGATGCTTAGAGGTATATTTGATAGCACTAATTATTGGAAATATTTCTGAGACCTGCACCTCCATTGGATGCTTTCGGAAATCTTTGTAAGCTGCTTCATTGATTTCTTCTTTGAAAGTCTCTAGAATAGCTACTTGCAGTCTCATCAACTTTGCTCTTCTTTCTTGATAGGTAGTTTGAGCTAGCTGCAGATGTGTTCCTTTCTGCAATTCGAATATCCTATTAATTTCTTGGATGAATTGCTGATTGTTCTTGACTTTGGATTCTTGCACTTTCTGAATATTATCTATCTCCATACTACAAATTAAGAGTTATTATCTAGAATGCAGGCCAGATTTCTGGCTAAGACTTATTAATGTCAAAATTCAATTAAGCTTTTTAAAATGTCATTCCAGTCAGGACAAGGTTTTGTCTATATTTAGCATTAGAGTCAATTCCTATCGAACCATTAATTAGATCAGAGGATTTTGACTTGGATCAACCTAACTGAACTAATAATGCAATGGGATTAGACATATTGGGAGCTGTTATAATAGGAATAGTTCTGCTTTTACTTCTTTTGCTTAAGCTAAAAATTCCAGCTTTCATATCCCTTCTGATTGCAAGTATAGTCACAGGTCTATGTGCAGGACTAGATGGAGAAGCCATTATAAAAACTGTACAAAGTGGTATGGGTGGCACCCTTGGATTTGTCGCGACGGTTGTTGGTCTAGGGGCAATTTTCGGAGGCATCCTTGAGAAAACCAATAGTGCCAAAATAATTGCCCAGAAACTCATAAGTGTTACAGGCGAGAAAAGAACTCCTCTGGCAATGATGATTACAGGGTTTCTTGTGGCAATCCCAGTATTCTTTGATGTCGGATTTATAATTCTGTTTCCTGTACTACATGCTCTACACAAGAAAACAGGAAAGTCCATCGTCCATTATGCGATTCCTTTACTAGCAGGGCTAGCAGTGACACATGCTTGTATTCCTCCCACACCAGGTCCCATAGCAGTAGCAGAAATTATCGGAGCATCTCTGGCTTGGGTAATCGTTCTAGGGGTAGTAATTGGTATCCCTATGGCCTATGTAGGAGGAATCCTATTTGGAAAATATATTGGTAACAAGGTAGACATCCAATTAACTGACAACTCAGACTCGGATAACTATCTTTCAGAGTTCTATCATTCCTTCGGGAGAATTATTTGGATTATCCTATTACCTATCGTCTTGATTGTAACGGGCACACTTATCAAGGAAAACTACTTGTCCCTAGGCAATGCCTCGGTAAACCAATTCATAGAGCTGCTGGGACATCCTTTTACAGCTTTGATAATTGCCAATCTCTTAGCCTGGTATCTACTAGGTAGATCGAATGGACTGACAACGGAACAGCTAGGAGAGATCTCTTCTAAGTCTCTACATCCTGCAGGTATCATAATTCTTGTTACTGGAGCAGGTGGTGTTTATAAGCAAACGTTGGTAGATACTGGCGCAGGAGAATTACTGGCAAACTCTCTACAAAGTTGGGGACTGGGTATTGTATTCTTTGCTTTTCTAGCGGCACTTACAGTAAGGGTCCTTCAAGGTTCCGCCACAGTAGCGATGATAACAGCAGCTGGCCTAGTTGCTCCTTTATTGTCTTCCTACAATCTATCAGGAGGTCAGCTGGCTTGCCTAGTTATCGCCATCAGCTCTGGAGCAACAGCCATGTCCCATCTGAATGACAGTGGCTTTTGGTTGGTCAAGGAATACCTTGTGCTTACTGAAAAGCAGGGTCTCAGAATATGGACGACGGCCTCCACCATAATTGGTGTTACTGGAGGTCTTCTAGCTTGTATTGCTTTTTATTTAATATAAAAAGAGGATATTTAATCTCAATAATGGAGAGAAAGAAGATGAATGCACTAGTACTGAAAGAGGACAAAACCTTAATCATAACAGAACAAGCCAAACCAGTTGCTGGACCTGAAGAAGTCGTCCTCTCTGTAAAAGCCTCAGCACTGAATCATAGAGAAATCTGGATTACTAAAGGCTTATATCCTGGCATGAAACTGCCGTGCATTTTGGGAGCAGATGGCGCAGGTGTAGTTACAGAACTTGGAGCAGGCGTCTCACAGGAATGGAAAGACAAAGAAGTCATTATATATCCAGCCTATGATTGGGGTACTGAAGAGCAAGCACCGACTAGACAATTTAGAGTACTAGGTATGCCAGACCCAGGGACGATGGCCGAGTATATAAAAGTTCCAGTTTCGAGTCTTGTAGAAAAACCAAAGTATCTAAGCTGGGAAGAAGCCGCAGCACTACCAATCGCTAGCCTCACTTCTTGGAGAGCCTTGGTCAAAAAAGGAGGTCTAAAAGAAGGCCACAAAGTACTTATCACTGGTATAGGGGGTGGAGTAGCGCAGGCTGGGCTCAGTACTGCACTGGCCATGGGCGCTCAAGTCTATGTGACGAGTTCCAGTGCAGCTAAAATTTCAGCAGCGGTAATAGCTGGTGCCCAAGGAGGCGTAAACTATAAGGATGAAGATTGGCATTTACAACTCAAGGCATTAACTGGAGGCATAGATATCGTTCTAGACAGTTCTCCTTCAGCCAATCTAGATAACTATTTTAAGTTTATGAACTATGGTGGCCGTATAGTTACTTATGGCTCTACAGGCGCCCCAAAGACGACCATCAGCATCAGCAAATTTTTCCTAAGACATATTCAATTCATAGGATCTACAATGGGGAGTCCTAAAGATTTCAGAGATGTCATTTCTTTTATGGCTAAGCACGAGCTAAGACCGAAAATACATCAAGTCTTTCCTTTTGAAGAGGCTATTACCGCAGTGAAAGCTTTAGAGTCAGGAGAACAAATGGGTAAGATTGTACTCAGACATTAAGAAGGGTTTCATATTCAGCAGCTAATTTGTACACTTTGTGTCGTCCACTCAGCTATCCATAGCTCAAGATGGCATGATTTGAGTACCTTCTTAGGTGGTCCATTTTTATGATCTATTATGTTTTTAAAGTAAACAAGTCGACATGTTATCAAAAGATGAAAAGCGGGCTCTAAGAGCAGATTTATTCAGACACCTAGATGGGATTGCAGTAGCACCAACCATGTACACCTTACATTCCAAAGGTGTTCTTACTTACCTTCGGGAGCATAAGGAAGCAACACTAGCTGACCTTACCTCTCACTTCTCTGCAAATGAAGGGTATCTAAATGTCGCCTTGAGACTCTTATGCTCACAGGGATGGTTAGAACAGAATCTTGACAATAGAACTGATAGTATCTCATACAAGACGAATGCACATTCAGAGACGGCCTTTGCACTGGCAGAGACCTATAAAGGTGTGAATCATCTATTGAAATTCTCCGCTAAATATCCCAAGAGGCTTTTTCACATAGAGCCCTTTAAAGTGATGATGAACATCATAGAAAATTACAAGAATGATTATGGTCTAGATAAAGAATCTGATCCAGTTGCTTATCAGGTCCTCAAGCATATAGAAGGCATCTTGGTCGGTCCGACGATTGTACAACTGGGTATGAGTGGCATGTTCCATAAGTACTTTATGGAGACTTCCTTTAGTGCCGATGAATTTCATAAGGATCCAGAAAGCTTCGGTAAGTTGCTAGACTTCCTGAGTTGGTTAGGCTGGTTTACTAAGAGTGGAGAGCACTATAGCTTTACAGATAAAGGCTTATTCTTTGCTAAGCGGGCTTCGGCTTATGGAGTCACCGTTTCCTATATTCCTACTTTCAGGTCATTGGATGATTTAATATTCGGCAATCCAAATGTGCTGCGTGAAGTCAAAGAAGGAGAAGATGAAAAGCATGTAGATAGAGAAATGAACGTATGGGGCAGTGGAGGTGCACATGCGGCTTACTTTAAGAAAATGGATGAAGTCATCATTGATATATTCAATAGACCAATAGAAGAGCAACCTAAAGGCATACTGGATATGGGCTGTGGAAATGGGGCTTTTCTCATTCATGCTTTTGATACCGTAGCTACAAGAACTAAAAGGGGAGAGCTGCTTGAAGACCACCCACTATTTTTAGTAGGAGCCGATTACAACAATGCCGCCATCAAGGTGAGTAGAGCCAATCTTATCCAAGCAAATGTATGGGCCAAATTAATGTGGGGCGACATTGGCGATCCAGAGAGACTCTCAGATGATCTTAGAAAGCAATACAACATCGAGCTGTCAGAACTGCTAAATGTCAGAACCTTCTTGGACCACAATAGAGTATGGTCTGCACCTGTAGAGCCTCAGCCGAATAGACTCAGTCACTCTACAGGAGCCTTTACACATAGAGGAGTACGCCTCTCCAATAATCATGTGGAAGACAGCCTTATGGAGCACTTTAAAAAATGGAGTCCTTATGTCAAAAAGCACGGCTTATTACTTATAGAATTACACAGTGTAGATCCAAAGTTAGTGGCACAAAACATAGGGCGAACAGCAGCTACTGCTTATGAGGGCACCCATGGCTTCTCTGACCAATATATAGTAGAGCTTGCAGTCTTCAAAAAGATAGCTCAAGAAGCGGGTCTCCATCCTGTCAATAAGTATGCTTATCGTTTTCCAGATTCAGACCTTGCGACGGTGAGTATCAATCTTCTCAGAGAGAGTCTTTCCTAGCTAGAAGCAGACAAGAATTCTTTTATCTCTCAGCATTTCTGAGTTAATGCCTTACCTTTGAAGCCGTATAAAGAAACAACTGTGAAAGAAGCATACATTATAGATGGGACTAGAAGCGCATTTGGTAAATTTAGAGGGACTCTTTCCTCCATTAGAACTGATGATCTTCTAGCTCATGTCATTAAAAATCTTGTCGAAAAAAATTCGAACATTCCTCTTGATGCCTACGATGACGTCATTATAGGCTGTGCTAATCAAGCTGGTGAAGACAATAGAAACATCGCTAGGATGTCCTCACTCTTGGCTGGACTTCCTTGGTCTGTACCAGGAGAGACTATCAATAGGCTTTGCTCTTCTGGGATGTCAGCGATAGTGCAAGCTAATAGAGCTATTAAGGCAGGAGATGGAGAGGTATTCCTTAGTGGCGGCATAGAGCATATGACTAGAGCCCCATTAGCGATGTCCAAGTCCGCCAGAGCTTATGGAGGAGATATGAAAGTCTACGACACCAGTTTCGGCTGGAGATTCGTCAATCCTAAAATGGCCAAACTCTATGGGACTGAAGCCATGGGCAATACAGCAGAAAATCTTGCTGAACTCTATAAGATCTCTAGACAAGATCAAGATAAATTCGCTTTATGGTCTCAGCAAAAAGCAGCGGTGGCAAGATCTAAAGGCCGATTGGCTCAAGAGATTACACCGATTAGTATCCCGAGGAGAAAACAAGATCCCTTAGTCTTTGATACTGACGAATTCATCAGAGAGGACAGCAGCATAGAAGCCTTAGCCAAGCTAAGAACAGTATTTAAAGAAGGGGGTACCGTCACTGCTGGAAACGCGAGTGGGCTGAACGATGGAGCAGCTGCAGTAATCGTTGCCTCAGAAGATGCTGTGAAGCGTTACGGCCTGACGCCTCTCGCAAGAATTGTCAGCTCGGCAGTAGTAGGCGTAGAACCTAGAATCATGGGTATCGGGCCAGTAAAGGCGACCCATAAAGCCCTAGCTAAGGCAAAACTAAACCTCTCAGATATCGGTGTTATCGAACTCAATGAAGCCTTCTCTGCTCAGAGTCTCGCCTGTACCAGAGAATTAGGGCTAGAGGATAATGATCCTCGAATCAATCCAAATGGAGGTGCAATAGCTATAGGTCATCCACTAGGCGTATCGGGTACTAGAATTTCTTATAGCCTAGCTCTAGAGATGCAAGCTCAGAATAAACAATATGGGCTAGCGACCATGTGTATAGGCGTCGGACAAGGCTATGCCATGATATTGGAGAAAGTTTAATTATTAGTTATTATGCTGATATGACAAGCCTAATAGCTTACTTTTGTGGCATCAAAAAAGCAAGAACAACAGATGGATTTTACGCTAAGTGAAGAACAACTAATGATCAGGGAGGCGGCCAGAGACTTCGCTCAGAATGTCTTAAAGCCAGGCGTTATAGAAAGAGACACTAACATGACTCATCCTACAGAATTTGTCAAGCAAATGGGAGAGCTTGGATTCATGGGACTTATGACTGCTGAAAAATATGGTGGCGCACAGATGGATACCTTGTCCTATGCACTAGCTATAGAGGAGCTTTCTAAAATAGACAACTCTTGTTCTGTGATAATGTCTGCACATAACTCATTAGCCTTATGGGGCCTAGAGAAATACGGCTCTGACGAAATAAAAGACAAATATCTTCCTCAAATGACTACAGGTAAAGTCATTGGTGCTTTTTGTTTATCTGAACCTGAAGCGGGGAGTGATGCAACTATGCAACAGACCAGTGCTGAAGATAAAGGAGATCATTACATATTGAATGGTACTAAGAACTGGATTACCAATGGCAAGAAGGCAGGTGCCTATGTGGTGATCGCTCAGACTAATCCAGAAATCCGTCACAAAGGCATTAATGCTTTCATAGTAGATGCGACCTGGGAAGGGGTGAGTACTGGTATCAAAGAAGACAAACTCGGCATAAGATCTTCGGACACTTCTTCAGTGATGTTTCAAGATGTCAAAGTTCCTAAATCTCATAGACTAGGCCCCGAAGGTTTCGGTTTTAAGTACGCTATGAAAACCTTAGATGGTGGTCGTATAGGTATTGCGGCACAGGCCTTAGGTATGGCAGGAGGTGCTTACGAACTGGCTCTAGCATACTCGCATGAAAGAAAAGCCTTCGGCAAACCCATCAATAATCATCAAGCCATTGCATTCAAACTCGCAGATATGGCAATGGAAATAGAGGCGGCGAGAATGCTCGTATATAGAGCAGCTTGGCTAAAGGATACTGGCAGAGATTATGCTCAAGCAGCAGCTATGGCAAAGCTTTATGCCTCAGAAGTGGCTATGAAGACCACGATAGAAGCTGTCCAGGTCCATGGTGGATATGGGTTTGTAAAAGAGTATCATGTGGAGCGACTGATGAGAGATGCCAAAATAACTCAGATCTATGAAGGCACTTCAGAGATCCATAGAATGGTGATTTCTAGAAATGTGATCAAAGGAGAGACCTACATTCCGATGTCTTAATTCGTTATAATTCTATTTCTTGTAGGCTTTTATAGTATTCTTCCCCAGCTGATACATGTGGACTTCATCAGGTCCATCTGCCATTCTTAGAAAACGACCGTACATCCAGAAACCAGCCAATGGTGTATCCTGACAGAAGCCCATACCTCCAAATGCCTGTATAGCCCTATCCACAACCTTACAGGTCATAGAAGGAACTACAATTTTAATCATGGCTATCAGGTCTTTAGCCTCCTTGATTCCTTCCTTATCTATTTTATCTGCTGCCGACAGAGTCAGCAATCTAGCCTGTTCTATTTCACATCGAGAAAGCGCAATGTCTTGACGTATACTACTATACGAAGATAGTCCCTTACCAAAGGTACTGCGCTCAGTTACTCTCTGACACATCATCTCTAATGCTCGCTGAGCTGCCCCAATTAATCTCATGCAATGATGAATACGGCCTGGACCGAGTCTACCTTGTGCAATTCTAAAACCATCACCTTCCGCTTGGATAAGGTTGGTCAGGGGTACTCTCACATCTTTTAGTTTTATTTCTGCATGTCCTTCTGGAGAATCATAATTACCAAAGACACTAAGTGGTCTCTTTATATTAATTCCCTCTGCATCAGCAGGAATCAGTATCATGCTTTGCTGCACATGTCTGGTGGCATCAGGGTCTGTCTTACCCATCAATATATAGATAGCCGTATGTGGATGCATCGCTCCAGATGACCACCATTTAGTCCCATTGACTATGTAGTGATCTCCATCCTTTACTATGGAGCATTCGATATTAGTGGCATCAGAGGAAGCTACTTGAGGTTCTGTCATGAGGAAAGAAGATCTTATCTTTCCTTCTAGTAGAGGCTTTAGCCATTGCTCTTGCTGAGCGGGAGAACCATACCTGGCTAGGACTTCCATATTACCCGTATCCGGAGCGGAACAATTAAAAACCTCGGAAGACCAAAGGACTCTACCCATTAATTCTGCCAGTGGCGCATACTCAAGATTAGTGAGGCCTGGGCTCCAATGTCCATAATCTTTAGGGAGGAAGAGGTTCCACAAACCTGCTTCACGAGCTGAATTTTTCAACTTATTCAGTTCTGGAAAAGCCTGCCATTTATAATCTTGGACATAAGAAGCATACTGCGCTTCTAGGGGATAAATATTCTTATCCATGAATTGCGAAAGCTTCTTTTGCAACTCTATAGACCGTGCCGAAAACTGAAAACTCATAAACGATTTTAAAATTGTAAAAAGTCGAACAACTTCTAAGCCTAAGCTAACATATATCCACCATCAGCTGTAAAGACGCCGCCACTAGTATAGCTGGAAGCATCTGAAGCAAGGTACAAGGCAAGACCCGCTAGCTCGTCAGCATTACCCATACGCTGCAGAGGAAGCTGCGCTTCAAAATTCTGAAGCACCTGTTCATTCTTCCATATAGCCTCACTCAATTTAGTCTGGATCAAGCCTGGGCAAATGGCATTACTTCTGATATTCTTTCGTCCCCATTCTTTCGCTTGACTCTTAGTGAGCATTATCAGTGCTGCTTTAGAAATGGAATAGAGCCCTAGTCCAAAAGAAGGTTTCAATCCTTCTACAGAAGCAATATTGATTATAGAACCTCTGCCTCTTTCTATCATAGATGGATAACAGAGGTTTGACAAAGAGAGGCAAGCTTTGACATTTATATTCATGATTTTATCATACACCGCTTCATCTGATTCTGATAGCTTTCCGAAGACAGGATTTATAGCTGCATTATTTACTAGAATATCTATGCCTCCATATGCCTCTTTAGTCGCAGTGACTAAATTTTCCAATTGATCTCTATAGCCTACATGGCACTCAATCCCAGTGGCGACTCCGCCAGCTTCTTTTATTTCTTGCGCAACAGCATCTACTGCCTCTTGACTTCTACTACTGACGACTACAGCAGCACCATGTGCGGCAAAAGCCTTAGCGATACTTGCACCAATGCCTTTTGAGGCTCCAGTTAGAATGGCTACCTTCCCACTTAAATCGAACGTACTTTGCTTGTTACTCATGTGATGTTTATGCTGAACAAATTATCAAAAATAACCCACATGACTAGGCCACATCGAACAAAGATGTAAGTCTTTATGACAACCTACACCTTGTGAAGTTAAAACAGCATTCTTATAACATATAGAAAAACAGAGAAAAACGACACAGTGTCATTATTATTCGATAACTTGTTTTTCCACCTTAGCAGATGTCTACAAGAGCACTCAGACCAGATCATAAAGATAGAATCCCGATTAGCAAAGCGCTATTCAAGCACCAATTGATAGCAACAGATACAACTGCAATAGAAATAGAACAGTTTACCAATGGCTATTCTAATCTTACTTACCTTATAAAAGCCGACCAGCAAGAATGGGTACTCAGAAGACCACCATTAGGAGCTATAAAAAGAGGCCATGACATGGGCAGAGAGTACAAGGTACTCTCTGGGCTCTTTCCTAGTTTCAAGAAGGTACCCAAACCACTCTTCTTCGAAGCCGATGCGCAATATCTAGGAGCGCCGTTCTATGTTATGAGTAGAGTAGAAGGCACTATCCTCACGTATCAAAAAGCCAAAGAGCTTTCACTCCCTTGTAAGGCCTATACTAAAATCTCTAATACATGGATAGACAGCTTAGTAGAACTACATCAACTGGATTATAAAGAAATCGGCTTAGAGGATCTTGGGAGACCTGAAGGCTATGTCGAAAGACAAGTCAAAAATTGGAGTAAACAATATCTGAAAGCGGCCACGTTAGAATTATCAACCTCTGATTTTGTAATGACATGGTTGCACGAAAACCAACCTAAAAACTACGACCACAGCATCATCCATAATGATTATAAGTATGATAATGTCGTCTTTGCAAACAATAACTGGACAGAACTCAAAGCCATATTAGACTGGGAGATGTGTACACTAGGGGACCCACTCATGGACCTAGGAACCTCATTAGGCTACTGGACTATGCAAGAGGATGATCCTCTTTTTCAGAAGACCTTGCCCTCACCAACAGTCCTAAAAGGTAATCCTAAGCGATCAGAAATAGTAGAAAGTTATACCCGAAAATCTGGAAGACCCATTAATAATCTGATCTTCTACTACGCATTCGGCCTATTTAAGATAGCTGTCATAGCTCAGCAGATTTTCTACAGATATAGTCAAGGCTATACAGATAATCCGAAGTTTAAAAATCTAGATAAAGTCTGTGCTTTTCTTTTACAGACAGCACAACAATCCATTCAAAAAAAGCGCATAGAGAGTCTCTATTAAATTCAACATATGAACAAACAGCTCATCCTCAAAAAACGTCCTATCGGCATCCCAGATCACGAGACTTGGGAATTGACTAGCACAGAAATTCCAACACCTGACGAAGGGGAGGTCGTCATACAGACAGATTATATCTCTTTAGATCCTGCCATGAGAGGCTGGATGAATGAAGGTAAGTCCTACATAGAACCCGTACAGCTAGGAGAAGTTATGAGAGCTGGCACTATAGGGAAAGTTATTGCGGCTAACAAGCATCCCAAATACAAAATTGGGGATACATTGACGGGTTGGGGAGGTGTCCAACAATACATCAAAACCAATGGACAAGGACATTTCAAAGTAGATACTCAAATGATACCTGCTTCCAAATATCTTGGCGTCCTAGGTATGCCAGGCATGACCGCCTACTTTGGCATCCTAGAAGTAGGAAAGATAAAAGAAGGGGATACTGTTCTCATGTCAGGAGCAGCTGGGGCTGTCGGCAGCGTCGCCGGACAGATAGCTAAAATCCAAGGCTGCAAAGTAGTCGGAATAGCTGGAGGTCCTGAAAAGTGTGCATATGTTGTATCTGAGCTCGGCTTTGATGCTTGCATAGATTACAAAAACGAATCAGTGTACAAGGCGATAAAAGAACACTGCCCTCAAGGTGTAGATGTCTATTTTGATAATGTCGGAGGGGACATTTTAGATGCTGCACTAGCTAGACTACGTATGAATGCTAGAGTAGTCATCTGTGGTGCTATCTCCCAATACAACAACAAGACTGCTATCAAAGGACCAAGTAATTACCTCTCACTACTTGTCAATCGTGCGACGATGCAAGGTATGGTGGTCTTTGATTATGCTGATAGGTACAGAGAAGCTGGATTGCAAATGGGGCAGTGGATGATGGAAGGCAAGCTTAAATCAGAAGAGACAATCTTTGAAGGCATTGAGAATTTTCAAGCCACTTATGAAAGATTATTCTCAGGAAAAAAGAAAGGTAAACTCTTACTCAAAATCAAGGAATAAGCAACATGAACTACCTTATAAAAATGTACTCCCAATTCCAAAGGTTTCCTTTTGGAAAAATGATCTTCTCCAAGATCGTCTCTAATAAAGCGCCATACTTCAATACCATAGACCCCAAAATAATCACCCTGAAACCGAATTACATCAAGGTCAGTATGCGTAAGCGTCCAGCAGTACATAACCACCTCAAAACTGTCCACGCTATCGCATCTTGCAACCTATGCGAATATGCGGCAGGTATCTGCATGGAGGCTTCTATTCCTAAACATCGCAGATGGATACCCATAGGAATGGATATTCAATACCTCAAAAAGGCAACGACTGACTTGGTCGCAGAATGTGATCTTTCAGGAGTAGATTGGAATACCTGCACAGAAGTGCCTTGCACTGTTTCAGTACTAGACAAGAATGAGGTAGAGGTGGTCAGAGCTGTAATCAAAATGAAAGTCTCAGACAAAAAGAAGAAATGAAAGCGATTGTATGTGAGCAACTAGGACCACCCAGTAGCCTAAAATATAAAGAGGTTGAAGACTTAACACCAAAGGAAGATGAGGTGGTCATAGCTGTAAAAGCCTGCGCCATTAATTTTCCTGACACCTTGATTATTCAGGGCAAGTATCAACTGAGACCGGAATTGCCTTTCTCGCCTGGTAGTGATATAGCTGGTGTCATTCTGAAGACTGGGGCGGAGGTAAAAGATTTTAAAGAAGGAGATGAAGTATTCGGAGTAGTGCCGTATGGGGGAATGGCAGAGCAGGTTTGTTGTAAAACCAAAAACATCTTCCCCAAGCCCGCAGGCATGCCCTATAAAATTGCGGCTTCCTTTCTGTATGCCTATGGGACGTCCTTACATGCACTTAAGGATAGGGCAGTACTAAAGGAAGGAGAGACTATAGCGATAATGGGTGCTGCAGGCGGAGTAGGACTAGCAGCAGTAGACATCGCTAAAAAGCTGAATGCCCGTGTGATTGCTTGCGCCTCTACAACTGACAAACTTCAACTCTGCCAGCAATACGGTGCAGATGAAATAATAAATTATACTACTGAAGACCTCAAGGCTAGAATAAAGGAACTGACTAATGGCAGGGGTGCCAATGTCATTTATGATCCAGTAGGTTCTTCTTATACAGAACCGGCCTTAAGAGCCATGGCATGGAAGGGTAGATATCTTGTTGTGGGTTTTGCTGCTGGTGAGATTCCTAAGATTCCACTTAACCTTCCTTTACTGAAAGGCTGTGCGATCACTGGTGTCTTTTGGGGTAGATTCACCAAAGAGGAACCCGACAAGAACCTAAAAAATAGTCTTCAGATTCTTGACTGGTACAAGGAGGGTAAGATAAAACCGTTCATAGATAAAACCTTCCCGCTTTCAGAAGCTGCATATGCTTTAGAGCTGATGATGAATAGAAAAGTAAAGGGCAAAGTCGTTATTGAAATCTAATCAATTAGTCCTTACAATTTTGCTGCTAGATAAGCGGCTTCCTTTATAGCTCTTTTAGCATCTAGACCCTTGGCATCTTTTGCTCCACCGATAACATGGATGTTTTCAGCAGACAGTTCTAAGTTTTCTGAGATCGCATCTAGAGAAACTTGGCCTGCACAGATTACGACATGATCTACTTCTAATAGCTTGGTCTCTCCAGCTACACTTATTTCAAAGCCCGCATCACTGACTTTTAGGTATTCACACTGAGAGTACATGATGACCTCTTTCTTTTTCAATGAGGCCCGATGTATCCATCCAGTCGTTCTTCCGAGGTTCTTACCATGCTTGCCCGTTGATCTTTTGAGCAGATGAATTTCTCTCGGAGAAGGGGTATTCACAGGTGCTACAGCTGCTCCAGCTTGCTGATAAGACATATCCACTCCCCATTCTTTCATATAAGCTGAGGTATCTATAATCTGTGACGTATGATGAGCTAGATATTCTGCAACATCAAAGCCGATGCCGCCAGCACCTACGATGGCGACTTTAGATCCTACTGTCTTTTTATCCCATAGCACGTCTCTATAGCTCAGCACTTTAGGATGATCAAACCCTTCAAAGTCTAAAGTCCTTGGAGTGACACCAGTAGCTATGATGACCTCATCATAACCCACTTCATTAAGCTGTTCTGCAGTGACCTTAGTATTCAGGAAAATGTTGACTTTGTACTTAGCGAGCATAGTACTATAGTACCGAATCGTCTCTGCATAATCTTCTTTACCAGGTATGACCTTAGCCATATTGAATTGTCCTCCTAATTTCTCAGTAGCTTCATAGAGATGCACTTCATGTCCTCTTTCTGCAGCTATTGCAGCAGCGGCTAACCCTGCAGGACCTCCTCCTATGACCGCAATATTTTTCTTGACTTCTGCAGGCAGGTAATTTAGTTCTGTTTCATGACAGGCTCTAGGATTGACTATACAAGAGCATCTTTGCATTGAGAAGGTATGATCTAGACAAGCTTGATTGCAGGCGATGCAAGTATTAATCTCCTCAGGTTTTCCCAATCTAGCTTTTTTCACAAACTGTGAATCAGCGAGAAAAGGCCTAGCCATAGATATCATATCTGAACAACCGTCAGCAAGTACCTGTTCTGCTATTTCTGGTGTATTGATTCTATTTGTAGCAATGAGCGGAATACTCACTTCTCCCATTAGTCTTTTGGTCACCCAGGCAAAACCGCCACGAGGGACTACCGAACCTATAGTAGGCACTCTAGCCTCATGCCAGCCTATGCCTGTATTTATTATCGTCGCTCCTGCCTTTTCGATTTCCTTAGCGAGCTGTACCACCTCCTCCCAGGTACTGCCATCTTCTACTAGATCCAACATGGAGAGTCTATAGATAATGATAAAGTTAGGACCTATCGCTTCTCTGATGCCTTTGACTATCGCTATCGGAAACTTGATTCTATTCTCATAGCTTCCTCCCCAGTCATCTGTTCTATGATTGGTTCTTTTGACTATAAACTGATTAATCAAGTAGCCTTCCGAGCCCATCACTTCTACACCGTCATAGCCAGCGAGCTGCGCCATCTGAGCACAATTAACATAATCAGCAATAGTTCTAGTGATATCTTCAGAGGTCAGTTCTCTAGGGGTAAACATATTGATAGGTGCTTTGATAGGGGAAGGGGCTACCAAAGCTTTATCATAGGCATACCTGCCTGTATGCAAGATCTGCAAACATATCTTGCCATCCTCAGCATGGACAGCATCCGTGATTACTCTATGATGCTCAGCATCTTTTTCTGTCATCATAACGGCACCGCCTGTTCCTACGACACCTTCCTTATTAGGAGCTATGCCACCAGTTACCATCAGGCCTACTTCACCTCTCGCTCTTTCTGCATAGAATTCTGCAGCCATTACGTTTCCTCCTGGAATCTCTTCTAGCATCGTATGCATAGATCCCATAAGAACTCTATTCTTAAGAGTCGTGAATCCTAGATCCAGTGGTGTCAGTAGTTTATCAAACATTTCTCAATTTATTCAAGTGATTAAGTCCTTTATCCAGACCATATCTATAGTCCAGCATCAAGGTGCTCTTTGTGTACATATAGGTTCCACTCTTCAGAAACTTCTTAGGTGCAATCTGCACTACAGAAACATCTGAGGGCGGGTCGCTCATAAAGTTAATAGCATCATTGTACTTTTCATGCGCAGACTCGAAAGTATGAGCCAGTTTAGGTGTCGCTTTTTTAAAGTACTTACTTCCAAAGTAATCTGCCCAGCCTTGCTTCGATTTATAATCAACAGGCTTAGTTCTAATGACTAGTATTCTCTTTGCCCCATTTTTATAAGCCCACTCCACAGGTAGAGGATCGCTCCATCCACCATCAAAATAGTTCGTACTCTCCAGTATATGAGTACCCTTTGTTGCAAAAGGCAAAGTACTACTTGCGATTACACATTGGATCCAATTCTTCTTGGTGGGTCTGAGATAAGCTGGCTCCCCTGTGATCCTATTTGTGGCGACTATGTAGACCTCACGATTTTTTGCTTGTTGCTTAGCAAGTTCTACATCAAAGGGTACCTTCTTAGAGGCCACAGTCGCTATGTAATCAATATCCAAATATCCTTTCTCGCCGAAGGCTCTTTTATAATTTGCAAATTGTTCATCCTTGGCTAAGATCTTCATGGCATTGATACAGTATCGGTACTGGCCACTCATATAGTAGGAAAGCGCCACAGACCCCCCTGAGATTCCTATCATAGTCTCGAAGGGCAGATAGTCATTAATCATAAAGGCATCTGTCACTCCCGCTGTAAATGCAGTTTTGAATCCACCGCCTTCTATTATCAATGTATCAAAAGCTTTCTTCATATTTATTTAGTAAATAACGCTAGTTAGTCTTGAATATAGGTGATAACTATTCCACTATTTTTAAATCAATTCCTAATTTCATGTTCTAAATAATTATCCATGCATCGATTTAGTGTAGTCCTAATAGTTTCTCTCTTGACAATAGTCGCCTGTGGAGGTCCTGATAAATCAGAATCACCTTCTAACACTAATAAGGTCAACCCTATAAAGACAGTAAAAGCTGCTGCTCAGGAGGCCAAAACGACTACCTCCAAGTCCTCTGCTTCTAAAGATCAAGATAGCTCAGGAGCTACTCCAGAACAATTGGCAAAAGCTGCAGAGCTGCTAGAACAAGTAGATCAACCAGAAATAGACCAGGTAGACTCTAAAAAGTTATTCAAGATGCATTGCAGCATCTGCCATGGTTTCAAGGGCGATATGATGATAAATGGTGCAAAAGACCTCGTAAAGTCAAGAATAACAACGCAAGAGGCGGTGGCCCAAATCTATCATGGTAAGGGCCTAATGACTCCTTATAAAGGAGTCCTAAAAGATGCAGAAATAATCGCTGTAGCCAAATATGCCGAGACGCTTAGGCGTTAAGTCACTCCATATTCTTAGAAATACGGCAATAGTTGTATCTTAGAATAGGGTCTTAAGAATTTGTTATAGTCGCAGCAGAGTTCAATCGTAAGTCGTTATATAAGCGCTTAGGTCTTAATAAGCTGAACTACTTGCTTTCAATCCCCTAGATTTATTAGTTTACTAATTCAATAACTTATGCGTAGAAATACTGCTTGCATAATTTTGGGTTTGTTGATATCTACCTTCATTGTGCAAGGTCAGGATATCCACTATTCCCAATTTTTCAATTCTCCTCTGAATCTTAATCCAGCCCTCACGGGGGTCTTCAATGGAGATGGTAGAATACATGCCAATCTTAAAGACCAATGGTCATCCGTCCCAGTGGGCTATACAAGTGGAGATTTAGGCTTTGATAAAAAGCACTTCTTAGGTGCTAAGGGTAGCTTCTTAGGTTATGGACTCTTAATGAATTACGACAGAGCAGGAGATCTAGACTTAGGTTGGACAGGTGGAAATGCTTTCTTATCCTATTCACTAAAGGCTTTTGCTCATGGACACATTACGCCTGGTATTACTTTAGGATACTACCAGAGAGGATTTAATAATGCTAATGCCTCTACCAGTTCTCAATGGAATGGTAAGGGTATAGACCCCGGCAGCAACGCAGAAAATGTAGGTAATGAAGGTATAAGTTTCGTAGACCTAGGCGCAGGTCTCAATTATCGCTGGCAAAAGTCCTTTAGACAGCATCTTGACCTTGGGGCCAGCTTAGCCCATATAAATGCTCCGAATGAGAAGTTTTTCGAAGGCGCAACCTATGAGTCTAAGCGTCCGATGAGACTTTCACTCTACGGTATGCTTAATCAGCCTATCGGAGATGACCTAGATCTGTTGCTCAATGCGATGTACGCAGGTCAGGAAGCCTATCAAGAAATAGTCCTAAATGCACAAGGAAAAATCTATTTATCCTCAGCTAAGGACAAGGCACTGTTCTTAGGTCTAGGATATAGAGTGAACGATGCTATATATCCAATGCTTGGCTTACAGCTGGGACAATTTTATGGAGCCTTCAGTTATGATCTTAATAACTCAGCATGGGACATTGCCTCGGATGGAAATGGCGGACCAGAATTAAGTCTTAGATACATTTGGTCTAAGGTGCCTGAGAAGGACTACATCCCTTGCCTAATTTATTAATCCCTTAATCGAGTGAACATGAAATTGAAATACATTATTTCCACAGTTATTCTGTGCTTGATGGGGCAATTACTTTCAGCACAATTCTATTCTTATAAGCAACTGGTCAAGGAAGCCAATTCTGCTTATGAGCAAGCCCATTTTATAAAAGCAATAGACTATTATCAGCAAGCCATAGAGCTGAATAAAGATCATGATGAAGAATTACTATTCAGACTAGGAGATGCTGCCTTCCAGACTAAATCACTGACTGTAGCTCAGACAGCTTTTGATGCTTATCTAGAAAATGCATCTGCCCCTCTAGCTTCTGAGGCCATAGTAATTTTAGGCAGGATAGCACAGACACAAGGCAACTACGCAGAAGCCAATAGGCAGTATGATCTCTATCTGTCAGAATATGAAGATCTGAATCCAGAGCTCACAGAAAACATCAAGGCTCAAAAGGCAAAAGCAGAATGGGCGCTTAATGCCAACATTGAAAATGAAGTCGACACCATTATCAGACTAGGAGATGATATTAATTCTCCCAACTCTGACAATGCGCCATTCTACCACGAAGGCCAGCTTTACTATAGCTCGCTAAGATTTCCAATAGAAAAAGATAAGTATAACAGGTATGTTTCCAAGGTTCTAAAAGACTCAGAGGAACTAGCATTACCAGGAGTAAATAGTGACCAATTGGTTTCTAATCCTGCATTTAATAAGGAAGGTACAGAGTTGTACTTCACTATCTGCTCTTATGAGAATGTGTATCAGATAAAGTGCGAGATATACAAAGCCTCAGTAGACCCAACAGGCACGATAGGGCATCCCACTAAACTACCAGAGTCCATTAATTCTATAGGTGCTTCTACTAGTCATCCTGCGCTACAAGAAACTGCAGAAGGGACTGTATTATACTTCAGCTCTAATAGAGTAGGAGGAAAAGGCGGAACAGATATCTGGATGGTAGAAGTGAATGACACAGGCTATGGTCAACCTTCTAACCTCTTTTCGATTAATACAGACAAAGATGAATTGACACCGTTCTACCATAACGACACAGAGGCACTATACTTCAGTTCTAATGGACATAATGGCTATGGTGGCCATGATGTATTTAGATTACTAAAGGATGGATCAGAAGCAGAAAACATGGGTGACAAAGTCAACTCTAGCTATGATGATGTCCATTACTTCCTCACAGAAGATGCGAGCAAAAGCTACTTCTGCTCCAATAGACCTGGTTCTCTATTCCCAGACAATGGATTCGAAACTTGCTGTTTTGATATCTATTCAGGCACTAGCAAGGAGTGCAATATTGACTTAAAGACACTAGCCTTTGATGCAGAGACAAAAGAACCTCTAGCAGATGTAAATGTAAAGATCTATGACAAGACCACAGGAGAGGTCTTCTATAATCAGGCACCTACAGGAAATGAAACTATGCTTACGATTCCATGTGAAGGAGATTGGGCATTAACGGCTAGTAGAGATAAATACGAGGATTTAGAATTAGACTTGTCTGACCTCAATGGTATTCATGGCGTAAAAAACCAAAGAACAAAGGAGCTATATCTAAAGAAAGATTACTCAGAAATCAATCTGACCTTGGAGATCTACGAAGAGGTAGCCAAGAGGCCTATAGATGGTGCCGATGTCTACCTAACTAATGCTAATACAATGGAGCAAGTCTCACAGCTTAGCCATGCTGATCACATATTCAATTTCCCTCTTATACCGAATACTGATTATATCCTGGAAGTAAACAAAGAAGGATTCAAGGAAAAGACTTTGAAATTCAATTCTGGTTTCGGCGACCTCAATATCTCTAAAGAAATAATTCTAGACTACTTAGACGTGGTACAAAAATCTATAGTCTCATTAGAGAATGCAATTCCAGTGAGTCTCTATTTTGATAATGATTCTCCAGACCCTAGAACTACTAAGGAGGTCTCCTCAAAAACATATACAGAAACCTTTGACGACTACTACGCTAGAAAAGACAAATTCAAAAATCAATATCTCAGTCTCTTCAAGTCTAGTGACAAAGTGACTGCCAACGATGAAATAGAATACCTCTTCCAATCACACATAAAGAAGGGATTCGATAGATATGATAATTTCAAAAGGCAATTATTGATCGTCCTAGAATCAGGTCAAGATGTAAATATCTACCTCAAAGGGTATGCGAGCCCGATAGCTCAGAGTGAATACAATGCAGCTTTGGGTAAGAGGAGAGTAGATAGCATAAGAAAAGAATTTGATTCATGGAATAATGGCGCCTTGCTACAATACATAAGATCAGGTCAACTAAAAGTGACTGAAAGATCATTTGGGGAAACGACTGCCGCAGCAGGAATTAGTGATGATCCTAGTGCACCTAGCAAGTCTATCTACAGTCCTCAGGCCAGTCTGGAAAGAAGAGTGGAGATAGAGGAAATTAATTTTAATCAACAGTAAAAGTTTGAGCATCATGAAACAGATACACTTAAGCATCAAACTCATTTTGATATTTGTGCTGGCCACAGTGCACTATAACACCTTACTCGCTACCCATGTAGCAGGAGGGACTATGACTTACCGTTGTCTAGGCGATGACAGATATGAAATTTCTATGGAATTCCGTAGAGACTGTATCAATGGTGAGCTAGATGCACCATTTGATGATCCTGCCAACTTTGGCGTTTACGATAGCAACTTTAGACTCATTTCTTTTTCTGTAGAAGACACGGATACCCCAGGCGTAGGACTAGCTGGTAGATTCCAAATTCCACTTACGACCAATGATACCCTCATAGAAACCTTAACGACTGCATGTAATGTAATATCTGGAGATGTTTGTGTACAGACAACAGTGTATAGGGATACTATCAGGCTGCCCTTTATGGTCGGAGGATATAATATCGTATATCAAAGATGTTGTAGAAATATAAGTCTTAACAATGTAGAAGATCCACTCAATACAGGGTCTACCTATTGGGTCAATATAAATGAAGAATCACTCAGAAGATGTAATAGCTCTCCGAGTTGGGACAACTGGCCCGCCATATATATTTGTGCTGAAGACAGCCTTAATTATCTGCATTCAGCGACAGATCCGGATGGAGACTCCTTAGTCTATGAATTATGTACGCCTTCTGCTGGACTAGATAAAGATGTCAACTTTTGGTCGGCACCACCTGGATCGTTGACACTAGAAGAAGTCGTATGGGCAAATGGCTTTACTACTAACAATATGTTTGGAGGTGGAGACCCTTTGGTTATAGATCCTGCTTCAGGACAAATGTATGCCGTACCACCTGCGATAGTGTCACAGTTCTTAATAGGTGTCTGTGTCAAGGAATACAGGAACGGTGTTCTGCTTTCTGAAATCCGAAGAGATTTCGAATATAATGTAAGAATCTG
>CAKZVK010000120.1 GCA_937921825.1 uncultured Saprospiraceae bacterium
TATATGCTATTAAAAATAATTAATATTTAGGTAACCCTGATGGTTGTAACACTGATCTGTGCTCGGCGTAGCTTGAAGAAGAGTATAGAGAATAGCTAACTACGGCGTATGTCTAGCGGAATTATATCTTGGCTTAGTATCTCGTACAGCGACCTATCGCCAATCAATTACAGGTTTTTATTTCTCATAATGCGCAGCATTTTTTTGTTTTATAAATTGTTTTAAACATTTAGTTAATTGCGGCTAATTGTAATGTTCAAACAATCTGGCAGACCACATGGGGTTCCTATACTTAACGCTGCACTCGCCTCGTCATCATCATCGCCATCACCGTCACCATCTTCATCTACTCCATAATCCGTGTCTGGGTTACTATCTATGTCATCACCATCGTCACCTGTAATCTGTACTTGATTTGTAATGATAGTGCCTGCAAAGCTTGAATCGATCTCGTAAAATACTGTGAACGTCTCATCCATTCCTGCTGGGATGCTGCCTATTGTAAAGGTCTCATCGCCATTGTCTGTTACATTTTCATCCTGGAAGACCCGGACCCAGTCGATCTCCATCTGTGATCCTGCCGATGACGGCAAGGGGTCACCGGGCCAACCGCCGACCTGCAAGTTCAAGATGATGTCGAAGTTCTGGTCGAACGGTCCGATGCCTCCAGTGTCGCTGGTCCAGTTCTCGATGAAGTGGTACATCTGGCCGTCGACGAAGTACTCCAGGCGGTTCGGGGTCCACTCGACTGCATAGGTGTGCCACTCGGACACGTAGGCTGCAGCCGCTGCGAGGCCACCCAGATTGAAGGTGCCCTTTTGCTGCTGGCGATTGCCGTTTAGTTGCCAGTGAGCATTGGCGATCAGTTCATTTATGGGTGCATTCGGAGTCGCGGGGTTCCGGTCGGGCCCTATGTATTCTAGAATGTCGATCTCCCCGTTGAGTGGCCATGCATCGGTTCCGTTGTATTCGTAGATGTAGTCGATGGGGCGCATCCAAAGCGCCGGCCACATGCCGGTCGCATGGGGGACTTTGGCGCGGATCTCGAAACGGCCGTAGGTCCAGCCCAGGTTGCCTGTCGCCCATCTAGGATTGTTGGGCCCTCCCACGTCGTTGGTGTGCACCATGCCCGAATACCACTCGCCGTTTTCGAGGGTGGCTTCAAGAATCAGTGCGCCGTTTACGACTCGTACGTTCTCTGGGGCATTGGTGTAGGTCTGAAGACGGTATGGCGTGCCGTAAGCACCGGTGAAGACTTCCCACTTGGTTGGATCGATGGCGGCGCCGACGAAGTCGTCGCTCCACACCAGCTCCATGCCATCGGGTGCCGAGATGCTGTCTATCTCATCGCCATTATTCGAGCCTAGGAAGTTTAAGTTCGCATCGCTATCTTCTGTTACTGTTATGTTACTAGCATCACTTATTCCTTGATTCGTTACAACTATTGTGTATTCAATCGTATCTCCTGGCTCGTAAGGACCGCCTGTGATTAGCATCTTCTCAATCGCTAAATCATAGGTACAAGCAAGGTCTGTTAGTGTCAAGTCAGACAAGTCAGTAGGACATTCTTCGTTTCCCCATCTAACCCATAGGTCATAAGTACCTGCACTTAATCCTGAAATTGTATATGTGCCTACATCGTCAGCTGATATATGAGGATAACTCGCTCCTCCATCTGTACTGAACGCTATCATAGTACGATTAGGAGTATCTTGAAATGTAAATTCTATTGTTCCATTGCTTTCAGCGCAAGTTGGGTTTCCAGGAGTCGTATTTGTTACGACTGGAGGATTACATGATTGTGCATGAGCTGCATTAGATGAAAAACAAAAGATGACCACAATTAAAGATATAACTGTCCTCAAATTATGAGTACTACATATACTAGCAATAGTTTGAATAAAGCGCATAGTATTTAATTATGACTAAACATTGCATTTAGCGATTACAAATGTAATGAATTAACTACATATTAATGAATAGTGTAATATGTTGTTGTGTAATTACCTGCAAACAGCGAATCTAACATCTTGATTTACCTAACTGACGGTTCAATTGTAGATGACCTTGCAAGAAGTATACATGAAATAGAACCAATTCAACTAATTGGGATTCATTTAGTTTGTATATTGATTTAGTGTATTCAGAGTATGATTCTGTTCACAGCACTTGCATACTCAATCCTAGTATTTATAGCAGTTTAGAAGCAGACACTTCGATCTTTTATGGCAAGACTGTACAGTATTTTTTTACGCCAACTAAAGTTGGTAAGCACATAATATCAGGAACTTATTACGAACTAGATGCTGACTTTGAATATGTACATGAAAGAAATATTGCATATAGGAACTTTACTTTTGAGTACGATGCAGTACGATAGCACCAAATGACAAGGATCACTAAGACCCTAATTTACATTTTTTATACCTTAGCTCTAGATTATAGCTTGACCGATAGATTAGTCCAACTTTCTCTAGAAACATGAATGCAGCAGGCTCAAAAAAGAATTGGAAACTTCAATTAGAAGATAATCCTAGATTCCATATCTCTGTGGACTGTGTGATCTTTGGATATGAAGAGGGCAGGCTCAAGGTCCTAGTCATGGAAAGTGACATACCGCAATACAAAGGCAAGCCTTCTCTTGTTGGGACTTTGTTGCAAGAGAAACAAACATTGAGAGAAGCGGCTAAGAAAGTCCTATATGAATCTACCAATCTAGAAGACGTCTACTTAGAGCAGGTAGAAGCTTTTAGTGCAGTGGCTAGGCATCCCTTCGGTAGGGTACTCACTATGGCTTATTATTCGCTTATTATCATATCTCAGTATGATATAAAAGATTATACGGGTAACCAACTCCGATGGGTAGCTATATCTGATCTCAAGGATATGGCCTTTGACCATCTAGAGATAGTGACGAAATGTTATTCTATCCTCCAGAAAAAACTGAGAGAATCTCCAATAGGATTCAATCTCCTACCAAAAAAGTTCACTCTGCAAGAACTACAAGGCCTCTATGAAGCTGTATTAGCTGTCAATCTTGATAAGCGTAATTTTAGAAGAAAACTCAACTCTCTTGATATCCTGATAGATGTCAATGAGAACCAAGAATCCGTCGCTCACAGACCTGCTAAGCTCTACCGTTTTGACTATGATAAATATCATAGCAATCAAAAAGCAGGGCTCACATTTTCAATTTAGATTTAGCTAGAAAGGACGACCTGCTTGATAAGGTCTTTGACTTGAGTTAATTTTATTTTCTGCTCAGACTTCAGGTCCATGTTACTAATAAGGTAGCCTATACCGTTATGCTCTCCATTCTTTATCGCTACGAAGCTCATCTTATCATTGAAATCCGAGACGGTAAGGTTATGCTGTGCAGAGGTGATCGTCATTCCTTCTTGAGCTTCGTTAGGATAGACCAGTTCTATAAAGAGACTGTCCCCTCTATTATCCACATCGAAAATAGGTTCTGAATCTTGAGCACAAATTAAAGCACTGAGTTTTTCAGCAGCAAGTGCAGTGGCTGTCTTATCAGAGAACTGTATCAGAAAGTCTCTAGACATCCGGGGTTGAATATCAGTAAAGTTATCTATCCCGAGCTCTTGTATAAAAGCTTTATGATCCTTAAGCCTATAATAATATGTGAGGTGCTCATGTGGATGTTGATGTAGACCTGTCGCCACTATTATTCTTAGATCTTTTATACTGAGTAGACGGCCTATAATCTTATCATAGACTTTCATGACCTTAATGAAAGGATCATAACCACTCGGACAATACCACTCTGGATTACTTAACGGACCAGTATAGGCGGCAGAGTTGAACATATAGTGATGCTGAATATGTGCTCCAGAGTTCAGAAATAGATTAGCAAAATCTGGTTTGTGCTTTTTCCAAAGTTTAAGAAAGACATCTGCCAGCAACTTATCTAGGATGATCGCTTTAGTGCCTGGTTTTTTTCTATCTAGAATATTCTTAACATAACCCATCCAACTGGAAACGGGTACATACAGAAGAAAAGCCTGCAGAAGAGTGACTATGGAGGTCAGAGATATCTTCTCTTGCGCATTGTCATTTACTGCTTGATGGATGGCTTGATAGAGCTTCTTAGAAAAGCTGCTCCCTGTCACCTTGGTCTTTGTCCATGGATCTGGAATAAAAAAGCTAGAGTTCTTCAGCTTATTGGCCGCATTAAAAGGTGAAATGGCCGCCACTTTCTTACCCTCTGCTTCTAATTCTTCAAAGATCTGACTCAGCTCTGAGTTTTCAACGATATCCCCCAGTCTATAGACCTTATGCTCATCGTAAGACAGACCTGTATGGACTGTAACCCACTGTATCCAAGGCTCCAAGAGATGATATTCCGACTCCGAAGTGGTCTCTATTCTTTGAGATTGTGCAAAAAGAGTTTTGAAGTTCTGGAGCTCACCCTTACTGATATAGTAGTCCAAGAAATCAAAATTGATCTCATTTAAGCCTATTAATACGGTTTTTCCACTCATCGCTGCTAAGTTATTGCTGTTGGACCACTATCAAAAGAACATATTGATATTTTTTTAATATGAATACTTACACGTAGCTTTACAGTATGCAAGAGAGAAGCCGGAATGGGTACACTTTTAAGACTGTGAGAAAGGAGCATTGGTCAGTACTACTGTATCAGAAATCAAGCGGTTGCTATGTCTAAGCACAGGCCAAAAATCTCCATAGTCACGGCTACCTATAACAATGCAGCGACCCTCAAAGACACCTTGGCCTCTGTGGCTGCCCAAGATTATCCCAATATAGAGCACCTGATCATAGATGGCTTATCAAAGGATAACACGGGTGAAGTCGTCAAAGCCTTCCCTCATGTGGCAGAATATATTTCCGAAAAGGACACTGGCATGTATAATGCCATCAACAAAGGCATCAAACTTAGTACAGGAGACTTTGTAGGCATTCTGAATAGTGATGATGTCTTCTCTGATACGACTATACTCTCACAAGTAGTGAGCACCTTTGAAGCGACCAAAGCTGAGGCAATCTATGGAGATGTGAAATATGTAAGTCAAGATCTTGCTAAGACAGTCAGATACTATAGCTCAGCCCATTTCAAACCCCATAAATTCAAAATAGGCCATATGCCTGCACATCCGACGTACTACACCAGCAAGGACTCGTTTGAGAAATATGGTTACTACAAGGAAGACTATCAGATAGCTGCAGATTTTGAATTACTCGTACGCCAGCTTTATAAAAACAAACTCCCTGTTCATTATCTCAATCTTTGTATGGTAGATATGCGGACGGGAGGGATGAGTAATAGTAGTTTTAAAAATCGATTGACTGTCAATAAAGAGATGGTCAGAGCTTGCCGAGAAAATGGTATAGAAACGAATCTCTTTAACATGAGTAAAAAACTAATGCATAAACTGTCTGAATATGTACTCCCAAGTCACCGATAATAGGAACATAACTGACAGAGACTTAACTTTGAGATAAATTTAGAGGATGGAAAAGAATGAAAATTATTATGTAGCGATAATGGCTGGCGGCGTAGGTTCCAGATTCTGGCCAGCGAGTAGAGAATCTCTACCGAAGCAATTCTTAGATATCCTCGGTGTAGGAAAGTCGCTCATCAGAATGACCTACGAAAGGTTTAATAAAATTATACCTGCAGAAAGAATACTCGTGGTCACTAATAAAATCTACAAAGATCTCGTCCATGAACATATTCCAGAAATACCTCTGAAGAATATCATCACAGAACCTTCTAGAAATAATACTGGACCCTGTGTCGCCTATACAGCGCTGAGACTCGAAGCAGAGAATCCAGATGCTACTTTTGTGATAGCCCCGTCTGATCATGTTATACTGAAAGAGGAAGAGTTTCTTTCTAAAATTACTCAAGCCCTCGACTTTGCTTCAGAACAAGAAACCATCGTCACCCTAGGCATCCAACCCACTAGACCAGATACCGGTTATGGCTACATAGAATCTAATCAAGATAGTAATGCTGAAGGCATAGAAAAAGTCAAAAGCTTCCGAGAAAAACCTGATGTGCAGACAGCAGAGTCCTATCTGGCAGATGGCAGTTACTACTGGAATGCTGGCATCTTTGTATGGTCTACCAAAACGATTCTGAACAGCTTCCAGAACTATGCAAGCGATATCTACAAAATCCTAGCAGAGGATAAATCAAAATACAATACAGAAGAGGAGCAGGACTATATAGACAGAGTCTACCCTACTACTCCAAGCATCTCTGTAGATTATGCCATACTAGAAAATGCCACCAACGTCTATACTTTACCTGCAGATATCGGCTGGAGTGATCTCGGTACATGGAATGCTCTACATGCACATCTAGAAAAAGATGAGACAGGTTCAGTTGTGCTCGGAGAAAATACCATGCTGCTAAATTCTAAAAACTGTATCGTCAGATCTGATGCAAAAAAACTAGTGGTGGTCAAGGACCTCGCCGACTTCATAGTTATAGACGAGTCTGACGTATTACTAATATATCCTAAGGATCAAGAGCAAGAAATAAAGACCTTGCGAAAAAGTATAGAGCAAAAAGAATATCTGTAATTGAGTAAAAGTATTGCCATAGTAGCAAACACCACCTGGAACATTTATAACTTCAGGTTGAATGTGATAGAAAAATTGCTGTCCGAAGGATGGACAGTGACTGTCATAGCCCCCTTAGATGAGTATATCGAGTACAAGGAAAACTATCCTTCTGTCAGACATATCTCACTAGAAAAACTCAACAGAGACAGCACCAATCCACTCAGTGATCTGAAGCTGACTCTGGAACTCAGATCTATCTACAAAAAACTCAAACCAGACCTGGTACTTCATTATACGCATAAGCCTAATGTCTTTGGAGGTATAGCCGCTCTGATGACAGGTACAGATAGTATAGCCGTCATTACCGGACTAGGTTATCCTTTTATCCATAAGGGACTGTCTAGATTTATAACTAAGTGGCTCTATCGTTTTTCTCAGAGGGCTCATTCCAATTTCATATTTGAAAATGAGGATGACCTAAAGTTGTTTGTGAATGAAGGCATCATCAAGAAAGAGAAAGGCTTCTTTGTCAATGGCTGCGGGGTAGATACCAATAAATATCAGCCCTTCCCTAATGGAGTGGTCAAACCTAAAACCATCTTTACCTTTATAGGTCGACTCTTATATGATAAGGGGATCGTAGAATTTGTGGAGGCGGCTAAGAAAGTAAAGGCGCATAATGCAAAGACAGAGTTTTGGGTCGTCGGAGAACTAGATGCCAAAAATCCTTCTATGGTCAAGAAAGAGGAACTACTGACTTGGATAGAGAATGAAGATGTCATCTATCACGGTTTCAAAAAAGATGTGAAACCTATCGTGGCTAAATCGGACTGTATCGTCCTCCCGTCTTACCGAGAAGGCATGCCTAGAATAGTTCTAGAAGGGATGTCTATGGGCAAACCTATCATCACGACCAATACCGCTGGCTGTCGTCAGACTATAGTGGACCAAGTCACAGGCTATCTGGTCAATGTCAAAGACAGTGAAGATCTGGCTCGAGGAATGAAAGAATTCTTAGACCTCAGCCATGAAGAAATGCATGTCATGGGAGACAAAGGTCGAGAGAGAGCCATCAAACTGTTCAACTCCGAAAAAATAGCTGGGGACGTCTATGATATCGTAAACTCTATAGATTAGACCCCGATTGGGCATTCATTCACAAATCATTTACACAGAAAATCGCTCAAAAGGCATAATTTTGCACTCTAAATAATCAGATATGAAACTCTTAGGATTCTTATTATCATTCTTTCTTATGAGCTGTGGTGGAGATACTGCTGCTAATATAACAAAGTCAGATACTATAAAACCTGCTCAAACAACTGCGCCGGTAAAGAAAACACCAGTATCTTCTAATGATGGCAGCTTCGCCTCTAAAGAAGCCATAGCCGCTACAAATACCCCGGTATATGGAAAAGGGAAGGCAGACTTTACCCTCAAGGTAGAAGGTGCACAACCTGGACAATCTGACCTCATAGGCTTCTATGCAGAACAAAACTTTAAAGCTGACGAGACTCAGATACAAGCAGATGGTACTATTCGCTTTAATTGCCAAAGTTGTAAGGATGGTCAAACGACCTACCCTCAAGGACTTTACTATGTCAAACTAGCGGAACAAAAATATCTGCAAATAATCTTAGGCGAAGACCAAGAGTTTACGATGGCGACTAATATTTCTGATCCTGATGGTATGATGACTGTCAAAGGAAGTGATGATAATCAAGCCTTTTTTGAAAATCTAAAATTCGAAAGAATTGGTAGCCCTAAGTTCAGCAACATCAATGCTAAGCTAAAAGGTGTTGCACAGAATTCTCCTGAGTACAACAAGCTCAAGGCAGATATGAAAGTCTTAACGGATGAGAGAAAAGCCCACCTTAATGACCTGTATAAAAGATACCCTGGGACGCTATTCGCATCATTTAAGAAAGCAGGCCAAGAGCCAGAGCTAAGAGAAGACAAGCCAGATGACCAAAAGGTATTCTACTATCAGCAAGACTTCTGGAATGATGTAGACTGGTCAGATAGAAGATTACTCAGAACGCCAGTTATCAATAATAAGGTCAAGCGTTACTTCAAAGAGATCACAGCTCAGAATCAAGATTCTATTTTTGCCAGTGCGACAAGATTGGTAGACCAGTTGCTACCCTATCCAGAGTACTATATGTTTATCGCTAACTGGGTCGTCAGAACTTATGAGCCGACGAAGACAACTCTTATGGATCCAGAATTTGTTCATGTAAAGATGATCAAGAAATACTTCACACAAGAAAGAGCTTTCTGGTCTGATTCTCTAGAAGTATTCTCACTACAGCAGAGAGCTGGAGAAATGGCACAGAGTCTGATCGGAGATATAGGCCCTGATGTGATCTCTAAAGATCTGAATGGCAAGACGCATAGATTGATGGATAGCAAAGCGGATTATCTAATCGTCTATATGTTCTCTCCTAGTTGTGAGCACTGTCAGGAGCAAACACCTAAACTGGTAGAGTGGTACAACAAAAACAAAAGCAAAGGTGTAGACGTCTACGCTATAGCTCTAGATACTAATATTGATGATCCTAACGAATTGGCTAACTATATCAAAAAGACCAATATGCCGTTCCCTTGTGTATGGGATCCGACGAATAGATCTATCTACGCTAAGTACTATGTGGATATCACTCCTGAGATCTATGTCTTGAATAAGGAAAGAAGGATCGTAGGAAAGAACCTTAAAGTATTCCAGATAGATACCATTATCGAAAGAGATAAGGAAAAGCAAAAGAAGTAATTTCTACAGCCTCCTGTGGAATTATTCGATCAGCAAAAAAAACTAATTATAGTCTACCTGAGTAAAACAGGCTGTCTAGACTATACCAAAGAAATGATTAAGGGGTTCAAGAAATTGGACCCCTTAATAGTTTGTTCTCAGCATCACCTAGCTACCTTTAGTTCTTATGAGCAGCGCCTATTCAAAACTGGCAATGGACACATCACTTATGCCCTCCGCTCTGTGAGAATTAAGACTCAGATATTTAAATTTTTAGCGAAGCTCGAGAAGGAGTATGGTGCTTTAGATTTATACTTCCCAGCCTTCCATCTATGGAACCATCATTTCGTTGATTGGGCTGCAAGGAATACGATACACAGTTCTTCGCTCACTATTCATGATTTCTATACACATACTGGTGAGCAGTCAAGACTCATCGAAAAACTACAACGAAAAGCTATCCTACAAGCCACGAAAGTTCTCTGCCTAACAGAATATGTAAGCCAACAAATTCGCTCGGAATTGGGTTCTGAAATCTCCTGTACTCTGGTGCCACATCCGCTCCTACCGACTGCTGCAAGAAACACCTTAGCACATGCTGCGAGACTTAAGCTATTAGCGCTCGGAAGAATGGTAGATTATAAAGGCATAGACCTACTCTGTGCTGCTGTAAGTGGACTAAACATAGAGTCACTGACGATTGCTGGCCAGCAAAAACGAAAAATCAGCACTATTGATCCTAGGATCAATATCATAGATAAGGTACTCACAGATGAAGAAATAGCAGAACTCCTGGAAAGTCATCACCTCCTTGTACTTCCTTACAAGGATGCCAGCCAATCTGGAGTATTGATGCTAGGCATTGCAGCACATATGGTCATGGTTATCACCAAAGTCGGAGGTCTCCCAGAACAACTGCCTGAGCATGCTGGCTTATGGGTACAGCCTGATATAACCAGCCTCCAGCAAGGCATCCAAAAATTGATAGATAATCCAGAACTCTATACAACTATCAAGGCAGAATTAAGCCTCTATGCTAATCAGCTCGTCTAATTAGATGCTTAAAATGAAATGTTAAGGGATACAATACAGCTTAAGTTTCTAAGTTCTAATGGGGTATAATGGTTAACTAACCATTAAATCCACAGTTAAATAAAATTTAATTGGTCTTTCGGGCATCGTGAATCCATAACTTGGAGTATCCATTAGCACAGACATTATTAAACTAAAACACTAGTCATGAAACTTATCAACTTCCTACTTTCCTTTTCTTTTAGTATTCTATTAGTCTCTACTCTAGCTGCACAATCTGCTTATGAAACTGAAACCATCAGTGGATTCAAGATCAAAAAGATAGATTTCAGCTTCGGTTTTGAGTCCGATTATATCAATAATATGGACGCTAACTTCTTCCTCAACCAAATGCCAGATGTACAGCAAGCAAGGTTAGACGAGCTAAATTTTCATCCTGAAGACCTAGAATCCATGGTCTGCGAAAATCCAAGTATCAATGTGGGCTTGACCCTAGAGCATTCTAGGTTTAAAAATATGGAATGGAGAAATGCCTTTGCGTATAAGCCTAATAGAGTAGATGCCATTACCTACTACAATAATTCTGACTACAGCGGGAATTATGTGAATATCAATGGTAGTCATGCAGAGTTCACTCTAGAAAGTGCCCTCATCTTTAGGTTGCCCGTTCTGAGTTTCTTCAATCTCTACGGAGGTGCAGGAACCAATATAGGTGTGACTTCTAATAATCTGACTTGTGTCTATACTTCACTGGACCTTACAGCAGCAGATATTAGTTTCAGCAATATCAATGAAGTCAACGAAGGCGTACCTGCAGGAATCTATGGTTCTGGAGACGGATATGCGGACTGCTTTAATACTGGCGCTCAGCTGAACCAAAGAGTCTTTCTACAAGTAGGTACTGGTATTAAGTTCTTTCAGAGAGTAGAAGTCGGTTTTGATATCAAGTACGGATATGGCTACAGAGCTGATGTCGGAAACTCAATAGACGGCACTAACATTGTCGCTACTAATTTCAACTTAAGATATATACTCAAGTAATTTCAAGACGTTAATTGAATTATATGGAGCCGTCTGACTTTGTTGGGCGGCTTTTTTTATGGCCGAATATCAATCTTCAACAGAGAGGTTTCTATAAGACCAGAAACCTTTCCACAAGTAAGAATCTGCCTTCTTGCTTGATACTCAAAATATAGAGTCCTGCCCTAAGAGGGGACTCAATATTGCCATTGCCTAATTGTGACGTACTTACTAGCTGTCCACGTGCATCTGTTATAGTCAGGTGAAGGTTCTGTAGTTCTAAGTCATGATCTAAAACTAAGGGCTCACCAGGATAGACCAGCGTATTTTTTAATTGGATACCAGGTCTCTGGGGAGTAATGGTAGAAACTGTTTTACAACTGGCTCCCACACCACCGCAGTACAGCCTAGCAAGACTGCAATCTAGCACAAATGGATTGGGCTTATCCTCTTGGTACTCCGCTATCCTATATGTCCTCAGCCATTCAAGAGAATCGACGGGGTCTAACTCATGCCAGTCACATAAGGTTGATCGTTGGGATTCAAAGAAATCAGGATCTGCAGCTTGTGCACGACTCCTGTAGATGGTATAGAAATAAAAATAAGCTCTAGCCACATTACCCTTGAAATCTTCTCTGGGTTCGAAGCCTATAGTATTATCTTCAGAATAGAGATCCTTATCCAGAGTGGGAATAGCACTCTCGGAACGGGCTTGGTAGTACCAGGTCTGTGTTTCAGAATCAGGTAATTCCATATAGGGTTCGCTGCCTCTTGCAGAATTGACAGGTACCCTTGTGGGAAAGAGATGATGCATGTCTGACTGTGCATTGCCAGAGTTTGCACCTTTAGACTGTGGGTAACTATGCTCTAGATTTATATCATCATTTCCACCATTCTGAAAGAGATACTGAGAAGGATCTTCATTAGGGTCAAGATACTTGGTCAGATCTGTATATACACAACTCACAGAATCATTTTCCAGATAGATAGTGCTATACAAGACATCCTTAGCATCTGATAAATCTAATACAGTATTAGGCCTAAAGTCTGACTGCAGTGCCGATTCTAAAGCTGCCCCATCCTTATTAGGATGTACAGCACTATGGTCATACTGGCTATAGATCGTTCCTGAAGCACAGAGCAACAGAACTAATATACAGATCATCGTCTGTAAGAATGTCGGAAGAAAAAATAGGTCAAGATGAATCCCACAATAGCCCCACCCAAATGCGCAAAATGAGCAATACCACTCATCGCTCCTGTGAGACCGCAGTATAGATCAAAAGCTATAAAAGCACCTACCATATACATGGCTTTTACAGGCACTGGAATAAACATCAAATAGAGTTTCTGGTGTGGAAACAAGGTCGCAAAGGCCGTGACCACGCCGACTACAGCACCTGAGGCGCCGACGGCTGGAATGTGATCTGGAATAAATCCAATATACTGCACTAGAGATCTCAATACCACAGCACCTAGCCCGCAAGCAAAGTAGAGTATAAAAAATTTCTTTGCGCCTAAGTATCGTTCTACAGTAGGTCCTAGAAAAAAGAGACCAAGCATATTCATGATAAGATGATTAGGTCCGCCATGCATAAACATATGACTGATCACCTGAAAGGGTTTGAATCGAGTATCCCCGGGATAATACAACTTAAAATCTGGTAACATTTCGCCGAGAGGCAGGTAGGTGAGTAGGAAAAAGACAACATTTAAAATAATCAGATTCTTAACTACATCTGTTATCTGACCCATACTTTGAAATTTATATGATAAACAGGATTATTCTTTAGAGCAACTTAATACCTCTAATTAAATAGCTTTTCGAGGTCATTTAGTTCATAAGTAACAAAACATTTTTTACCAGAAGGACTCGTATAAGGAATCTGACAAGCAAACAACTCATCTATGAGGTGCTTCATCTCCTCTGGTTCTAGACTCTTACCGCGCGGAATAGCTGCCGAATAAGCCATAGACCGTGCAAGATTCTCATCTCTAGACAAGTCCAATTTCATATTCTCTAGGTAGGCATCCATAAGCATATCCATAGTGGCCTGTAAGTTATTCTCTTGGAAGCCCGCAGGGATACCCTGCACAATGAAGGTCTCTCCACCAAAAGTCTGAATCTCAAAACCCAAAGACTTAAGGTCTGGAATAATTTCTTCAAACATCGCCACCTTATCCTTAGGCATATTGATGGTGATGGGAAAGAGTTGCTTCTGGACCAGCTCTTTAGTCCTCGAGAAATTCTCTAGATACTTTTCATAGAGTACACGTACATGTGCCTGATGCTGATCTATGATTATGAGTCCAGATTTTATCTGGACCAAGATATAACTGCTATGCACTTGTAGGGGCTGCTTCTCTTCACATTCTATATTGGCAGTCGCACTGAGTAAGTCTCCAGTAGCTGCACTAGGAATGAATAACGGTTCTTCTCCATCATCCTCTAGATCTATAGTCTCCAGCCCACTGTAAAGTGACTGCCAGTTACGCATGACTGGTGCAGATCTTGTAGTAGAGGCTATGGGGTTAGATCGTGACTGAGAAGAAGACTGAGGCTTCAACTTATCTACTTTCTGTCTGATAGAAGATTGTATAAAGCTGTCATCATTTTCAAAATCCAACTGTGGCGAAAGACTATAACGGCCGAGGCCATGCTTGATCGCTACTTTCAGATAATTGTATATCAGTCTCTCGTCATCGAATTTTATCTCCTGCTTGGTAGGATGGACATTGATATCTATCTTCTCAGGATCTAATTCTAGGAATAATATATAGAACGCATACTGTTTATCGTCAAGCAGCTGCTGATAAGCCATCTTGATAGCATGATTCAGATAATTACTTTTGATGAAGCGTTTATTGACGAAGATGTATTGTTCTCCTTTTTGTTTTTTGGCAATTTCGGGATTTCCTACATAACCAGTGATACCTACCACATCTGTCTCCTCTTCTATCCTGACTAATTTATCCTCATAAGATTTTCTGAAGATGCCGAGCAATCTCTTTTTGAGAGTCCCTTCTGGCAGACTATAGACTTCATTATCATTATGAATGACTTTGAATCTAATATCAGAATGTGCCAGTGCTACCCTTTTGAATTCTTCTAAGATATACTTCAGTTCTACAGAATCTGTCTTGAGGAATTTTCTTCTTGCTGGGACATTGAAGAAGAGATTTTTGACACTGACAGTGGTGCCTTTTTCAGACTGACAGTAACTCTGATCTATCACCTCTGAAGAACGCAACTTAAGCAAGGTCGCTAACTCTGACCCTTCGGTCTTTGTCTTTAGTTCTACCTCCGCGATAGAGGCGATAGAAGCCATCGCTTCCCCTCTGAATCCCATAGTCTTGATACTGAAGAGATCATTGGTCTCTCTGATCTTAGAAGTCGCATGTCTTTCGAAAGCCATCCTGGCATCAGTCTCAGACATGCCGATACCATTATCTATAACTTGGATAAGTGTCTTACCGGAGTTTTTGAGGACCAGAGTGATATTGGTACTCTGTGCATCGATGGCATTCTCTAGGAGTTCTTTTACGACGGAAGCCGGCCTCTGTATCACCTCACCTGCTGCAATCTGATTCGCTATGGATTCAGGGAGTAGCTTTATTATATCCGCCATAAAATATTATCGTAGTAGTTTCTTCCTTAGGGACTTAAAATCACTCTAAGAAAAGGATATTTACATGGTCGCACCACCCAAGTTTTCAACAAACTGTGGATTTGAAGAGCAGAAATTTACTGGGAAAAAAGACGCCTTAGCCGAAGGTTTCCAATATTGTTTGTATCCGATTGGAACTCAGTATTATATAGCTTATAAAAATCAATATAACTAAGATATAGACGATCCTAAGGTTGGATTTTTTGACATTGGCTTTTCTGTAGGATTCGTCTCCTACATAACGCTGGCGCAGCCCAGAACTGATTCTTTGTTTGACCTTTTCGCTATCTCCGACCTCGCCTTTGTACTGCCCTATCTGCTGCTTCAACTTCTCTTTTTCTTCATCATAAAAGCGAGGGATGTAGCCAAATTTTTTGTGCTTAGGTCGTTTTCCAAATCCAAATGAAAGCATTAATAATAAGTTTTTGTGAGCTTAAAGACCAAAGTATGAAGATTATCTCCAATTATCTCTTTTTTATACGGTTCTGCTTTGAATGCTTTTAGATTAAGGACTACTTTTATGTAAGCAAGAGGTAAGAGAACTAACCATATACCAAGCTGTTATAAATGAGCGATACGATAAAACATGAATGCGGATTAGCATTCATCCGATTAAAGCAACCCATAGAGTATTATCATCAGAAGTATGGGACAGCATTATATGGTCTGCAGAAGATGCAGCTGCTCCTTCAGAAACAGCGTAATAGAGGTCAGGATGGCGCTGGTATAGCAACTATCAAACTAGACCCTAAGCCTGGCACCAGATATATCTCCAGAAAAAGAAGTAACAGTACCACAGCGCTTTCTG
Source organism: uncultured Saprospiraceae bacterium (assembly GCA_937921825.1). Taxonomy (GTDB): domain Bacteria; phylum Bacteroidota; class Bacteroidia; order Chitinophagales; family Saprospiraceae; genus RFSX01. The sequence goes on from CAKZVK010000120.1 coordinate 15,833, forward strand.
ATATATTCAATGAAGCCTACAAGTACTTTCATGATCTTCCAGAAGATAAGCTGGCAGACGGCCCGTGGCTGAAAGACAACCTTCCCTACACAGGTGAAGTCCTTCTTGGACACCTCAGATATGGTACACATGGTATTAACTCTATAGAATCCGTACATCCATTTCTAAGACTGAATAACTGGATCACAAGAAACCTAGTCCTTGCGGGCAACTTCAATCTGACTAATGTAACAGAACTCTTCGAAGAGCTATTGTCATTCGGTCAGCATCCCAAGGAACAGTCTGATACAGTGACTGTGATGGAAAAGATCGGGCACTTCCTAGATGATGAAGTCCAGAAACTATTCACTTGGTATAAAGCGGAAGGTTTCGAAAACGAAGAGATCACCAATTTGATATCTCATAAGCTGGATGTCAAAAGACTCCTGCAGAGAGCTTCTAGAAAATTTGATGGTGGTTATGTCATGGCAGGCATTATGGGACATGGTGATGCTTTTATATTAAGAGACCCAGGATCCATTCGCCCAGCATTCTATTATGAAGATGACGAAGTTGTAGCGATGGCCTCAGAAAGACCTGCACTACAGACCACTTTCAATATCAACATCGGCAAAATAAAAGAACTCAAAGGAGGTCATGCACTGATCGTCAAAAAGAATGGTAAGGTCAGTGAAGAAATGATCTTGCATTCTGAAGGCAGAACCGCTTGCTCATTCGAACGAATATATTTCTCTAGAGGCTCTGACAAAGATATCTACCTAGAAAGAAAAGCCTTAGGGATCAAACTAGCTCCTAAGATTCTAGAAGAAATAGAATACGATCTAGAAAACACCTTGTTCTCTTTTATTCCTAATACCGCAGAGGTCGCATTCTATGGGATGATGGAAGGCGTACATAACGAGGTCGATGCAATAAAAAAAGAACGCATACTCAAGCTCGGTGACAAGATCACTAAAGAGGAGCTAGATTCTATCTTCCGTATGAAACCCCGTATGGAGAAAGTAGCCATTAAGGATGCTAAGATGAGAACGTTCATTGCTGACGACAGTCTTAGAGGCAACATGGTCTCTCATGTCTATGACGTTACCTATGGACTTGTCAGGAATGGTATAGATACATTAGTGGTTATAGATGACAGTATCGTAAGAGGGACCACTCTTAAGAATAGTATCATACAGATCCTCTCTACCCTCAAACCCAAAAAGATTATCATCGTTTCTTCTGCACCGCAGATTAGATATCCAGATTGCTACGGCATCGATATGTCTAAGATGAAAAACTTTGTGGCTTTCAAAGCCTTAGTAGCACTGCTAGAAGAGCATGGCAAAGAAGATCTCCTCGAAGAAACTTATGAAAAATGTAAGTTGGAGTTAGCAAAAGAAACTGGACCATTGACTAATCCTGTTCAGGAACTCTATAATGAGTTTACATATCAAGAAGTCTCAAATAAGATCTGTGAGATCATCACTCCGCCTAACATAAAACCAGAAATCAAGATCATCTACCAAACTGTAGAAGATCTAAATATTGCCTGCCCTAATCATCTAGGGGACTGGTATTTCTCTGGCAACTATCCTACACTTGGAGGAATGAAAACAGTGAATCAAGCTTTTATAAATTTCATAGAGAACATAGACGCTAGGGCATATACGTAGGATTGGGAGCCATTTGTCTTTTCTTAGGGGCAGTCTCACCGTTTGTCTAGGCTAGTAGCTAGATGCTTTATGATTGAAAAAAACGATTTCTCTTTCCGCTGGGCTACTATCAAAACAGAAAACTTTTATTCGTTACTTCCTACCAAAGTAATCTTGGTCGTTGTTTCATTAGTCATTGCAAATCCTTCATTTATACTTTTTGCTTTTTCCTCGTCTGGAGAATCAATCTTAGGCTGCATACTTAAGGATTCTTTTCTAGTCATCAATCTGTAGTACTTGTTTTGGATATCGTATTCCAATTCACCCTCTGCTGCTGTAACACCTTTCATACTCATCATCTTCTCGTCTCCTCTATCATAAATTGTATTTACTTCAAAGGACAGATAAGCAATGTTGTCCTCTATTTTATTCAGTCTATATGTTGTAACTGTATTTATTGATCCCCGTTTATTTGTATCCTTAACTTGAATTTCAGTTCCTACTCTGATTATTCCCCTAGGGAATTTGTTCTGACTATTCCAGGTCATCTTAGCACCTAAAGTTTTTAAGTCTGCCTGATCATTGTTTTCAGCATCTTGCTTAATAGTTCTCCCATCACTAGAATAACAATTTAGAACCTTATCTAAAGTCGATAAGTCAACTTGTGCGAGCATGTGCTCTACATCATTTTTCAGCGCTTCATCAGTAAAAATTTGTTCGCTCTTTTCTACTTCAATAATTATTTCCTCTAGACTATTGATAGTTATAGAGTATTCGGAGTTTGTATAAGTGGGAGCATTATTGAAGACCGCTTTATTTTCACAGACCATTTTATAAATTGAATTAGGCAATAACTCATAACTAAGATTCACTTCTTTAGTTGAGTTGTTAAACATACCTACATTGCTCTTGCAGCCGATCAGAGAAAAGCTAAGTACCAATAGAATTATTTCCTTCATAATCTTAAGTTCTTCATTTTCTGTCTCCTACTTTCTGCGTCTATTCTTCATTTTATAGAACTAGGAAGAATAATGTAAGTTAGGCAATTGAAGCCAAGGAGTCCCAAGACTGAAGATATCTCTATCCACTGCGCCACTATAAAAATGGGAAACCTTTATTTTTTCCTTCCTCTTCTGAGATGTTTCATGGAATAAAATACCTAGAAAACAAAAAATAGCTCTCAGGGAATTAAATATTACAAATTATTGTAATATGTTATACATTTGTATATTATTTCGTCTGTGCATAAGTACAGCCATTTTTATAACCTCTTGATTTAGTAAGTATTATGGGAAGAATACCTAAGATAGTTTTAATGATCGTGGCTATGACAGCCCTCTTCTTATGGATAAGCACAGCTTTCAATTCTTGTGGCACTAAGGCTGATGATATACTTAATGATACCTCGGAGCTTGCTTCAGAGACAATCGATGACGCGGATGACTTCTTTGATGATGCAGATGATATCTTCGAAGATGATGGAGACGACATCTTTGTAGACGAGGTAGAAGATGACAGTTATGCAGATGACAGTTTCGATAATACTGAAGAAGTTATAGACACTGATTACACGGAACCGACAAGTACTTACAGTGCACCAGCGTCTACTAGCACTACGAAATCTTACAGCTCTTCTGGAGAATATATGGTCATAGCAGGAAACTACCTAGTAGAATCCAATGCAAGGACGATGATGAAGAAATTGTCCAATCTAGGCTATCCTGGTGCTGAAATTGGCGTCTTCGATAGATCACAATATCATACGGTTATCGCTCAAAGATCTAATAGTTACAGTGCTGCCATGGAACTATCTAATGCCATCAAAAGACAAGGTATAGATAGCTACGTGAAGAGAAAGCAATACTAGACTTCTCCCTCCTGTTATTCAGGAGATCTTAAAAGTTGGACTTTTATATTACGCCGTTCTATTTCTTTGAGTACAGTCCAGTGCTTTAGGGCCTCTAACTCTGTGTCACTGAATTCATTCATGACCGTGCTGTAGAGTATCCATTTATCCTGACTAAGGTCGTAACTATGATAGCTCCCTGTCGAATGCAGGTCTAGGTATTTTCTGTCTACCCGTAATGGAAAAGCTGTTCCGATATCTTCGGGTTTCATATCTGTCTCCTCTAGTATGTATCTGTGCATATCCTTTTCTAGCTTATAGAATGGCCAGTGGGCCGCAGTGCTGTCCCAGCCTTGAGCCAGCTCAGTAGGATAAACTATTAAGTTTCCTAAAGCTATCACAGCCATTACTATTCCTGACATATATAACTTATAAGTTCGCAGATACCAAAAGGCCAAAATCAAGGTGGTCAGCTGAACAGGCAAAAAATAGCGGTGATTAAGCAAGCCATTAAAAGGTAAGATTAAGAGCATAAACAGCAGCAACAGCCCCAACCATAAATAAAATAAGGGCGGTCTATTCCTCTTGAACACTGCAAAATAAAATATGATAAAATGAGCTAGAAATAATCCATAATCACAAAGTCTCCATATGAAGACTACTATGTTCTTCCCTAATCCGGACAGACTGACCAACTCAAAGGAACTAGACCAAGGCGAATCTTCATGAAAACCAATCCATTGACTTTGAAAATAATGGACCAGCTGATAGGCTAAGATCAACAAGACTGGCACTAAGTATAGACGGAATAATTTTCTCGTGGCTACAGACTTTTGCTCTCCCTTGCTCACTAGCTCCCAAAACTGAAAAAGCATGAGGACCAAGAGCACCGCATTACCTCTCGTACTGATCAGACTGAGCAAGATACTCCCTCCTAAAATATATCGGCGCTTATAAGCCAAGATGCCATAGAGGGTCAGTAGAAAACCAGCGACCAAGACTATATCAGGAGAGATTAAGATACTGTGGCCTAGATAGAAAGGACATATTAATAGAGCTATCGGCACCAACCACCATCGCTGGGGCAAGAGCAGCTGGCCTAGCTTGCCTGCCATCACGATATTCAAAAGCAAGAATGGCAACATAGAGAAAGAGCTCACAGCGAGACTCTTCCCAAAAACCTTCCAGACCAAAGCCTGATACCACCCAAAAAAAGGCGGATGTCCACTGTCTAGCTGTGCTGGCAATAGCCCCGAACCCAATCCATGCTCATAATACCAGAGTCCATGCTTACCAGTAAACTGTACCGTGTCCCAAAACAGAATAAAATCCTTACTCCACCAGACTAGTATCAGCTGCACGGCCACTAAGGAAGCATATAAGGCTTTAGAATTCATGTCACCAAGATATCACCAAATCAGTAAGCTAGGTTAAAATTCTCTTAACATACGAGAATATTCGTACACAAACTTGTTTGTACGACTTGTTTCGTATATCTTGTATTCAGACAAGTAAAAGAAGAAATATGTTAGGAAAGAATAAGAAGCAGAATCCCACAGAATCAGAATTAGAGATCCTACAAGTCCTCTGGCAGAGCGGCCCCTCTTCTGTCCGTACGGTCAATGAGAAACTCAACGAGAACAGAGAGGTCGGTTATACCACGACACTGAAGATCATGCAGATAATGACAGAAAAAGGTCTGGTCACCAGAAATACTGACAGCCGTACACATATCTATAGCAGTGCCGCGAAGGAGCAAGAGACACAGTCCACCCTACTCGAAAACTTTATAGAAAAAACCTACCGCGGCAGTGCCATGAAACTCATCATGCAAGCTCTAGGTAAGGAAGACGCTACCTCAGAAGAGCTCGCCGAACTCAAAGACATTATAGACAAAATAGAACGAAAGAATAATTAATCCTCGCTATCATGATGAATCAACTCCTATCCTACGATCTTGCCTATGCGCTAGCATGGACCCTCGTACATTCTGTATGGCAAATCACTATTGTTGCTCTAGGTGTCGCTGGCATCCTGACCTTAGCCAAGAAGAGCTCTGCACAAACAAGATACCTTATCAGCTTTTCTAGCTTGGGTATCATCTTCTTATCTTCCTTAGTCACTTTTGCGATCTACTATCAGTCAGGAGAAGAGACAACTCTCTCAGTGGTCAGCGGTCTGACAGGAGAATTTATAAGTCATCCCCAAGCTTCAGTGGTAGGATTATTAGGCTTGGTGAATAAATATCTATTTGTCATCGTCTATGCTTGGTTCATAGGTTCATTTCTTTTTCTGCTCAAATTAGTTGGTGGCTATAGTTATATCAAAAATATCGTAGCCAAAGCCAGCAATGAAAACGATCAACTGGTCAAAAAACTCAATAAGCTAAAACTAAAATTTAAGATAAAAAGAGATATCGCCTTGAAAGCCTCTGCGGCTATTACGACACCTATGGTTGTAGGTTTTATCAAGCCTGTAATACTCTTTCCCATAGGACTGGTGAATCAACTGTCTGGAGAAGAAGTCGCTGCTATCCTCGCTCATGAGCTAGCACATATCAAAAGACATGACTTTATCTTCAATCTAATGCAGTCAGTCATGGAGGCCATTTACTACTTCCATCCTGGTATGTGGTATCTCTCTAGCTCCATCACCAAAGAAAGAGAAAACTGCTGCGATGACCTCGCTATCCAATACACAACTAATCGCATCTCTTATGCTAAGACTCTGATCAAGCTCCAAGAGATGAAACTCAAAGGCCTAGAGCCTGCCCTAGCGATGGCTGGAAAGAATGGCAACTTTGGCAACCGAATAAAAAGAATCTTAGATGTCCCTGTACAAAGCTCACAACTAAAAGAAAAAGTTTTTGCACTGCTATTACTCTGCCTAACCTTTGTAGGCTTTGCACATGATAATCAGCAGAATGAAGAAATTAATCTCGAAGACATAGACGTCTATATTATAGATGACTGCCCTCAAGACATTACAGACATCAAGCACTATGTAGACACCATTCCAGAAAGAAATAATTTCCATGTCAGACGAAGTTCAAAGGACAAAGATCTAGAACTGAAGATGGAAGATGGCGTAATCAGCGAACTCAAAATCAATGGCGAGATCATTCCTGAGACAGATTACTCAGAAGTAGAAGATGTCATTATAGAACTGACGCCAGATGGCAAAAAAGAAATGATTACTGTCTTTCCAGATTGTGGTGAAGGCTTCGGTAACATTTATTATCTCAATAAAGATAAGCAAGCCCTCAATCTAGATTCTATACTACAAGATGTAACGGCTAAGATGAAGACTTTCGAAAATTTTGAAGAGAGCCGTTTTGATTTTCATATAGACAAATTCGATGATGCTTTCATTGATTCACTAAAAGATGAAATCAGTTCTATTCAGAAATCTGTCTTCAAGTTTTCGCATCCTAGCAATCTCGATTCGTTATTTGTATTGCAGTTCGATAAGGAAAGTAAGACTAAAAACCACCCATTCCAGTTCGATCAGAAAGACTGGCTGATAGATACTTTGGAACGTGCCTTTGATTTGAGTGAGAGATTTAGGACTGCTAGTATCGATTCGGGATCCAAGAATGTGTACGATGTCATTTCTCATAGCTTACTTGAGGATGCCTTTATTTCAGACGACAGGGTAAGTAAGGTAGAACTATCAGGCAAGCACCTCAAAATAGATGGTGAAAAACAACCCTCTAACATCCACAGGAAGTATAAGAAAATCTTCGAGTCCTCTACTGGACTGGAGCTGAATAAGAATACCAAAATTGAAATAGAGGTAGATCCAGCAGAGATCAAGAAATCAAATCCTTTCAGACTGTATCAGTGGACAAGTTAGGTCTAGATACTGACTGCCGCTTTTTGTAGACTAGGGAATGTGAAGTTCAGTAACTCTTTTTTA
>CAKZVK010000121.1 GCA_937921825.1 uncultured Saprospiraceae bacterium
ATATTTAAGGTATAGAGTCAATACGTTCGTTACCATAAGTTATATAATATTACCGAATAGAGCATTTAATATGCACTTATTTACATAAGTCAACTTGCTTGCATTACTGTTTATTAAGTAGTTGGTCATTTGTCTCGCCGACGGGCTTTCATTTTTGTCTTGAAACAAAAACGAAACAAAAAATTCAAGGCTGGTTTCATTTCTTAACGGTTCTAAAAACTAAAATTCCTAAACGGGCTTAAACTCGCCTTCGGCTCAAACACAACCCCGTTCTTAACGGAATTTGAGCTTTTAGACCCTAAAATGAAAAAGGCCAAATTCTAAATAACGTCTAAATATATCAGATCTCTAGTGCTACCTAAGTAGACCATTTGGTAATAATATTGTATATTTTATTTAAACCAGCATTCTAGACCTTATAGCATTGTCTTGTGTTTTTTTGCAAGAAGAAATTATCATTCATAACTTTCTTATATTGTGTTAAAATGACACGAAGTAAGAAGATTTTGTAGCTATGAAGGACTATCTGACTAAGGATTCCTGGAAAATAATAGAAGAGGGGTACCATCCAGAACATAATAAAGTAACCGAAAGTATATTCAGTATAGGCAATGGCTCTATGGGCCAGAGAGCCAATTTTGAGGAGTGCTATACCGGAGAGACTATGCAAGGCAGCTATCTCGCAGGTATCTACTATCCTGATAAGACTAGAGTAGGCTGGTGGAAAAATGGTTACCCAGAATATTTTGCCAAGGTTATCAATAGCCTCAATTGGATAGGAATAGATCTCATCATAGGCGGAGAAAAAGTAGACCTTCATCAAGTGGAGATTCTGGACTTCTACCGCTGTCTAGATATGCAGAAAGGACTCCTCTCTAAGAAGCTCAAATTCAATTGTGCTGCAGGTAGTTTTACTATTGAGTCTACAAGATTCTGTTCATGGACAACCAAAGAACTCGGCGTTATTTCTTACCAGCTCACTTCAGAAGATTATGCGGGAGAGATTAAGATCTGTAATTATTTAGATTTTGATGTTAGAAATCAAGATTCTAACTACGATGAGCAGTTTTGGAAAACCGAGGGAGAAGACAGCGAAGGCCTGTACCCTTATGTAGCGGCTTCTACTAAGAAGACAGGATTCTATGTTCATGGTGCTATGGCAGTCTCTTATGATTCTGAGGCTACTCCAGTCGTAGAGAAAGAGCATAGTCGCATGCAAGCTAGAGAATGGTCTACTTATAAAGTACAAGCAGGAGAGACTATTCGTTTTACTAAGTATGCCGCTATTACTTCTACCTTTAATCATGCTCAAGAAGCACTACCTGCTAAGGCCGATGAAATACTTGCGGCTGCTACAGATAAAGGATATACGTCATTAGAGCAGGAACAAATAGAAGCTTGGTCCAAAATATGGGAGCAAGGTGACATCACCATCAAAGGCGATATAGCTGCACAGCAGGGGATACGATTCAATATTTTCCAACTCAAGCAAACCTACTCTGGCCATGACTCTCGATTGAACATAGGCCCTAAGGGCTTTACGGGTGAGAAATATGGAGGGGTGACTTACTGGGATACAGAAGCGTATTGTATTCCTTTTTATCTGGGTACTGCTCAAGAAGAAATCTCTTACAACCTACTGAAGTACAGATATGACCAGCTAGATAAGGCCATAGAGAATGCTGCTAAGTTAGGCTTCAAAGATGGAGCGGCACTCTATCCCATGGTCACCATGAATGGAGAGGAATGCCATAATGAGTGGGAGATTACCTTTGAAGAAATCCATAGAAATGGGGCTATAGCTTATGCCATATATGATTATACGAGATACACGGGTAGCAAGTCTTATGTTTTGAAATATGGGGTGGAGGTGCTTATCGCGATTTCTAGATTTTGGTCCCAACGGGTCAATTGGTCTGAGGCCAAACAAGCTTATGTCATGCTAGGGGTAACCGGGCCTAACGAGTATGAGAATAACGTTAATAATAATTGGTATACAAACTATATCGCCACTTGGTGTTTGAGGTACACGATAGAAATATTGAGAGAGATAAAGGAGTCAGATGCAGATCATTATTCTAAACTGCTCGCTAAGTTGTCCTTTGACGAAAATGCTGAGCAGGAGCAATGGCAAGACATAATATCTAAAATGTATTACCCCTTTGATGCAGAACGTAATGTCTTTCTACAGCAAGATGGATTTTTAGATAAGGAGCTGATCCCTGCTGCGGAAATTCCTGCTGATGAATACCCCATTCATCAGAATTGGTCCTGGGATAGAATCCTGCGATCTTGTTTTATCAAGCAAGCTGATGTGCTACAAGGATTGTATTTTTTCTCTGACCAGTTTGATATAGAAACTATAAAGAGGAATTTTTATTTCTATGAACCCCTTACAGTACATGAGTCTTCTCTATCTCCTTGTGTCCATGCTATACTAGCAGCAAAATTGGGCGATAGAGCAAAGGCCTATGAAATGTATTTACGTACGGCCAGATTAGATCTAGACGATTATAATAATGACACTAAGGATGGCCTTCACATCACGAGTATGGGCGGCACTTGGATGTCCGTGATAAAGGGCTTCGGAGGTATGGAAGTAAAGAATGGACAATTGGCTTTTGATCCCTTTACACCTGAGGAATGGGCAGGTTTTGGGTTTACCTTGCGTTACAGAGAGAATATCGTCCGTCTAGATATTTCTGAATCCGAAATTCTTCTAGAAAATATATTAGGACCTGACATTACTGTATTATTGAGTAATGAACCGGTCACGGTACTTTCAGGATCAACAATAGTCACTGCTCAAGCAGCATTGAAAACAGTTTAATAATCTTAATGGTATGAATAAGTATTACCTCCTATTAATATTACTGATGACTACATTCTTTGGATGTAAGCAAGATCAGAATCAAGCGAACAAGAACTTAGCTCCTGTAGTAGAAGAGCCGCTTAGAAAGCCCGGTGATTTTTCATTGCCAGACTGGGCCATCAGTGCTAATCTGTATGAAGTAAATCTCAGGCAGTATACTAAGGAAGGCACCTTTAATGCTTTCGTAGAGCATCTCCCTCGTCTGCAAGAAATGGGAGTAGATATCTTATGGTTCATGCCGATCTATCCTATCAGTAAGGCGAAGCGTAAAGGCCCACTTGGTTCTTATTACGCAGTTTCTGATTATAAGGCGGTCAATCCAGAGTTCGGGTCTATGAAAGACTTTGATAGAATGGTAGAGGCCATACATGCGCACGGCATGCGTATTATTCTGGACTGGGTCCCTAATCATACGGGTTGGGATCATGCCTGGATTACTGAACATAAAGATTGGTATACCCAAGATTCGTTAGGCAATATCATTGATCCCATAGACCCTGGCACAGGAGAATCTTGGGGCTGGACAGATGTCGCCGACCTGAATTACGACAATGAAGAGATGCGAGCGGAGATGATAAAAGATATGTCCTATTGGGTGACGGATAAGAAGATAGACGGATTCAGAATGGATGTGGCACACAATGTTCCTGATGATTTTTGGAGAGAAGTCAGAGATGGATTGTTTTCATACGGCAGACCACTTTTTATGCTGGCAGAAGCAGAGATGGAGAATCATAGAAACAGAAGATATTTTCATGCAGGCTACGGCTGGTCTATGCATCATATGCTCAATGAAATAGCAAAGGGAACAAAGAAGCCAAGCTATATAGATACTCTATTATTAGAGGACAAAAAGAAATACAATAAAGGGTTCAATATCCAATTCACCTCTAATCATGATGAAAACACCTGGAATGGCACAGTCATGGAAAGGATGGGAGAAGCCCATTTGACTTTTGCAGCCCTTACACATACGCTTACGGGTATGCCTTTAGTCTACGGTGGACAAGAAGAACCTCTCAGCAAAAGATTAAAGTTTTTTGAGAAAGATGAAATTGGTTTTGGAAAGTATGAGTACGCTGATTTTTATACCAGACTCAATAAACTGAAACATGAGAATCCTTCTATCTGGAATGGAAAGCATGGAGGGCCACCCAATCGAATGCTTATCGATAACGAAAGTGTCTACGCCTTCATAAGACATAAAGAAGGCTATAAGGTCATAGGGCTTTTTAATCTGACTGATAAGCCTACAGTGGTAAAGCTCCCTGTAGGACTCAAAGGTATAAATGTGATGACAGGACAGAGTCTGAGATGGATGGCAGATACTGAATTAGAGTTAGATCCTTGGCAGTTTTATGTTATTAAGAATAAGTAAGTTATAATTATGAATAAGCAGCGCCAACTAGATTTTCTAAGTATCTGGAACATGAGTTTCGGTTTTCTGGGTATTCAATTTGGCTTTGCTTTGCAGGGGGGATTTATGTCTAGAATCTTTCAGACCTTGGGCGCTGAAAAAGATGCTATCCCCATGTTGTGGATATTTGCCCCTTTGGCAGGTCTGCTCGTACAACCCATCATCGGTTATATGAGTGATCGGACTTGGAATCCTAGATGGGGGAGACGAAAACCCTATTTTTTCTTTGGTGCTGTGCTGGCTTCTATAGCGCTCATTTTTATGCCGCACTCTCCTTATGTCTGGGTAGCAGTAGGTTGTCTCTTGTTGCTAGATGCTTCTATCAATATTAGTATGGAACCTTTCCGAGCACTGGTGGCTGATCTCTTGCCAGAATCACAAAGAAGTTATGGATTCATGGTGCAGACCTTGATCATAGGCATCGGTACTTGGGTGGCTAGTCAGTTGCCTTGGTTGCTGAATCAGATGGGAGTAAGCAATGAAGCTGCCGCTAATATAGTCCCCTCTAATGTCAAACTAGCATTCTTGATAGGCGGTATCGTATTCATGCTGTCTATTCTATATACCATCTTCACGACTAAAGAGTATCCGCCGGAGGATATTACGGCTTTCGAAAAAGAGAAGGAAGAAACGAAAGGCTTCATTAATGGCCTACAAGCGATCATTACCAATATCATCACTATGCCCACGACGATGAAGAAACTAGGGGTCGTTCAGTTCTTTAGCTGGTTTGCTTTCTTTACGATGTGGACGATGGCGACACCTGCATTGACAGAGCATGTCTTTAATGCGCCGAAACCAGATTCTGATTCTCTGAGTGGTGCTGCTTATCAAGCTGCTGATCTTGCTTATAATAATGCTGCGGATCTTGTGGGTTCTGCAATGGGCACCTATGGATTAACGTCAATGCTATTTGCCTTGATCCTTACTTTTATAACACGACGTTATAATATAAATAGAAAGCTGGTTCATATGGGTAGTCTTTTTGTTGGAAGTCTTGGATTCATTTTGATGCTGAGTACTAAGGATCAAGTGATGCTCAATGTATGTTTTGCCTGCATAGGCATATCGTGGGGGAGTATTTTATCTATGCCTTATGCGATGTTGTCTAGTGCGATAGATCCAAAGAAGATGGGTATCTATATGGGACTCTTCAATATGTTTATAGTCATTCCTCAGATCATAGCGGCAGTAGGAGGAATCAACTTTGCCTATAAAACCCTCTTCGGAGAAGCGGTGATTAATACGATGTTACTGGCAGGTGTATGCCTTATCATTTCAGGACTGAGTAATCTTTTGATAACCAATCCTCAGGCCATTAAGTATCAAGGGGAGTAAGTTTAGGCGCTCTCCTGAGTGAGATATTCAATGTAGCTTTTTGCGGTAATAAAGATGACTTCTTTACTGAGTTCAGATATTTCTTCTTCCTCATCTGCAAGCATATCTTCCACAAAAGCCAACAGGTCTTCTTCAGCACATTTCTCGAAATAACTGTCTTTAGTATCCGCCCAAGTTTTAAATTTTTCTCTTTCGGCCCAGTTAGCCTCCTCTAGCTCTTGGAACTTTTCTATTTCGCATTCTACTAGTTCTCCCAGGGCTTCTGTGCAAGCATGATAGATGACTGAATTTATAAAAAAGCACAACTGATGTTCTTCTGTAGTCAAGCCTTTAAAACTATCAGAATTGAGGTAGTGCCAGTATTCTGCCTCGTCTTGAGCAAAGCTGTCTTGGAAGTCTTCTTGCTCTAGTAGAGCAATGACTTTTTCTATTTGTACTTCAGTTATCATTCTTTGTCTTTGACTAGGAAATAGCCGTCATCTCCTTGTTGTTGGTAGAGGGGCATCAGTATGCGTCCGTTCTCAGAAATTTTGATAGGTCCATTTTTATCTTCTGCTACGACCTCACCGGCAGAGACAGTTTGGAAATTAATGTATCCTTCTTTCATCTTAAAGTTATCCCCGGCGGCGATATCATGTCTGTCTACCAGCTCTGTGACTTTAGGGAGGTCTTTAGAGTACTGAATCAGAATATCTTCATGATGATTTTCTACCACATCTGGCTCTATCGCTCCTATTGTTTTCATACAATTGATAATGCCAGCCACCGCTCTATTTATGGAGAGGTTTTCGACATGCTGTCCAGATTCGAAAGTAATGGGTATCGTTTTGATCCCCATATTTTCAGTTGTAAAATAATGTAGGGTAGTGCCCTGCAAGCCTTTGAGCATCCCTAAGACGACTGGAGCATGCAGAGCGGAAGCGATTTCTATATCTTCCTCTTTATCTCTACATATGGTAAAGACCCCTCCCTTAGAAGAAGTCGTATGCAAGTCTAGAACGATGACTCTTTCAGGTTGATATCTTTCTATAGAAGCTCTTATAATTTTATCTAGCTCTAGAAATTCATGGTCTTCGCTATCTAGTTGGGAATGTATTTTTAATCTATCGAGGTGTTCTATTTTGAAATTTCTGTTGAGATCCTTGGTGATGAATCTTTTGTTTGCTCTATAGGCCTTGACATTTCCTATGAGACCGATAAGATTCCCTCTATAGATGAAGTTAGGATTTCTGATAGGTTCTACCTCTAGCATCTTGATGATTATCTCTATGGCTTTTACACCAGCTGGTTCATTACCATGCATGGCACCTAGGCAGATGAAAAGTGGTCCTTTTTCATTGCCCTGAAAGGTACCTATCGTTCTGTTATCTAATTCTAACATTGAGTGGGCAAGATACTAGAGACTTTTACAATTTCTATGGGCTAAGATGATAATAAAGAGACTTATTAGATGGCATGAACTGCAGGGTTAAGGATTTTCTCTTTTCCAACCCCAAAGATATAGGCTAGCCAGAGTTCGATAGGGTTGCCAAGGTGTGGCTATTTCCTCCATCTTTTTGTGTAGCGCTCTCTTTTCTTCTGTGATATCATAGACCGCTTGCATGGCTTGTTGGACACCTAGGTCTTTGACTGGAAAGACATCTGGTCTCTGTAACTCAAAGATCAATACCATCTGAACTGTCCATTCACCGACACCTTTGATTTCGGTTAGTAATTTAATGATCTCGCTGTCGCTCAGCGTAGCCCAGTCAAAAGTGTATAGATTTTTTTCTTTGAAAAACTGAGCGATATTCAGACTGTAACTGGCTTTTTGCCTAGAAAAACCAATGGATCTTATCTCTTCATGAGAAAGTAGTAAGAGCTCATCAGGGCTATAGAAATCCCCGCCTATTAGCTGGACAAATCTGCCATAGATAGTGTCAGCTGCTTTATAAGATATCTGCTGATAGGCAATTCCTTTGACGAGTTCATTGAAAACATTACCCGATTTCGGTAACTTTAATGAACTAACCTGTTTGATGACCTTTTCCATTAAGGGATCTTTGGACAGGTGGGCAATGGCTTTTTTATTTTCCAATATTATCTGCTTAGGAGAAAATCTATGATCAAGACTCAATATACATGCTTTTTGTTGTTCTGCTTTGCAATGTTTCAGCTCTCCGCACAAGACTCTCTGAATATGACAAGAGTGGGGCAGTGGAATCCTTCTGGAATGCCGACCTCAGGTGGAGTCACCTATAATGATATATGGGGATATACTACTCCAACTGGAGAAGAGTATGCCATTATTGGAAATGTAGATTCCATTCTGATAGTAGATATTACTGACTGTACTAATCCGACCAGAATCTTTGGCTATGAAGGTGGCAGTACTGCAACCTGGAGAGACTTCAAGACTTACGATACCTACGTATATGCCGTATGTGATGGATGTAATGAGGGGCTTCATGTTTTTGATATGTCAGCTTTGCCTGGAGGAGCAGTGACGCATGAGTTGACGACCACCTCTTTTTTCAACAGGTCTCATAATATCTTCATAGATACGGCGACTCAGAAGCTCTACGCCGCTGGTACGAATACAGTGACCGAAGGCGTCGCCATTCTCGATCTGGCTACACCTGCTGATCCTACGCTGATAGATGAGATAGAGTTTGATGATGAGCTTAATTGGCCCTCTGCAAATTTCTATGTCCATGATTTATATGTCAGAAATGATACAGCTTATTGCTCTCATGGCTACCAAGGCTACTATATCTGGGACATGACCAACTTGAGCAATATCACAACGCTTGGGGATTATGACGGAGGTGGTTATAACCATAGTAGCTGGACGACCTCAGATCTATCTCATGCTTACTATGCTGAAGAAGTTCCTACTGGACGACCTATGGCCGTCGTAGATCTCACTAATCTAGGCAGTGCGACTGGAGACTTAAATGTCATACATACTTTTGAGGATGCTCTGGGAAATACGCCTGATGCAACACCACATAATCCATTTATAAAAAATGATACGCTATATATTTCCTACTATGAAGATGGTATTAAGTTATACGATCTCAGTAATCCTGCCAATCCCAACCTTATAGCCTACTATGATACTTATCCAGATAATGGAACAGGTTATACGGGTTATAAAGGGGCCTGGGGCACATATCCATTTTTTGATTCTGGCTGCATCTGTGTCTCAGATATTAAATATGGATTAAATATTCTAGAGTATTGCCAGGAGCAATCTTATTATCTAGATGCTGACGGGGACGGCTATGGGGATAGTAATAATTCTGTAGTAGACTGCAATCCTCCTGCTGGTTATGTTGCCGATAAAAATGATTGTGATGACACAGATCCAAATATTAATCCTGGTTAGCCAGAAGTCTGTGATGGCATAGACAATAATTGCAATGGCCTCATAGATGAGGGGGTAATTGTACTTTATTATTTAGATTATGATGAAGATGGCTATGGCGACATAACTACGGAGACGCCTAGCTGTACGCCTCTAGCAGGCTATATAACTGTGGGAGGAGACTGCGATGATGAAGATTCTGAAGTCTATCCAGGTGCAACAGAAATTTGTGATGGGATAGATAATAATTGCGATGGACAGGTGGATGAAGGCTTGACTACAGATTACTTTCAGGATGCGGATGGAGACGGTTATGGTGATGCCGCATCGGTTATAGCAGCTTGCTCGGCGCCTGCGGGTTATGTGAGTGATAACAGTGATTGTAATGACAGTGATACCGCCATAAATCCTGGAGCTAATGAAATATGTAATGATGGACTAGACAATAACTGCGATGGCTATGTAGACGAGGGCTGTATGGTCTTGCCTTGTGATTCTCTGTATTGGTATATCACTGCACTGAGTCAAGATTCATTTATAGTGAAGAATAGTATAGACTCTGATGTCGTCATCGGAAGTAGTCAAGATATCCTGTATCAGGCAGGCACAGATATAGAATTATTAGAAGATTTTGAAGTGCAGTTAGGTGCAGAATTTTTAGCTCAGATAGAAGACTGTGACAGCTCTGCGCTCTCTACGACTATAGGACCGTCATATCCATATGTCCTTGCAGAGGCCTTAACTCCTGAAAGCTCTGAAAGAGGAAAACTGTTTTTCTTGAAAGAGGTAAATGGATACACCGTGGTCTATAAAGAATTAGGCAAACTCTTAAAGGCATTAAAAACTAAGCAAGTCGATAAAAAGTATATCCTTAGAATAGCTAAGCCGTAAACTGTACTTGCTCTTCCGAATATAAATTTGCCTGAGTTTCGGGCAGTTTTGAGCTCACATTAGAAATAAAACTAATATGGCATAGCTTTTGGATTCTATAAAGCAAAACAACCTGATTTGGGACAGATATATCTTTATCTGCTCTTCGCTTTCCTAGGGACAGAACCCCCTTCGAATGCTAGAATGGCAGCACAGAATTACATAGACACCTATAAAGAGCTAGCGGTAGTAGAAATGTACCGCTCCGGTGTCCCAGCCTCTATTACGATGGCACAAGCACTTCACGAATCTAATCTTGGACAAAGCAATTTAGCGACCTTGGCTAACAACCATTTCGGTATTAAATGCAAGAGTTACTGGAAAGGCGGAACTTATTATCACAAGGATGATGATAGAAACGCCGCTGGAATACTGATAGAATCTTGCTTTAGATCCTATACTTCTGCTGTAGATTCCTACGTAGATCACTCTAATTTCTTGAAATTCGGCGCTAATTATATGCAGCTTTTCTTCTTGGATAAGTATGATTACAAAGCCTGGGCGCATGGCCTACAGAAGGCTGGCTACGCTACAGATAAGGCCTATGCTGAGAAACTCATCAGAAAAATAGAGACTTATAACCTAGCTGCTTTGGATAGAATGGAGAATCCACTCAAGAATATCCCTCAACGCGTACGTTAAATGGTCCATATAATTCAACTTGAATATATGGATGACTTATATATATTTGCAATGTCGAAGTCTAGGGGGCGATACGAGCAATAAACCAATCTAGGGAAAGATTTTTTTAGAACCTAAATCTCAACCTTAATCTTGGATTTCCTCTTGTGGCTTCGACGTTTTTTTAATAGGATCTTTACTCGTATCCGAATACAGCTTTCTATTATTATAGAGATCCTTCGCTAAAAACAAGGCTTTTCTGAACGATCCACTGTCAGCTTGATTCTCTCCAGCTATATTATAAGCTGTACCATGATCTGGCGAAGTTCTGATTATAGGTAAGCCCGCAGTAAAATTCACACCATCTCCGAAGGACATCAGCTTGAAAGGGATCAATCCTTGGTCATGATACATAGCGAGTATGGCATCTACTTTCCTGAAATCTTTACCACCAAAAAATCCATCAGCTGGAAATGGTCCAGACACAAGTACGTCATTACGCTTTGCTTCCTTGACAGCAGGTTCTATAAAGTCTTTTTCTTCAGAACCAATCAGTCCATTGTCTCCAGCATGTGGATTTAGACCTAAGACAGCTATAGTAGGACGTTCTTTGCCGAAGTCTTGTTTTAGAGACTTATTCAGCACCTTGAGCTTACGTATGATTCTCTTCTTATCCAGATTATCCACCACATCCTTGACAGGCACATGGTTAGAGGCTACAGCGATTACGGCAGAATCAGAAACCATAGTCATCACGACCTCTGGTGCATCAAAAGCTTCTGCTAGAAACTCCGTATGTCCTTTATGTTTGAACCCCGCCAGCTCCATTGCATGCTTATTGATCGGGGCAGTAACTAGGGCATCTATCTTACCATCCTTAGCATCTTGGACTGCTTTTTCTAGTGCCAATAGAGCGAATCTGCCACTTTCCTTAGTCGCCTGACCCAGCATGATATTAGTATCTTCTTGCCAGCAGTTGATGACATTGATCTTATTATGTCCTGCATTGGCAACCTCATTAATAGAGACAAACGGAAAGTTTGCATCCTTAACGATATTCTTGTGATAGGCGAGGGCCTTAGAGCTTCCATATATGATAGGCGTAAAATAATCCGTCATTTTTGGATGCGAAAGCGCCTTGATTATAACTTCTGGTCCTATTCCGTTTATATCACCTATTGTGATACCTATTTTAATTTTTCTAGCCATTCTTTTCTTTGCGAGGCCTAAGATACGTGTATAGCCTCATTAAAGTAGCAATTATCATTACTTTGGAGTTTTTTAAAGTTTATATCAACTTTTGAAGGCAAAAAAGCGGCTCGGTCAACATTTTCTCACAGATAATTCTGTGATCGCGAAGATAATAGCGGCCATAAAAGATAATTGTTCTGCAGAGCAGCCATTGATCGAAATCGGTCCTGGCCAAGGGATCTTGACCTATGAGCTAGACGAGACTTATCCCCAGTTTAGAGCCATAGAGTATGATCGGGATATGATTGCTATACTCTCACAAAGGATCGCTACAGAGAAGCTGATTCAGGATAATGTACTCTTTACAGATCTGGATTCGATTTTTGAAGGGAAGCCATTCAGTCTAGTAGGGAACTTCCCTTATAATATCTCCTCGCAGATTATTTTCAAAATGCTGGAAAATAGAACTCTGGTTCCTACTATGGTAGGCATGTTTCAGAAGGAAGTAGCAGAACGGATTTGTGCCAGTCCAGGGTCTAAAAAGCATGGGATTATCAGTCTTAGAACTCAAGCCTTCTATGAAGCGGAACTTCTATTCGATATACCTCCGACAGCTTTTAATCCACCACCAAGGGTACAGTCTGCGATTATCAAACTGGTAAGGAAAGCGGATTATGAGGTTTTCCCCTGTGATGAAACCATCTTCAATAGAATCATCAAAGTCTCATTTCAACAGAGAAGAAAAAAACTGCGTAATACACTGAAGCCCTTCCTGAATGATCTCGATATGGAAATATTGCAGCAGCGTCCAGAACAATTAGGTGTCAAGGATTTTATTAATATTGCACAATTGATAGAAAAGCAAAACAAGTAATATGAGTCTCGAAGCTAAATTAATGACTGATCTAAAGGAAGCCATGAAAGCTAAAGATCAGGCAGCACTCCGAAGTATCAGAGCGATCAAAGCAGCTATCTTATTGACTAAGACTGATGGCAGTGGTACAGAACTAGATGAGGCAGGGGAGATAAAACTTGTACAGAAACTCATCAAACAAAGACAAGATTCTCTGGACATCTATACAGAGCAGAAAAGAGAAGATCTAGCCAGTGTAGAAAAAGAAGAAATCAGTGTCCTCCAAAGATACCTTCCTAAGCAACTCTCCGAAGATGAACTTCTGCCGATCATCCAAGGGATAATCACAGACACTGGAGCAGAGAGTATGAAGGACATGGGTAAGGTCATGGGCCTAGCGACGCAAAAGCTGGCTGGACAGGCGGATGGCAAGACAGTCTCTGCAGTAGTGAAGAACCTTCTCATGGGTAAGTAGGAGGACTCTACAAGACCTCTACCATCTGGTATGGGCAGCAACCTTCTTTCTATAATTGTAAGTCACCTTACATAGTTAATACTCCTGCAGCTCAACTTGAGTGCTGTAGGCATCGTTTTAGTATTGAATAGTCGATGACAACAAAATGGTGATAAGCATAGTAAATATTTCTACAAACCTCTTAGTAGAGGTCTTATATAGCATGACAGCGATGCCGTCTTGGTTGGAGAGCAGTCTTCCTGCATTCGTGCAGCTCAAACTCTTGGATAGTTTGGGTCTAAGTCTTTCGTGGGTTGCTGTTTTACTAATGCTATTGGTCATAGCAATAGGAATGGCCTACCGCTACTTTCTAGCTTTCCAAGCGGCTCAGAAAACCATCATAGAAAAAGAGGAGTATATCCGATCTAACATCAAGTTGGATCAGTTTGCTCAGATTGCCTCTCATGATTTCAAATCACCGATCAGAACCATCAAGAGCTATGCAGGTCTGACGAAAATGAAAACTAAAACCAGCCCAGAAGTCAAAGCGTACTTAGATCATATAGAGCTAGCGGCAGAACAGATAGAAGGACTCACAGAAGATCTATTGGAATTTTCTAAAGTCAATAGCATGGCCTTAGAAACTTCAGAATTTAAGCTGAGAGACTTGATTAAAGAAGTAGTAGCTACGCTGAGTTCTGTGATCAGAGAAAGCGAGGCAGAAATAGTACTTTCTAACTTACCTAAAATAGTATGTGGCGATAAACCAAAGCTGCAAACTGTCTTCCATAACCTTCTGAGTAATAGCATTAAGTTTTCTGACAAAGAAAGAACCCCACGAATAGAAATAACCTGTAGGCAAAAAGGAGAATTTTTCCTTTTCTTTATTTCTGACAATGGTATAGGTATGGAGCCTAAATTTCTGAATCAAATCTTTGCCCAGTTCAATAAGCTGAATACTTATGAAGAATACAAAGGTACCGGCTTAGGACTGTCTATAGCGGATCTCATCGTAACCAATCATGGGGGTAAAATGCAGGTGTGCAGTACGCCTAATGAAGGCAGTATTTTCTTGTTTTCAATTCCAAGAAACAATCTAGAGATCTCTCACGAAACTAAAAAAGAGTTACTGAACTTCACATTCCCTAGTCTACAAAAAGCGGCAGTCAGTATCTAGACCTAACTTGTCCACTGATACAGTCTGAAAGGATTTGATTTCTTGATCTCTGCTGGATCTACCTCTATTTCAATTTTGGT
>CAKZVK010000122.1 GCA_937921825.1 uncultured Saprospiraceae bacterium
GAAAGAATTGGAGTGGAAAAAGCAAATGCAAGAAGAGCCACGATTAAAAGAATCAGATGCGCCTCCAAGAAGTAAAAGAGCAAAAGCTAGCGCAGAGCGCTATCAAAAAATATTCGAAGCCCTAAATCTCGAACATAATAAATAAGTGGTTAGGCTTGTAGTTTCTTTTCCTCCCCCTGACCCCCTCCTAGAGTGGGAAAGATTGCACCTCGATTTACCCCGCTGGCGGGGGCTAGGGGGTGGACAAAACATGAAGCATTGGTGATATTATGCAATAAAAAGTAGAATGAGAACAGTGATGAAATTTATATTGATGATTATAAGTTGTTGCATAATTGGTTGTGCTGACGATAATGACATGCATGTAATAGAAAAAAAAATATCAGAATATAATAGCGTAGCGAATTTTGTTAATCAGAATTTTTGTTCTTACGAATTGGTCTACAATCATCTATTGGAATTCATTCAAACAAGGTCAAAAGATAGCATTAGAGGTTACTCCATTTATAAGCTTAATGAATGGAGGCTAGACAGTCTTATGTTATTCAGTGCACAAGAAGATATCTGTATTGCCGCGGCTTATTGTAAGATGGAGATGAGCCCTAAAGGAAATATTGATATGGTAAATGTATTTCTTGGGTACAAGTTTGATCAAGAATGGTATTTTGACAAGTGGTTAGGGATATCTTATTCTAGAAGTGGGATTCAATCACAAAGGTATAGTCCGATGACATTTGATGTGCTCAAATATTTTGCTAGAACTAGGGAGATGAAAATGGCCTACTCCATTTCAGAGGAGGGATATTTGCAATCTAAAGAAGAGTTTTTTGAAAGTAGACGGTCTTACAATATACCTAACATAGTTCTCGACAAGTCAAGCTGGGAACAATCTATAATAGATGGTATTAAATCAAATAAAAAGTACTCAGGGAAAGAATTGGAGTGGAAAAAGCAAAAGCAAGAAGAGCCACGATTAAAAGAATCAGATGCGCCACCAAGAAGTAAAAGAGCAAAAGCTAGCGCTGAGCGCTATCAAAAAATATTCGAAGCCCTAAATCTCGAACATAATAAATAAATGGTTTGGAAATGATCTTTCTTTTCCTCCCCCTGACCCCCTCCTGGAGGGGGAAAATTAGAACTTCGATTTCCCCCGCTGGCGGGGGCTAGGGGGTGGATAAAACCTGAAGCGTTGATGAGATTATGCAATAAAAAGTAGAATGAGAACAGTGATGAAATTTGTTTTATTGATTATTAGTTGTTGCATAATTGCTTGTACCGACGATAATGATATACATGTAATAGAAAAGAAAATATCAGAATATAATAGTGTAGCTAATTTTGTTAATGAGAATTTTTGTTCTTACGAATTGGTTTATAACAATCTATTAGAATTTATAGAAACAAAGTCAAAAGATAGTGTAAGAGGTTATTCCAACTATATGCTTAATGAATGGAGACTGGATAGTCTTATGTTACTCGGCGCACAAGAAGATATTTGTATTGCCACTGCATATTGTAAGATGGTAATGCACCAGGAGGATGATGTTGATTTTGTAAATGTTTTTCTTGGGTATAAGTTTGATGAAGAATGGTATTTTGACAAGTGGTTAGGGATATCTTATTCTAGAACTGGGATTCAATCACAAAGGTATAGTCCGATGACATTTGATGTGCTCAAATATTTTGCAAGAACTAAGCAGATGAGAATGGCTTACTCTGTTTCAGAGGAAGGACTTTTGCAATCTAAAGAAGAGTTTTTTGAAAGTCAACTTTCATACAAAATTCCTAATTCAGTTTTCGACAAGTCAAGCTGGGAACAATTTATAATTAATGATAGTAATTCAAATAAAAAGTACTCAGAGAAAGAATTGGAGTGGAAAAAGGAAATGCAAGAAGAGCCACGATTAAAAGAACCAGATGCGCCTCCAAGAAGTAAAAGAGCAAAAGCTAGCGCAGAGCGCTATCAAAAAATATTCGAAGCCCTAAATCTCGAACATAATAAATAAGTGGTTAGGCTTGTAGTTTCTTTTCCTCCCCCTGACCCCCTCCTGGAGGGGGAAAATTAGGACTTCGATTTCCCCAGCTGGCGGGGGTTAGGGGGTGGACAAAACCTCAGAAGTGAAATTTCAACCAACCTATCACACCTCACCCAGCCTAGCCGCCACAAAAGCAGTCGTCCAGGCCGCTTGGAAATTATAACCTCCAGTAATACCGTCTACATCTAGGATCTCTCCAGCAAAATAAAGATTAGGATGTAAGCGACTTTGCATGGTTTTGAAATTGATGTTGTTGAGACTGATGCCGCCGCAGGTTACAAATTCTTCTTTGAAGGTGGTCTTACCATTGACGGTATAGAGGTCATGGCATAGAATATTGGTCAGTTTATTGATGCCGGATTTTCCGATGTCTTGCCAGAGCTTGGTATGAGGCAGTCCTGTTTTAGTGAGTAAGAATTGCCAGAGTCTATCTGGAATCAAATAGGGTCTGAAGTTGCTCAGTTGTTTTTTGGGATGCTGTTCGGAGATTTGTTTGAGTTCATCGGCGACCAGATTATTGTTTTGGATATTGACCCAATTGACTTGTACCTGAAACTGATAACTACAATCATTAAAGATTCTGGCGCCAAATGCTGAGAGCTTTAAGATGGCTGGCCCACTCATTCCCCAATGTGTAATAAGTAAGGGGCCTTCTGCAGTTAGTTTTGTGCCTGGAATTTTTACCAGTGCATTTTCTACGACGATACCCATGAGTTGCTGTATGTGCTCCTCTGGCATATTAAAAGTGAAAAGAGAGGGTATAGGATCAGTAAGACTAAAGTCTATTTTTTCTAACCACTCTAGTCCGGTTCTTTTGGGAGTGCCACCTGTAGCTATGATCGCTTTGTCATAAGTTTCTGAGCTTGCTGTTTGCTTTATGTGGAGAACTGGTTTCTCATTGTCAAAGCTGATGAGTTCTATGGCTTGACTGGTTCTTATCTCTATCTTGTATTTTTTTGTTGTAGATAGAAAGCAATCAATTATAGTCTGCGAATCTTGAGAGACAGGAAAGACACAGTTGTCTCCTTGTACGACCAGAGGGACACCTCGCGACTCGAACCACTGCATGCAATCTTGATTGCTGAATTCTTTGAAGAGTTTCTTGAGTTGCTTTTTACCTCTGGGGTAAGCTTTAGCAAGTTCTGATATGGAGTCCGTACCATTAGTGACATTACATCTGCCTCCTCCAGATATCTTTACTTTGGAGAGTAGTTTTTTGGACTTTTCAAAAATGGTGACTTCAGCCTGTGGATGATTCTCCTTAAGATTTATAGCAGCAAAGAACCCCGCTGCACCTCCTCCTATCACAGCAACTTTCATATAACTTGACTCGTTAGGCTCTCAGTTTCTAAAAGGCCAAATATAACGAATAGCTGACTCTGATTCCCTTCTGCTAGTTCTAGTATAGCCTTTAAATAGCGTTGTTTTTCCTTAAATACTAACAACCTTAGGAATTAGCTGCTCTCATTTGTACTTTCGTGAGTTCTTCTAGTGAACTATTTCTTATATTATTGAGAATAATTTGAAACTATGTCCTTCATAAAGTTTGTTAGAAGACTGTTAGGTATAAAGCAAAATAAGAAAATGATAAATCTAGTATTATTCGGTCCTCCAGGTTCAGGTAAAGGTACGCAAGCAAAGAAGTTGGTAGAGAAGTTTGGACTGACTCATATTTCTACAGGGGATCTATTCAGATACGAACTGGGAAATAATACTCCACTAGGACAGGAAGCAAAAAAATATATGGATAAGGGAGAACTAGTTCCTGATACTGTGACTGTAGCGATGCTAGAGAATAAAATGAATATGACGCCTAATGAGAAAGGCTATATCCTAGATGGATTCCCAAGGACGATTGCTCAGTGTGAAGCCCTAGATAAATTTTTGAGTTCTAGATCTACTGCAGTGACTCACTTGCTAGCACTAGATGTCGACGATGAAGAAATAGTCAAGAGGCTCCTAGAAAGAGGTAAGACTTCTGGTAGAGCTGATGACGCTAATGAAGAAGTTATCAGAAAACGTATCACTGAATATAATGCTAAGACCAGTCCGGTCTATAATTACTACGAAAAGCAAGATATCTCTAAAAAAGTAAATGGGATAGGTTCTATCGATGAGATCTTCGGGAGATTATCTTCAGAGCTTGCTTAAGCAGTCAGATGTTGTCTGACTATTTTTTCAAAACTCATCGCATCTTCGTATCTGGCAAAGGTTAAAGTTTTTTCTTCCTTCCGTAATTTGATAAGGCATTCTAGGACGAGTTCTAGAGGTCGTACTTCATAGCCGATAAGGTTTGCGTCAAAGTTGACCGCAGTGATATAGCCATCTGTTTCTAAACCGATACATACATTTTCTAGGAAAGTCGCTAAAGGAATTTCTTGTGGTTCATAGTCGCCCCACTCTGCTTTGCTATGGACTTCTGCTAATCTTTTTTCTGACCAGAAAAAGATCATACCTGCCGCCTCATCTTGTTCAGTTCTGAAAAGGAAGGATTCTGCACTGGCGATACCTTCATCATTACCGAGAGAATATACTTTCCCTTTTTTAACCACTGTCTTTAAGAACTCTTGATATTTCTTTTTGGCGATTGGATCTTGTTGCATCAGTATAGTTTAGTCAATGTAAG
>CAKZVK010000123.1 GCA_937921825.1 uncultured Saprospiraceae bacterium
TAACTTACTTATTGCTGTACCTTTCTGTATATCATGGTTTCTTTTTTTGCATCATCCTGTCTAAGGGACTTTCGATACTTGTTAGATTTTGAGTGCTTATGTGAGTATAGACCAGTGTCGTTTTGATGTTCTTGTGACCTAGGAGTTCTTGTATAGAAGCTATACTGATGCCTCTATCATGTAGGTGGGTCGCAAAACAATGCCTCAGTACATGTGGCGTGACTTTTTGGCTTATTTGAGCTTTGGAAGCAGATTGTCTGACTATCTTCTGGATACTAGAGGTACTATATTGCTTACCCGCTTTTATACTTTCAAAGAGATAAGTCGAGGGCTTGTACTTGTGAAAATAAGCTCTTAGAACCTCTGCAAGATGATCGCTTAACATAACTGATCTATCCTTGTTGCCCTTGCCACCACGTACTATAATTTGCTTTCTGTCATAGTTTATGTCTTCTATCTTTAGACTTATAAGCTCGGTAAGTCTTAGTCCTGATGAGTATATCGCATAGAGGATATTTCTATGCTTTATATTTGTTGTCACTTCGATCATTCTCAATACCTCTTGCTGACTCAGTATACGTGGTAAGGTATATCTAGCTTTAGGTCTATCTATCATCTGGACATTAAGATCTGACCTCGGCTGCACTTTTGAAAAGTAATATTTCAGGGCACTAATCTGTATATTCATATAGCTAGACGATAGCTTGAGACTACTGAGATGTATTGTATACTTGGTAATGTCCTGCTGTGTCGTCTCCTCTGTCATTTTCTTAGGCAATAACCACTGTCTGTATTTTACCATGGCGGTGGTGTACATCTTTATAGTTTGCCAGCTATATCTCTGGCCCATCATGCGACTTGCTATCTTCTTTGCGACTTCTAGATCAGAACTGGCAAATTTTTTCAGA
Source organism: uncultured Saprospiraceae bacterium (assembly GCA_937921825.1). GTDB lineage: Bacteria > Bacteroidota > Bacteroidia > Chitinophagales > Saprospiraceae > RFSX01. The sequence goes on from CAKZVK010000123.1 coordinate 909, forward strand.
AGCTTACTGAGTCTGTCACCATTGGAAGTGCGCAGCTTCGTACCAGCTTGTACTGTAGCAGGTAGTCGATCGATCACCTCGATGTCGTACTTGAGATACTCCTCCTTGATCAGTGGCAACACTTTCATGTCATAAGGGATAACCCATCTAGATAGTTCCTTGTCATATCGCCTATTGCTTAACTGGTGGATAGGTGCTATCACTTTTTTGAAGCCTTTCACTTCTATGAATATTTCTTTTCTCCTATCAGGTAAGGAATATAAAGTGACTGTGCAAGGATCTTCATAGGTCATTATCATCTCTTCTAGCTGCTCATACTGCTCTTCAGTCCAGCACTCAAGCATCGCCTGGATCTTACCTAAGTTGTATACAGAGGCATAGCAGATCCATTTCTTTGTCTTAGCATGCCACCATACTTTGTTGAGTTTCTTGATCTTTTCTACCTTTTTCTTGTCATAGTTGATTTTTATTAGAAAATGCTTATTAGAAAACACTACGTCCATATCTCCAATGTTAGTCTTGGATATGTCTGTCGCTGATTGTGTACCCTTATCAGCAGGTCCAGATGGCGGAGCTTGGTTGTCAGCTCCTATATAGGGTATATGCTGCGCGGAGGGTACTCCCTGAGCATGACCTATGGCTATAGTATCTGTTGTCGGATTCTTTATTGTCTTGGTATTGGTTATTTCTTCCATACCGTCTAGGGTATAGGGAAGACCAAGTTTTTTAAACTCGTGAAAGGCTCTTTTGTCATATTCTATATAGTAGGAGAGGTGAGTCCTAGTAAAGAGCACACCTTTCATTTTTTTGACTTTGATGAGCCAGTCTCTTCTATCACGGAATAGGAGTAAGATTACAGATCGCTTACGGTGCTCTATTTTCTTAAGTGTTATTACTTCTGATCTGGTATTCTTTGTAGTCACAGTTGTTGTCCTATTCTTAACTATATCGATTTTTCATCCCACTTGGTTGCGGAATTCTAGTGTCAATATAGATATAAAATAAGAGAAATTATCTGAATCTACATGAAGTTTTTTTTACGAAATATGAGGTAGCTATTGTCTAATGTAAACACATACTACTTTTAGTGTACCCGAAGATAAAAGACATACATCTATCCGACACCTCCAATATTCCATAGGTAACCGTCATAATTATAGGTTTATGAGACCTATTGTCTTATCAGTATAAATTGTTAAATCCATAATTGACGGAGCTTTGAGACCAGAATAATTGTTTTTTTTAGTCTCAGCTTATATAGAAGACCAGATATGAGAGGAGGGCAGTTGTGGATGATCTTTATAGCTACTAACCGAAAAGGGAATTATGTATAATGAAATAGGCTAAGAAAAAGAAATTCAACCATTTAACCATGTAGCGATCACAAAAAAAGTAGCTACAGAAATATTTATCCTGCAACTACTTCGTTATAAGTCAAGAAATCGGTTTTATTATCTTATTTGTCTCATTGGAAAAGAAAGTCCAACATTGAATCCATGAAGGATATTATTCTTTGATTCCATAAAGTTAGTCCTATCCTCTGTCTCTAGATTAATGTGCTCAATCTTAGAGACATATCCTAGATTGTATCTCACGTCTAGTCGAATCTCTTTATATATTGGGATGACTGCACCAAGGCTGGCAGATACCACTGGGGTTAGATTATTATTGATACTTCTTCTATCACCTGTAGTTTCATTAGAGCCATCTGATTGGAAGATCAATTCGTCCTTGACACTGTTATTTCTTATGCCAGCAGCAATCTGTCCATAAGGCATTATCCATTTAGCATCAAAGTCATACCGCATAGTTGCAAGTAGATTGAATGCGTAATTGAATGTCTTCATTGTGCCTTTGCCTTCGAAAGGTAAGTCAAAGTCTCTTTCTATTTGAGAACCTGAGCTTAAGTATTCCGCACTCAGGCCATAAGACAATCTTTGATCCAAGCTTCTTTTGAAGTGCAGCTCAAGTGATGCGCCATACATATCGGTATACCCTTGGTCTACTAATTTAGAATTTGAAAAGGTTGTTTTGAGATTGGCTCCAAAACTTCTGAATAGTGTTTTGCCATTTTCAGTTGGGGTTACCTGCTGACTATATGCCTCTGGTAGAATACAAGTCGTCAGGAAAAAGGTGATAAGAACTAATAGTGCATTTTTCATGGAAGTAGTTTTGTAAGTGATTTAATAATTTCTAGTAGGCATCGGAGTTTTAAACTGTTTATTCTATAGAGTATATATCTTATCAGAAGGTTGGAATCGAGGCGCTTATATTTTTCATTCTTTCCCTTCCTCTCCTTTGAAGTTAGCGATACTTTAGGTTTTATGTACTGCAAGAGCACTATTTAGCACTTAATTAATAGACCTTAACAATTCAGTTGGGGGTACTAGAATATTCAGGTTCCCAGTAAAAATTACTCTCTCAGGAGTCTTAAAATTTGCCTTGGATTAAACTTTGTCTTTGCATTGCTGTTATAGAGCTTTCGTAATCTTATCAAGTATTTGATATTTAAGTTTTATATATGACCTTGCAGTTTAAAACGAGTGAATTGGTAAAAGAAGCAGAAGCCTTAATGCCTACCGATTGGGGTAATTTCAGAATGTTGGCCTTTAGGTCCGATGTATCTGATTATGACCCTAATATAGTGATGGTGCACCCAGATATGGATCCTTCAGAAGTAGTGACTGTACGTATTCATTCTGAATGTATTACGGGAGATCTCTTTCACTCACAGAGATGTGATTGTGGCTCTCAGTTAGACGCAGCGATGACTAGAATAGAGAAAGACAAAGGCGTCTTACTATACCTAAGACAAGAGGGTAGAGGCATAGGTATTATCAATAAACTGAAGGCCTACAATAAGCAAGATGAAGGCCTAGATACTATAGAAGCGAATGAAGCCCTGGGCTTGGAAGTAGATGCAAGAAAATATGGTCATGTGTCGCAGATACTAGACTATCTAGGCATCTCTAAGATTAATCTCTTGACTAATAACCCAGAGAAAATAGCGGCCTTCGAGGATGGGCCAGTCAGCTTAGTAGATCGCCTACCTATAGAAATGGCACTGACTAAGAATAATTCTAATTATCTGAAGACAAAGAAGGATAGCATGGGGCACTTGTTCTCCAAGTTCTAGAAGCTTCACCTGTTTCAGTATAAGACCATTGGCTAGGAGAGAGCACGGAAGCCATAATAATTTACAGTATTTTTAGGCATGCTCTCTATCCTTATTCCCATATATAATTATGAGGTCACTCAGTTGGTTTCTGACCTGTCATATCAGCTGGTAGACTTAAATCTAGTAGGAGAGATACGCTGTTATGATGATGCTTCTGAGGAGCATTTTCAAAAAGCAAATGCTCAGCTCGGGACTATACCACTAGTCATCTATCAGAATCTGGCACATAATCTAGGTAGAGCAGCCATCCGAAATAAGTTGGCTACAGAGGCGCAATACGAGACCTTGTTGTTTTTGGATTGTGACTCAGGTATCGTCCGCAGCAGTTTCCTTTCAGAATATATGCAGCATCGCTCAAAAGAGATAGTCACAGGTGGTAGAATATATCCAGTGGAGCCTCCCATCGATACAGCCTTAAGCTTGCACTGGAAATATGGCCATCAGCGAGAATCCAAAGGGGTGGCAGAACGAAAGCAGAATCCCTACACCTTATTCCATTCTAATAATTTCCTGATTCAGAAAGATCTGTTCCTGGATATCAAATTTGATGAAGGCATCAGGGGCTATGGCTATGAAGATCTAGTGCTAGCCAAAGCCTTGCAGTCTAGAGGCATCATGGTGACAGTCATAGATAATCCAGTCATGCATCTCTGTATCGAGCGCAATGAGGAGTTCCTAAGTAAGACTAGGAAAGCCGTCCAGAATCTCTATGCTCTGAATCAGCAAGGCCTACACATGAATACTAAGCTAGAGCGAGCCTCTCGGAGGATTTCCCGCTTTGGTATGGGCGGTCTCTTCTCATACTTCTATAAGCGGCGAGAAGCGTCTATCATGCAGAATCTATTATCTGCTGATCCTAACTTAAGATTCCTAGCTTATTACAAGCTGAAGCATTACCTCGCTTGTAAGAGTTAATTTATTTTGACTTAGAAAAGGAAGTCAGCATCCAATGTGTCTTTTCAGTCCTTTTCATGAACTCTGTAATCAACATTGCTGTACTGAGGTCAGCTATCTCATTAGCGTACTCTATGACTTCTATCATGTAGCTTAGAAGGATCTCTATGTCATTGATTATTTCTTTGACCATTGCCTCACCAGAGAGATCAGTACCAGCCTCCTTTATATTAGAGATAGATACGTATTCCTTTAAGGTGCTGACAGGCTTGAAGCCAAAGACTCTGATGCGTTCTGCAATGTCATCTATCTGTACACTTACGGCATTATATTCTACCTGGAACTGCTCGTGCAGGTCATAGAAGTCTCCGCCTTCTACATTCCAGTGAAAATTTCTAAGCTTCTGATAATGTACCTGTAGATTGCAAAGCAAGTCATTGAGGAGATTGACACATTCTTTTACTTCTTCTGATTCAAACCCTAAGGCTGCGAAAGACTTTGCTTTTTTCATTGTTCTAATTTTTTTGGTCAAGATAGAATTATATCAGTTAAACTGCCACAGTTGATAGAAGATAACATTGGTAGCTTGCAATAGTTTTTATGATGATGATCATTCTTACACGATTATCCATAATGATACCAATAGCTGACACCATTGTCATTCTTACCCTCTAACGGATTGAGTACATACGGCGTATCCCGAAAGGGTATGCCGTGATCGTACTTTGTTATAGAGAGTTACTTGTCATTCATCGACAAAATAGCAGAATTTAGTTCCTCTAATTCTTCTCCTTGTTCAATGTTTGAAATTAATGTTATATAATGATTGCCATCTGGGTCTTTAATTTCAGTCGTTCTCTTCAGGTACCTAAAGGATTCTCCTTTGATACGTGCTTTGTTTTTAAGTTTCTCAAATAGTGTTGAGAACATTTTACTCCTAAATTCTTGGTTTGATAAATGGGTATTTTTATCACTCTTCTTGATTGGACTAAAATCAGCATAGAAATATATTATACAATTCTTATCTGCTAAGAATTCAAATACAAGTTTTGACAAGTGTAGTAATGCTTCATAGTTCTGTTCGCCACGTTTTTTAGTCTGTTTAAGTACTAAATCGAAGACATCAATTTTGATATCGTGAACATCAGACTTGAATAAAGAAAAGGAGATTGCATATTCAGACCCTTCGGAGGTTGTAAAGTTATTTATTGTCTCAGACAATATTAATTAGATGGAGTTAGTTGTTGCTTCTTAGCTTCCTTTCTAACTTTCAAGTCACGAACAAACTTTAGTAGAGTATTAGAGGGATAATCCACCCTAATTGTAAGATTTGAATTGATATGTTTTTTCTTGTCTTTCATTATCGTAAACTTAACCAATTATTTGTTAAGCAAGTTCCATTCCTAAAGCCCTATCTACCTCTTTTTGGGTAAAAATCTTCGATTTGCTGACCTTTGGTCATTACCCAAAAAGAGGTAGTAGGTAGTGTTTTTCTCACAAAAAGTCAAGTATTCTAGATAATCAATTAATTATCAATTGTTTACGCATATGTTAATTACAGTATGTGTTTATTTTAAATTCTCTCTAACTCCCTGAAGGGAGAACCTCAGTCCGCGCCGAGGATGCCCCTTTAGAGGAATGGGGTGAGCAGAGCATTGTCAGAACTTCTAGCGGTGCTTAAGGATACACAAAAAGTAAGAAATCAAAAATCTGCGACAATCCGCGATATCTGCGGGAAACAAAGAACTCAAAATCAAAAATCTGCGATAATC
>CAKZVK010000124.1 GCA_937921825.1 uncultured Saprospiraceae bacterium
GCAGGGGTGCACAGTTCTAGTTTAATGAGGTCCAATTTTCAACAATTTGTAGCATTCCTCTATTTTGTTAGTGTATTTATCAAAAGCATATTTTATACTCATTTCCCCATTTAGTCTAAATATATTGAGAACCAAATTTCTAATTGCTGCTACATTTTCACTTAGACTCTGACCTTTTATCATACACTTATCTTCATTCATAATTTTGTCTTTTACCCAGTGTAATGAATTCTCAATTTTCCAGTGAGCTCTAATTTTTTTGTTATAAAATTCTGCAACAGTTTCAGCTCTGCTTGTGATGTAATATCTATTTTGTTTGTATTCAAGGTTTCTCCGTTGTCCAGATGTTTCCACATGGATTATTGTTTTCAAGCCCAACCATTCCTTGTTGATTTTGGAGAACTCGTCCAAGGAATAAGTTCTTACTGCACGTTTCTCAATTCTGGATCTGTTCTTTTCAAGAGTAAAATCAATATCCTGTGGTAATCTTGTCTTTATTACTTGCTTGATTGCCTGAAGTAACTTTTTCTGATTTCCTTTTACTTGGAGAACATAGTCATTTCCTGACTCCATGATAGTTTTGGCTGTTTTTTTTGGCAGTGAAGCGCATCCATAACAAAGGTAATTCCTTGCATTTCTAGGCTTGCTATCAATTCTCTTGCTGACAAGGCTTCATTTGATTTTTTGTTTTGAAAAGATTTGGCCTGCACTAGAATTTCCTTTTCATGACAAAACATATTCACTATCATTTTGAAATTTTGTTGTTTGTCATGCATATCTGAAACAGTAGATCCTAGAGCTTTACCATCAATACTCATCCATTTACTTGAATCTAAAAATTGCTTAGTCCAATTATGGAGAGCTTGTGTAAGTGCAGTAAAATCAAGTCCAGTAATAAAATTTTGAACGGAACTACCACTTGGAACACCGTGTAAAAGTTTGTACCGTTTTTCAAAAAAAGAGGAGTTGTTCTTGATAAACCGTGCAACTGGCCTAAGACCATAGTTGCCTGACATGCCAGCAAGAACAATCATCTCTAGAAAATATAGGTGCGGTACTCTTTGTCCTTGTGGTCTTCTATGATCAGGCACTTGTTTAAGGAAATCTTGAAGAATTTTCATACAGCAGATTCATATTAGATAAAATCGTAATATATGTAGATTTTATTTATATATAAAATATAGAAGTGTTCAGCCCTGCCCGCTGGCGGGGGCTAGGGGGTGGACCTAGCCTTTTCAGATATTAATGGATAAAAGAAGAAATCAATTCAAATCCACAAATGCAACAATGTTGCAAATAATGCGTTATATTTGAGCGAACAAAAAATATAGCCATGAAATTCAATATGCATTTACTAAAGTTACTAGCCTTATTATCACTCACTGCTCTGACATTTCAGAACTGTGATCCGGATCCAGACCCAGAAGAGCCACAAGAATTGATTACCAATTTGAGTTATACTCTTACGCCTAGTAGTGGAGGAGCGGCTGTTGTGATGACTTTTTCTGACATAGATGGAGATGGAGGTGATGCACCAATTATTACTGGGGGTACTCTTGCTGTAGGTACTACCTATACAGGAGTCATAGAACTATCAGATGAATCAAAAACTCCAGTAGAAAGTATCACTGAAGAAATAGATGAAGAAGCAGACGAGCATCAGTTTTTCTTTAGCGCTACGAATGCTACTGTATCTGTAAGTTATGATGATACAGATTCTATGGGTAACCCTGTAGGCCTGTCTACGACTTTGGTAACAGGTACTGATCCAGCTTCTGGTTCTCTGACTATTACGCTAAGACATGAACCTAATAAGTCAGCAGATGGTGTTGCCTCAGGGGATATCACCAATGCTGGTGGCGAGACGGATATAGAAGTCAGTTTTCCAATAGATGTACAATAAGAGTTATTACTTAATAGTAATACTGTATCTAGCTGCTTATAGTTTAGAAGCACAAGATTGTGGACTGACTATCTCCGGTAGAGTCCTAGATGAAAATAGTGGAGACCCTCTCTCTTTTGTTCATGTAGTTATACAAGAAGAAGAGGAGGGGGTCTTTACAGATGATGCTGGTGAGTTCTCACTTCCTAGTCAGTGTACTGGACATTATCATCTCATCTTCAGTCATATCGGTTGTGATCCGATTCTTTTCCACCTCGACCTAGAATCTGATACATTGCTTAACATCGTGATGGATCATAGTTCTATCTCCTTAGAAAGTGTGGTCATAGAAGGGCAGTCCGCAGACTATGCCAGTCAGTCGAGTCAGAGCATAGGCGTACAAGAGATAGAAGATAATAGTCATTCCAATTTATCTAGACTTCTTGAAAATCAAGCAGGAGTTGCTTCACTAAAAAATGGATCTGGTATTGCCAAGCCTATCGTCCATGGCCTCTTCGGAAACCGCTTACCTATACTTAACAATGGTATCGCTCAGAGTGGTCAGCAATGGGGAAATGACCATAGCCCAGAAATAGATCCGCTGAGTGCCGATAAAATTACTTTGATTAAAGGCACGAGTGCTCTAGAGTACTTTGGCAATAATATGGGCAGTCTCATTTTAGTAGAACCCAAGAAAGTAGGCTTCGAGCCGCACTTGCATGGACGAGTAGGGTATGCTTACGAGTCTAATGGCAGAGGGTCTAATCTTAATGTGAGAATGCAAAAAGGCTACGAGCAGTTTTCGTGGCGTATAAATGGAACCTTGAAGTCTTATGGTGACAGACAGACACCAGACTACTTTCTGAATAATACAGGAACTAAAGAAAAAAATCTAGCACTTCAGTTAGAGAAGAGCTGGAATGACAAATTGTTTGTAGATTTCTATGGGAGCACCTTTAATGCAGAACTAGGTATCCTGAGAGGATCTCATATCGGAAATCTAACGGACCTAGAATC
>CAKZVK010000125.1 GCA_937921825.1 uncultured Saprospiraceae bacterium
AGGAACAAGAGGCAAAGAATATTAGGCAATATTTTCATAGTTGAATATTTTGAACAAGGAGATAAGTACCAAAACTACATCATTAATAGTCAAGAGAGCAGTTTATCTGATTTAAAGCTCCTTACGTGGTTAGTTGAGTAGCTTATCCAAAGTTATCTAGCCATACATTTTTTCATTTCGAACGAGCGACGAGAGAGAAATCTTCAGGTCTAGTCAATGATAGTAGTAAATCCTAGATTGAGTTTGATGTATCTGTGGTTCTTGGCTGAAGAAATCTCCTTTTAGTCGATTTGGAAAATTAAGGACTAGTCAACGCAATGTTCACCAGCTATCTTTCACGTGGATCGATGTTAATGTTTTGACTCAAGTAGGGATTGTCCGTTACAGGCTTTAGAACTTTGTCTTTCCTGGCAGGATTCTTACCGAGTTGTCCCTTGGGCCTCGTAGGTCTTTTTTCAAAACCCCCTCCACAACTAGGACAGACATTTTTTAATATAGAATCCACACAGTTCTTGCAAAACGTACATTCGTAGGTGCAGATCATTGGATAATCGCAGTCATTGGGTAAGGCTTTATCGCAGTTTTCGCAGCTGAGTCTTAGTTCTAGCATATTGGTTTATTGCATTTTTCAGAATTAGTATACGAAGAGTTACGACAAAGCAGTGATTCTTCACCATGCATTTTTATGGTCAGTTTCTCACTCGTCAAAATAGTTAAGATACAACTGCTTAGTCAATTTTTTAATTCTTTGTTTTAACCTTCTTGGTTTCATTACTGTAATCGATGGACCAAAGCCAAGTATCAATCTTTCAATTTCGTAATTGTGGTGGACTCTTAGAGAAATCAATATCGAGCCATCGCTATATTCTCCGACCATCTCTTGAGAAGAATGGAAGGGCTTTGTCATGACATAAGGGGCATTCTTATGATCCACTTTAAGTTCGATATTTAAGATGTCCTTGTCAGTAAGTACCGTTACTCCGAAGGTATTATCATAGTATGTTTCAGGGTTAAAATTTGATTTTTGATATGGTGTATCAAGGTCGTATGCGATAGATTGTATTCTATCTAATGCAAAAGTTTTTATTACTGAACTGTCTTGGCTTACACCTACAACAAACCACCTATTATTAAACTCTTTTAGTATGTATGCTGTGAAAATTATTGTTGAGGGTTTTCTTGCTTTGAATGATTGGTAAGTAATACGCATGACCATCTTCTTAAGGATGGCTTGATAGATAGTATCGATGTGATCGATTCCTTGTAAGTGTTCATTATTGTCTAAGTGGATGATTGGTGTTTGATCTTTTGTTTCTCTATAGACCTTATCCTCTAGTTTTTGAATCACACCATTTAATTCTGAGAATAAAGAAAAGTTTTTGAATTGACGGAGCATTTCCATTGACTCAGATAAGATGTCAAGATCGATTTCATTAATCGGAATATCTGTAATTGAAAAATTAGGACTCTCATATTTGTAGTACCGGCGATCGTATACAATAATCGGTGCATTGTAACCCAACTTATTGCTTCGCATATTCTGGATATCTAATTGTACAGTTCGCTTACTTACATAGGCATCCTTGCCTTCATATTCATATAAGGCATTTGAACAGGCATCAATAAGATCATTGAGAGTCCACTTTCTATTGGTGTTTTGAAGACATTTATCGATGGTGAGATAGCGGATTAATGCATTTTTATTCGTTGCCATGTAGAATATTTTTGATAGCAATCTAAAGTACGCAAAATAGTTGCGCAGTAGTCGATAGATATTGCAGCATAAAAGAATTACTATGAGTATTACTGGAAATGATTTGATTGAAATGGGTTACAGGACTGGTAAGTGGTTTAAAGAAGCACTTAACTATATCAATGCTGAAAAGTTAAGTGGAGATGCTTTAAAAGCTTACTTAGACAATGCACAGCCTGTACAAATACTTCCGCACCAAGAAGCAAAACCTTATGAGGTTAACATCTTAGCTGATAACGAACTCGAAGAAGTTAATGTAAAACGAGTCTGTGAGAGCATGGATGAACTAATGAAGGTACCTACATTGACTAAAGGAGCTATTATGCCTGATGCTTGTCCGACAGGACCAGTAGGACATATTCCTGTAGGTGGCGTCGCTGTAGCTAAAAATGCGATTCACCCTGCTATGCATAGTGCAGATATTTGTTGCTCAGTAATGATGACTTCTTTTGGTCATGTAGATCCAAAGTTAGTCTTAGATGCAGCACATAGTATAACGCATTTTGGTCCAGGAGGAAGAGATGAGTATTGTGATATGCCTAAGTCATTGTCAGATAAAATTGCAGAGAATGACTTCTTGAATAACGACAGAAGCATCATGTTGTCTAGAAAGCACCTTGGTACTCAAGGTGATGGTAACCACTTCCTTTATGTTGGTCGGTCCGAACAGACTGGTGAGACTATTATGGTCACTCACCACGGAAGTAGAGGATTTGGAGCAAACCTATATAAGCATGGTATGAAAGCAGCAGAGTCAATTAGAAAGGAATTGTCTCCGATGACGATGAAAACCAATGCATGGATTCCATATGATACTGACAAAGGAAAATTATACTGGGAAGCTTTACAGATAGTTAGGGAATGGACAAAATTGAACCATGAAATATTGCACAACGCCACGGCAGGACTCATTAAGAACGATCCGACGCAGAGATTTTGGAATGAGCACAATTTTGTTTTCAAAGATGGTGATGACTTTTACCATGGTAAAGGAGCCACTCCATTAGATGATAAATTTGTTCCAGATTCAACCGAAGGATTGAGATTGGTTCCATTGAATATGAGTGAACCGGTACTTATCGTCAAAGGTGAGACAACAGAGCAAAATTTGGGATTTGCACCTCATGGCGCCGGCAGAAATGTCAGTAGAACACAACATAGAAAATCAAACTCAGATCGGACGATAGAAGAGATCTTTGCACAAGAAACCGAAGGTTTGGATATTAGATTCTTCTCTAATCAGATTGATATTACTGAGTTACCATCTGCCTACAAAAATGCCGATGCAGTCCAAGAACAAATGAACACATTTGGCTTAGGTGAAGTAGTGGATAAGGTCTTGCCGTATGGTTGCATAATGGCAGGTGACTGGGAGAGAGATGCTCCTTGGAAAAAAAGAAGAAGGAGCAGAAGATAGTCAAGTTAATCTTACTGCGCAAAAGGACTGCGCAGTAAGATTATAATTTTGAATTATCAAAAAGAAAAACATGAAAAACGCATTTTTAAACTCGATATATACATCTAATTCTCATACTGAGAATGGAGCAGTTTCGAATTCTTCAACTGGAAATTCTTTTCTTGATTACTTTTCTAAGGCAGGTACATATCGCAATAGAGAATTAGAAGAAGTGTTTGCAGATATTTCTGCGTTGTGGGATAAAGATCGTAAACAAGCATTGAAGATAGTCTTCTACAACAGAATGATTAGTAGAACGGTCAAGGGCTTTGCCTCTTCTGATGAGTTGCAAGCAGGTCAAGGCAATAAAGATGAATTTAGAAAATGCTTGATCTGGATTGCAAGATATTATCCAGATGTGGTGAATGCTAATTTATGGATGGTGCCACTTGTGGGATGTTGGAAGGATTTATGGCATGCAGACCTTATCGACGAGTTGGATTCTAATGCAGTCTATGCTTTAATACAAAGAGGGATTAATTGTGATTACAATAAAGATTTGATTGCAAAGTATCTTCCTCGAATTAGATCTAAGTCAAATACATACAACCATAGACACATAAAATTGAATGAGTTTGCATATGGCTTGATTAAATATTTGAAATGGTCACCAGTGCAATACAGAAAATTTAAGTCAAGTGGAGTGGCACATGATTTCCAGAAGAAGATGTCACTTGCGTTATTTTCTGAGATTGATTTCAATAGCATACCAGGTAAGGCCTTACATCAGATGGTGAACAAGAGAGGCAAAGACTCGAAAACAACATTCGAGAGACACGGCATAGATAAGGCATATCTTGATTGGATAAAAAAGCAACCTGTCGCAAAGTTTACTGGCTATGTTTACGAGCTCTTGAGTGCGGTCAGTGCCCAGATGAGTCTTGTTCAAAAGTATACCGTTGATAAGCAGTTTGATGGTTTGATTCAAATGGCACAAGAAAGCCATCGGATATCAGAGAATCTCTGGTGTGCCTTAGATACCTCTGGCTCTATGAATTATCCAGTGGCTAATACGACAGCCTATGATATATGTATCAGTTTAGGAATCTACTTTAGTTCGTTGAACCAAGGTGCATTTAAAGATCAAGTAATTATGTTCTCAGATACATCTAAGGTGAAAAAATTGTCTGGATCGTTTAGTGATAAAGCAATGCAATTAAAGTCTACTGAGACAGCTTGGGGAAGTACAAACTTTCAATCTGTGATTGACGAGATCGTTAGAGTAAGAATTGCAAAACCTGAAATACCTGTAGCAGACTTCCCAACAAGTCTCTTGGTTGTATCGGATATGCAATTTAATCCTGAGGGAATAAATAATATGACGAACTACCAAGCAGCTATGAAAAAATTGGCTGCAGTTGGCTTACCAAAGATTCGAATAATCTGGTGGTGGGTGACAGGAAGAGGTACAGATTTTCCAAGCACTTTAGATGATGAAAATGTGATTATGATAAGTGGTTTTGATGGATCGATCTTGTCTTTGCTTTTGCAAAAAGAAGTAAAGAAGAACGAAAATCAAGACTGGAGTACAGAACAAAAGAACGGACCAATCGAAGCTATGCAAAAGGCATTGAATCAAGAAGTCCTTGAACTTATACAAGTATGATCGAAAGATTTCAACAGCAAGTTTTTATTATATCTAATAATACTGAAATCTGTGATTGTATTTAAGAAAAAGAATACCTCAGCAAACTGAATAATTGGTGATTGAGAGTTCGAATCTCTTAGCACATATTGCAAATTTGCAATACGTGTAATTGAGTCTTCTGAAAATTGCAAATGAAAGATTACCACAGCAATGATGTTTGGATCTGGTAGGAGGGAGAAATC
>CAKZVK010000126.1 GCA_937921825.1 uncultured Saprospiraceae bacterium
ATGGATCTGGCTAGGCGATAATATCTACGCAGACACCGATGATATGGCAGTACTACAAAAGAAATATGATAAACAGAATGCCACCAAAGAATATGCGGACTTTAAAAATGACTTAGAGATGATAGGTGTCTGGGATGATCATGATTATGGTGTCAATGATGGTGATGGGACCTTTAGCGCTAAGCAAGGCAGTAGAGATTTGGCTTTAGATTTTTTAGGAGTTCCAGCAGATGCCGAGGTTCGCTCACGAGAAGGGATGTACCAGTCCTACAGCTATACCTTTGAAGGAATGGTGGTCAGAGTGATCCTGTTGGATGGTAGATATTTTAGAGATCCTATCAAGCGGATAAACAAGGTCTACCAGGCAGATCCTGATGGCGATATCTTAGGAGCGGCACAGTGGTCTTGGTTAGAACAAGAATTGGCCAAAAAAGAAGACCTGCTGATAATAGGTACAGGTGTACAGATTATACCTGACGAACATCGTTTTGAAAAGTGGGCCTTATTTCCCAAGAGTCAAAAGCGTCTTTTTGACTTACTCGAGGCGGAGACTACAAAGGATGTTATCTTGCTCAGTGGTGATAGGCATATAGGTGAGGTCTCCAAATTGCCTCTATCTTCTAAGGTAGTCTATGAAGTTACCTCCAGTGGTCTCACTCATGGCTATAGAGGGGTCAATAAAGAAACAAATCGCTACAGAATAGGAACTCTAACTCAAAAGCTGAACTATGGTTTGATACAGATTTCAAAAGATAAATCTATCGAACTCAAGCTATGTGAACTTGGGAGACGAAGGCATGTGGAGGTAGAGTTGTAGAGACAGTTGCAGTTCGTCTACACTATACTACGATTCATCTGCTTCTTCTATTTTACAAGTAATGTTTGCTACATCTTTGAGTAAAAATAACTCAGCCATGAAAAATCAATCTTTCTTTATAGTCTCACTTTTCATCTTGTGCACCCAGCTCTTGATAGCGCAGACGACTATATCAGGTATCGTCACAGAAAAATCTGGAGAACCCATCATAGGCGCTAATATATTTATAGAAGACAGCTATGACGGCAGTATAACTGAAGTAGATGGTACATTCTCTTTTCAGACAGATCTTAAAGGAGAGCAAACTCTATTGGTATCTTATCTAGGTTACGAATCTAAAAGTCTTACTCAGGATGTTGCAACCATGACCTCGCTTAAAATAAAGTTGCGAGCCTCTGCAGCTACTTTAGATGCAGTAGAAATCAGTGCTTCTACTTTCAAGGCTGGAGACAATTCTAAGCTGGCAGTTCTAAAACCCTTAGACATGGTGACGACTGCTGGTTCTATGGGAGATGTGATTGCTGCGATACAGACACTTCCAGGGACTCAAGCTAATTCTGATGATGGCAGATTATTTGTCAGAGGAGGAGACGCCAACGAAACAAAAATCTATATCGATGGGATGCGAGTATTCTCTCCCTATACACGGACTGTGCAGGGAACCCCACGAAGAGGACGATACTCTCCATTTTTATTCAAAGGCACGAGTTTTTCTACGGGAGGCTATGATACAGAATTTGGGCAGGCCTTATCTGGCGTCTTAGATATGAATACTATCGATAACCCTAATCAAACAGAAAGCAACATAGGATTGATGACGGTAGGCCTTGCACTCGGACATACACAGAAAGGGGAGAAGCAATCTATTAGTCTCAGCACTTCTTATATCGACTTGACACCATACTATCTGATAGCGCCTACTCGATTGAATTTCGAGAGACCATTCAGAGCTTTTTCAGGTGAGATGGTTCATAGATATAATATCAAAGATGGCCTTATCAAAACCTACATAGCTGGTGATGCTGGTGGCGTAAAACTCAAGCAACAAAATCTAAACTCAGGTAATGAAGAAGAGGTAGATATCCTAAACAAAAATGTTTATATCAATTCCTCTCTTACTAAGTTACTCGATGATAAGACTTCCATCCGAGTAGGAGGGAGCTACGGCTACAATGATGATAACTTAGAGGTAGATAGTTTTCAGCTAGATGAGCAATTGTCAGGACTGCACCTGAAGGCTGCTTTTAAAACGGTACTGAGTGATTTTCATATCTTGAACTACGGTGCTGAGTT
Organism: uncultured Saprospiraceae bacterium; assembly: GCA_937921825.1. Classification (GTDB taxonomy): domain Bacteria; phylum Bacteroidota; class Bacteroidia; order Chitinophagales; family Saprospiraceae; genus RFSX01. The sequence goes on from CAKZVK010000126.1 coordinate 2,111, forward strand.
TATTAACGAGAGCAATGGAACTAGTCGTAGCCTTACAGCATTAGGCAGCTTGTTTTCGGATACTCTATCTAGGAATCAATATGCCTTATTCGGTTCTACGGATTATTTTATATCTAAGGACCTGGCCTTCAAAGTCGGTCTGCGAGCAGAATATAACGGACTCTTGAAAACGACAGAATTGGACCCCAGAATTACCCTTGCTTATAAAGTCGGTAAGTCTGGTCAGTTAAGTGCGGCTTATGGACATTATAACCAAGAGGTAGGAGCGCCCTTTCTTTTCTCTAGTACTGCGGTCAGCAACGAAAAGTCTCGACACTATCTCTTGAATTACAATTTCAAAAACGAGAAAAATATATTCAGATTAGAAACTTATTACAAGCAGTACACAGACCTGATTACTTATGACTTCAATAGTTTTGAATATACAGCTGTTGCAAATAAAGGGACAGGTACGGCCTATGGTATAGATCTCTTTTATAGAGCCAATAATGTCATCAAGTATGTAGACTTCTGGGTGAGCTACAGTTGGTTACAAAATGAAAGACAGTATAAAGACTATCCTAGTCTCGCGACTCCAGCATATTCTACTGACCATAATTTTTCCTTGGTAACAAAGACCTGGTTCTCTAAACTCAATTCACAACTAGGTGTTACTTACAGTCTCTCTAGTGGTAGACCTTATGATGATAGGAATACAGCAGATTTTATGACTGAGCGGTCTAAGATGTTTAATAGTATCAGCTTGAGCTGGTCCTATCTAATTACTCAACAGAAAATCTTATTTGTCTCTATCGCCAATGCACCTGGCTTCAAAAATGAATTTGGTTATCGCTATGCTGATCAGCCAGATATGTCTGGCTTCTATAACTCAGAATTGATAAGACCTAATGATGACAGATTCTTTTTTGTCGGGTTCTTTATGACCCTAAGTGAAGATGGCACTAAGAATCAATTAGATACTTTGTAGTGGGTTTTGTTCCGTATAAAAGTTAGTTAGCGGTCAGCAAAAGAGAAAAACTAAAATTATGACTAAAGAACATTTTTTGAAACTGCAAAATATGTATTCGATAGCAAAGGTGAATACATCATTCTATGAATCTACAGAATGCGTAATTGAATTGGAAAAGGCTACAATTTCCTTAACTGTTTCGGATAAATATTTTCATGCATTAGGAGCAATACATGGATCAGTATACTTTAAATTACTCGATGATTCTGCATTTTTAGCAGTAAATTCAATTGTTGCTGATGTATTCTTATTGACAACTTCTTTTAATACCAGTATTATCAGACCGGTAAGTAGTGGAAAAATAACTGCAAAAGGTAAAGTTAGATTTCAATCAAAGAATTTTTTTGTGGCAGAATCCACATTGTATAATGATTCAGGGAAAGAAATAGCATTTGGAATGGGTAATTTTGTGAAAAGTAAAATTTCACTTTCTCCAGAAATAGGATACAAATAAATTCTTGCTGAAGCTTATAATTTATCTATTGAAGGAGTTGATTTGAATTCAGAGTGAAATAACCTAAACATATAGAAGCAACAGTCAAAATTAGATTTAAAAATTGATGCTCATTTAATTTCTCCATTAAATAGATAATTATTTGCATTCAAATTAATAAAGAATATAAATGCATTAAGATGGATGAACTATAATCATAACTGATAGACTTTTGAATATTAATATTTACAGATAATTAAATATCATATATCAACTGGCAATGAAAAATATCCCACAAATTGAAGAGATTAAACTTAAAATTAAAAGCCGAACCGCTAACAATAGATATCAGACCATATCTCTTCGTCCCTCAGAGAGACGATCGATATCATCATTCGTTACATGCAAGCTAATAAAAAAGCCAACCCACAAAAAGCAATGAGTCTTCCAGACACCTTGCTTTTTCCGCCACCCGCATATATTCCCACCCACCACCCTTGGTAGGGTTCAATAATATTTGAAATTATTATTTTAGTGTATGAATATTTTTTGGCATAGAATATACATAGGAACAATGGTTCTCATAACCATTACCACAACCATCTACCTAGGATACACAGGCTACTCATACTATACCTTACCTCTAGAAGAAAGATTCTATCATCCTAACTATGATTGGTTTAAGCCAGCAGGTGTTTTAGGACATGGACTTGGTATTGCAGGGACAGCAATGATTTTATTTGGCGTTGTCATATACATAGCTCGTAAGCGCTACAATTTCATGAGTCAATTCATTACATTAAAATACCTTTTAGAGTTTCACATCTTCCTTTGTTTTCTTGGTTCTATCTTAGTCTTGTTTCATACCAGTTTCAAATTTGGAGGTATTGTTTCCATAGCTTTCTGGAGTATGGTGGCTGTAGTGATAAGTGGTATTATAGGCCGCTATATCTACATCCAGATTCCGCGAAGTATAGAAGGTCGAGAATACAGTCTCAAAGAAGTCCAGAAAATGAGGGACGAGTTGAATACAGAGATTCATAACTATGGCGTAAAGTCAGAACCAATTCAATTATTAATCGAACAAGCAAGGAATCTCAACTCACTTTCTCCTTTACACTTTGTCAGTTCTAGTTTGCTGCTCAGAAAAATCAAGGGAAAATTAAAGACCCTCAATGTGGATAATGCCCATATGGGTCAAGCGATGTCCGCTATAAAAACAGAAATATCCTTATCACAAAGAATTGGACGTCTGCAGTCTATGCAGAAGTTGTTCAAATATTGGCATGTTGCACATTTACCTTTTGCGTTAATTATGTTGGTTATTGTGTTGATACATATTATTGTTACACTGGCCTTAGGCTATAAATGGATTTTCTAATATATGGAGCAGATAATTATATATGGTCTTACCTTTTTATTCTGTGGACTTACCATCTATTTCTATCTCCGTAAGGTCAATCAAAAATCTGCTGTTGTAGAAGCCAAGGTTGCTGTAGCCAAAGAAGAGGGTCGTTTTGTTCCCCTATCCTTGCACCCGCATATCGACTTAAATACTTGTATAGGCAGCGGAGCTTGTGTAGCTGCCTGTCCGGAGAAGGATATTTTAGGTATCGTAAATGGCCAGGCGACGGTGATTAATGCCACGAGTTGTGTCGGTCATGGGGCTTGCTTTCATGCCTGTCCAGTAGAAGCTATTTCACTTAGAATAGGTACAGAATCACGCGGAGTAGAGCTCCCGCATGTCAATCAGAACTATGAAACCAATGTCAAAGGGATCTACATCGCAGGTGAGTTAGGAGGTATGGGACTCATCAAGAACAGTGTAGAGCAAGGGAAGCAAGCAGTCCAAAATATTGTCAAAAGCGGTAGAGTAAGTGATAATAATGATTATGATTTAGTGATAATCGGTGCAGGTCCTGCTGGAATATCTGCATCATTAGCTGCACATGAAAATGGATTGAAATTCGCAACACTTGAACAGGATTCTCTTGGAGGAACAGTTTTTACTTTTCCTAGAGCAAAAGTAGTGATGACAAGTCCAATGGATTTACCACTGCATGGGAAAGTGAAATTACAAGATACATCCAAGCAAGAATTACTTGAATTATGGAATTCTGTATTGAGTAAGAACAATATCGAAATTCAAGAACATAAAAAAGTGGAGAGAATTGTTTCTCATAATGCTAATCAATTTGAAGTGCAGACGGCTTTGGGGGAATCATATCTCACTACCAATGTTCTCGTTGCTATAGGTAGAAGAGGATCCCCAAGAAAGCTTAATATTCCAGGTGAAGAATCAACCAAAGTAGCTTATAGGCTTCTGGACTCGGAGAAGATTGAAGAAAAGAAGATTATAGTTGTCGGAGGAGGAGATTCTGCTGTAGAATCTGCAATGTTGCTAATGGACAAGAATGAGGTGACCCTTTCTTATCGGAAAGATCAATTCGCTAGGATAAAACCAAAAAATAAAGAAAAAATTCAAGAGGCAATTGACACAAAAAAGATAAGCGTTATTTTCAATTCTAACTTAAAGGAAATCAAAGACCAAAAGGTGATTTTAATGGATGGTTCGAAACAAGAACTGAATATCGAAAACGACCTTGTCTATATTTTCGCTGGTGGGGAGCTGCCTACTAAGTTTTTGCAAAATGCAGGTATAGAAATTAAAAAGCGATTCGGTTATGTGATGAAAAGCCATAAGAAGTCAGAGTGACATCAACAATGATATTTTTAGGTTTGTTGATATTCAAATTATAGGTAGAAGTACTTCAAAATATTGTTCATTATCATTTATAACTATGGACTTATTAATTAGTAGTTCAAACCTCTTATTGATATTCAGTAGTCCATTTCCAGTAGATTTTACTTTGTAGTTTTTTCTTCTTCTATTGTTCTTTATAAATATCTGATTGTCTCTAACTCCTATAGAAATATATAATGGGTTCTCGTCATTGAATTCATTATGCTTTATGGCATTTTCTATTAGTAATTGTAAGGTGAGTGGAGGTAGCTCGATTTTATCGCTGATATCACTAATTGTCAAATGAATATTGTCATCGAATCTTTGATTTATAATGTCTACAAACAACGAAACCATTTGAAATTCCTCCTCAATAGAAACCAAGTTCCTCTTGCCGTAATCTAGTATTATCCTATAGAAGTCAGAAAGATCTTCTACCATTTTAGCACCAGCTTCATGTTTCCCTTCCTCCATCATTCCTATAAGAGAGTTAAAGCTATTGAACAAAAAATGAGGGTTGAGTTGGTTGCGCATATAAATTAATTCAGATTCTGCGTTCAGATTATCCAATCCAATTTTTTTAGAATAGGATCTATCTTTCCACTTGAAAAAAAAGTAAAGGGTAGTTGCTGCAAAGAATGCAGTAAGAACTTTAAATATATTGGCATCATTAAAAAGCAAATATGGTAAAGCGCTATTCATGTTTTTTCTTTAACAACTTATTATTAAGCTTCTAACCACTTTTTGAATATTTTTGTTTTTTCGGTACTTATTATAATCTCTTCATTTATTGCTGGTCTTAGCTGAAGTTTAATTCTAGATGCGCCGAATCTGGTCATTTCTGATATGGAATCTATATGGACTATAAATTGTCTATTGGTTCTGAAAAAATGTTTTGGATTAAGCACTGGTTCTATATCTTTCAAGTTAAAATCTGAAGCTGTTCTAGACCCATCCCACTGTTGGAAATAACTTATTTTATTCTTGGAGTATATATATGCTATTTCTTTAGTCTGAATAGAATGTAACTTATTTGCAAATCTGATTAAAAATCTACTTTTATATACACCATTATTTTCAATCATATTAGAAATAGATTGCTTTAATACGGGCTTGGCCTTATCTACAGCTTCTTTTAATTGATATTTCTTTAATGGTTTTAATAGATAGTCAACTGCGTTCAGTCTAAAAGCCTCAACAGCATATTCATTGTAAGCTGTGACAAAAACAATTTTACTTTTTATATCCACAAGTTCAAACAATTCAAAACTATTACCATCTTCTACTTGGATGTCAATAAATATCAGATCAGGTTCTACAGTCTTGTTTAGAAGAAAGGTTGCTGTATCCCTGACACTTCTAAACATACCAAGGATCTCATGATCAGGGAGAATCTCATCAAGCATTCTTAATAATCTATTCCTTGCTAAAACCTCATCCTCCAGTATTACTATTTTCATTTCAATTTGTTATTCGGGTTTATCAATTTTAGTATTGTTTTCAAGCTTAAATGCATGATTTTAATTCATCACATACCTTGACTAGTGTATCTTTGGCATCCCCAAAAAGTAATTTAGTATTTTCCATATTAAATAATGGATTTTCTACACCTGCATATCCTGTACTTAAGCTTCTCTTTAAGACTATTACATTTTTAGCATCCCAGACCCGCAGTACTGGCATACCGTATATAGGACTGTCTTCGCTATTAGTCGCTGCTGGATTAATAACGTCATTTGCTCCTATGACTAAAGCCACATCCGTGTTCTTGAATTCCTCATTTGCTTCTTCCAGATCCATCAGCTTATCATATGAGACATTGGCTTCGGCTAACAGAACATTCATATGACCTGGCATTCTTCCTGCGACTGGATGTATCGCATACTTCAAGTCCACATGGTTGGATCTTATTTGATCTTCTATCTGCTTACAGACCTTTTGTGCCTTGGCCACGGCCATTCCGTATCCTGGCACTATTATAACATTCTTGGAAAAGGCTAACAACATAGCTAGATCAGAATAACCGATTTCCTGTACCACCTTGTCTATTTCTTCTGAGCTATTCTTCTTGCTCTTTGATATAGGTCCTCCTAGAAATACTTGCTTTATTGATCGGTTCATTGCAAGGCACATAATGATAGTCAATACAGTACCAGAAGCTCCTACTAATATGCCACTGATAAGCATGATCTGACTGTCGAATATCAAACCTGCAAGGGCTGATGAGATCCCTGTTATAGAATTCAGAAATGAAATCACGACAGGCATATCCCCTCCTCCTATATTACCTACAAAAAAAATTCCATAAGCACCTGCAGATATGCAGAGGACTGAAATGATAAGTCTATTATTCAGTTCACCAAGTACCATTACGAAAATTAGAATCCCACAAGTAAGCAGAAAGAAATGAGCCAAATACTTCTTACTTAATGACCTCTTATCTTTCCATTTACCATGAAGTTTTAGGAAGGCGCCCATACTTCCTGAAAACGCGATACTCCCTACAACTAAAGTCATCAATAAAACAAAGTACCTGATTCCAGCCCCCATAATTGGAATTGAGAAATTGCTTAATTCTATAAATGCGATAACCAATGCTCCTAATCCGCCAAAACCGTTAAACAATGAAACTAGCTGTGGCATTTCGGTCATCTGAACTTTCTGAGCCAACTTTAAACCGATTAGACTACCAGAAATAACTCCTCCAAGAATCCAGACTAGGTTTCCATTAAGGCTCTGATAAGGAAGAATAATTGTGACCAGAATAGCTGCCATCATACCTATGAACATGAAATTATTACCCTTCCTAGCGGTTTTGGGATGAGACATTTGTTTGAGGCCTACTATAAATGAAAGTGAGGCCAACCAATAGATTATATTCACTACTGCTACTGCCATGATTTACTTCTTTTTATTGTTAAACATTGATAACATTCTATTTGTAACTGAAAACCCACCTACGACATTAATGGAACCTAATATGATGGCTATTGCACCAAAGAATAAGGTAACATAATCGGTAGAATCAGTTTTGCTAACGAGTAGAATTGCGCCTATAACTATGATCCCACTGATAGCATTAGAACCAGACATGAGAGGGGTATGTAATATAGTTGGCACCTTAGAGATCACCTCGAAACCCAAGATGATTACGAAGCTCAGTAAATAGATGAATACTAGATTTTCATTAAGAAAACTTATTACTTGGTTAACTGTCATTTTCACTTTTTTAATGAGGTTTTGATAATTATTTCTTCTTCTTGTTGCGACCTATTCTCTTTAGTGAATATTTTTAGATATTCGTATAAGATGTTACTTGCTAACGTACTTGCATCTTCTGCTTGATCATAACTTAGATCAGAATAGCCGATTATTTGGACACCATCAAACAGTACTAATTCATCCTTTTTAGTAGTTTCACAATTTCCTCCAGTGCCAGCAGCGAGGTCGACTATGACAGAGCCCGATCTCATTTTAGAGACTGTCTCTTTGCTAATTAAAGTCGGTGCTTTTTTGCCTCTTATTTGTGCGGTACAAATAATGACATCTACTCTTTCAGCATGCTGGTTTACTTCTTTGAATTGTTTGTCTAAAAAAGATTTTGATTGCTCCTGTGCATAGCCAGTTTTGTCTTCGACATTAGTTTCTGGCAGCACCTCTATAAAAACACCTCCTAGACTCTCCACTTGATCTTTTACTGAAGGTCTTACATCAAAGACTTCGACTATTGCTCCTAATCTTTTAGCTGTTGCAATAGCCTGTAGGCCAGCGACTCCAGCACCCAGCACCAATACTTTTGCTGGTTTTACAGTTCCAGCAGAAGTGGTTAGCATTGGGAAATACCGAGGTATTCTTGAAGCGGCTAGGATCACGGCTCGGTATCCTGAAATGGAAGATAGAGCAGATAGCATATCCATTTTCTGTGCCAGCGAGCTACGCGGTATGAGGTCCAGACTCTGAACTCTAGCTTTGCAATTCTCAAGGGATTTTTGCAGGTTCTCAGAATTAGTATTTCCATACATGCCGATTAGAGTATTATTTGCAGTCAAGCTTTTTAACTCTTTGTCATCTGGCAATCCAAATGATAAAAGTATCGAGGAGTTCTTGAATACTTCATCGCGCGATGTAACAAATACATTCTCGTAATGTGAATCTTTAAAATTGCTCCTGACCCCTGCCCCATGTTCTAGATAAATATTGAAACCATGCTGGGAAATTTTCTTTGCGACTGAGGGAACCATAGTAACTCTAGGGTCATTTCTCGCTTCCTTAAGTATGCCTATATTCATAATCTTATTTAATTGTTCGCTGTAAATCTATTCTACATATCCTTTATAAGCTCATGAAGTTTACCTAAGCACTCAGACTAATAGCTGAATCCTAATTATGCAGGTTTAATTAAGTAGAAGCATGGGAATAGTGGCGTTTTTATGGATTCAGTATGGAATTTTACTGTTTCAGATTATTTCTTTCACTTGGACTTTAGGAGCTTGTCAGAATGCAATATTTTAAAGTTATAGTCAAATCAAAAAATCTAGTATTTTACAATCTTAAAACCCTCTAGATTCTTTTGAGAAATTTGACTAAATATTATTGCTATTACTACCTACTAATGACAATTTTATTTTCATCTATTAGTTTGAATGCCCAGCTATCCCCTGGCAAACTCACAGATGCGCATCAGCACTTAGAGGGCCTCTCTAATTGCACGCAGTGTCATAGTATCGGTGACAAAGTACCGGATACTAAATGTCTGGACTGCCATCAAGAGATAGACCAATTGATTCTAGCGAATAGAGGTCTACATGCTTGGCCAGCAACCAAAGAGAAAACCTGTATAGATTGTCACAGCGAACACCATGGACGGAAATTTGATATGGTGAGATTTGATCAAGAAAATTTTGATCACCATACAACTGGTTATGAATTGGAAGGACAACATGCAGTCATTGATTGTAGAGCTTGCCATGTATCTGAGAACATATCCGATACGGATCTAAGAAACAGGGAAGGTACGTTTCTAGGATTGAGTCACGACTGTCTGAGTTGTCATGATGATTTTCATCAAGGGACACTGAGTAATAACTGTGTGAGTTGTCATGGTTTTGAAGCCTTCAGACCCGCTAGCTTATTTGATCATGATAAGGCCGACTTTAGATTGCGTGGTGCACATGTAGAAGTGGATTGTAAAGAATGTCATCAAGAAGAAGATCGAAATGGTCAACTCTTCCAGAGATTTACGAATATCCCTTTTGCAGACTGTGTTGACTGCCATGACAATCCACATAGTTCAACTTGGCAGACCAAATGTACCTCTTGTCATACAGAAGAATCCTTTGGTCAGTTCATAGGACAAAAACGGTTTGATCATAATAAAACAGCGTTTGAGTTAAAAGGAGCGCATCTAGAGGTGACCTGCTTTGACTGTCATACTAGAACCGATGTACCCAATTTGTTTACGGACAATAAAGGCATTGGGATCAATCAATGTGCATCCTGTCATGATGATCCACACAACGGTAAGTTTGGAACCAATTGTGCCGAATGTCATAACGAGACCAGTTTTTTTAGCCTCAATGATCCGTCCATGTTTAATCACGATCTGACGGATTTTGCTTTGGAGGGTAAACATGTTGAGGTAGATTGCAAAGCTTGTCACAAAGGGAAATTAACCGACCCTATGGACCATGGAAATTGCTTTGATTGTCATGATGATTATCATAACGGCGAGTTTGTAGAAAATGGTAAACAAAGAGATTGCAAGAACTGTCATACTTTGGATCAGGATTTCTCTTATACTTTATACGGACTTGAAGAACATGAATCAGCATCCTTCATTTTAGACGGCGCCCATATGGCCACACCATGTTTCGATTGCCATATCAGTGAGGATATGTGGACTTTTAGAAACATCGGTACGCAATGTATTGATTGTCATACAGATATACATGAAGGGTATATTTCTGACACATTCTACCCCGATAAATCTTGTACAGCATGTCACGACACGGAAATATGGACAGAGATTTCTTTTGACCATAGCTTGACGAACTGGGAGTTGACTGGAGCGCACAAGTCCACGGACTGCAGGTTTTGTCACCTAGGATCGTCTCAAGAAGGTGAAATATTTAATCAGAATTTTACTAATTTAGATAGTGAGTGCATTAGTTGCCACGAAAACCCCCACGGTAGCCAATTTGAAGTTACAGGAATTACAGATTGCCTGAGATGTCATGTCACAGAGAGCTGGTATCCAGAAAACTTTAATCATGACCTGACTGCTTTTCCTCTAGAAGGAAAACATGCAGAAGTCGACTGTAAAGCTTGCCATAAAGAGGTTATCGTTGTCAATGATGAACAGAGGATAAACTTTAAAATGAAGAGCTTTGATTGCGTAGACTGTCATCAATAATATTAACCCAATGTGTCATCTTATCCTTGTGGAGTCAGAATCCTCATGGAGTAGATTTCAAAGTGGATTGTGCCTCATGTCATAATCCAAATGGATGGGACATTTCTTTAGATACCTTTCATTTCAATCATGACACGACTGCTTTCCCACTTACTGGAAGACATCTTGAAATAGATTGTAAGACTTGTCATAGCGCTTTGGTTTTCGAAACCACGCCATCTGATTGTATTTCTTGTCATACGGATATACATCAGACCACTGTAGGTACTGATTGTATCCGATGTCACAATACTAATGACTGGTTGGTTTTTGATGTTCCACAATTGCATGAGTCGAATGGCTTCCCGTTGACTGGTGCGCATCAAGGTCTATTTTGTATAGATTGCCATCATGCAGATAATGCATTGAGGTTTGATCCGATAGGCAATGATTGCATTAGTTGTCATAGACAAGATTTTGTAAGTACAACAAATCCTGACCACAAAGATTTTTCTACCAACTGTCTCGAGTGCCACAATCCCGATACTGGCGGCTGGGAGTCTGAGAATTTCGATCATGATTTCTTCCCGTTGACTTTAGGTCACGATATAGAAGATTGCAAAGCCTGTCATACCACGGATATCTTTTCTGATGCCAGCCCTGATTGTGCCAGTTGTCACCAGATGGATTTTGACCAAACCGTCAATCCTAATCATCAAGCCAGTGGGTTCAGCAACGATTGTGTAATGTGTCATACAACTGATATCGGATGGAAACCTGCAGAATATTTGGATCATGATAATCAGTACTTTCCAATCTACTCCGGTAGCCACGAAGCCGAATGGAGTGCATGCATCGATTGTCACACCGATCCGAATAATTATGCCGAATTTACCTGTATCAGTTGCCATACAAATCCTGAAACTGATGAAAATCACCAAGAGATACTTGGATACGTATATCAAGACAATGCTTGCTTGGCTTGTCATCCGACAGGGGAAAAAGAAGACGTCTTTAATCATGACGCCACTGGTTTCCCCCTTACAGGGGCACATGTAGGTGTAGATTGTCTTCAATGCCACACCAATGGTTTTGAAGGGACTCCGACGGATTGTGCTGCCTGTCATCAGATGGATCATACTAATTCGGTAAATCCAAGCCATACTAGTTTAGGCTTAACAAATGAATGTGCCAGCTGTCACACGACAGACCCAGATTGGCAGCCTGCTACTTTCGATATTCATGATGATTTCTATCCATTGAATGGAGCCCATGCTGTGATAGCTAGTGAATGCATAGCTTGTCATAATGGAGATTACAACAATACACCTAATACCTGCATCGGTTGTCATCAGGTAGATTATGAAAGCACCACTGACCCTAATCACCAGACATCTGGTTTTGGAACAGCCTGTCTAGAATGTCATACAGAAGATGCATGGACACCAGCGATGTTTGATCATGATGTGCAGTTCTTTCCCATCTACTCTGGAAGCCATGAGGGCGAGTGGAGCAATTGTATAGATTGCCATACAGACCCTAATAATTTTTCAGTTTTCACTTGTATCGGCTGTCATCTTAATCCTGAGACAGATAATGAGCATATGGGAGTGGGTGGCTATGTCTATGAAGACAACGCTTGCTTAGCCTGTCACCCGACTGGTGATGCAGATATAACCTTTGATCATAACACGACTGCCTTCCCGCTAACGGGCGCCCATCTCGATGTGGATTGTCTACAATGCCACAGCAATGGATTTGAAGGGACACCGACAGACTGTGCCGCCTGTCATCAGATGGATCATACAACTTCCGTAAACCCAAGCCATACCAGTTTAGGCTTAACAAATGATTGTGCCAGTTGTCATACGACCGACCCAGATTGGCAGCCTGCTATTTTCGATATTCATGATGATTTCTATCCACTGAATGGTGCACATGCTGCTATAGCCAATGATTGTGTCACTTGTCACAACGGCGATTATAATAATACACCGAACACCTGTGTAGGCTGTCACCAAGTTGAATACAATGGAACGACTAATCCTAATCACCAAGCTTCAGGGTTTAGCACGGATTGTATAGAATGTCACAGTGAGGATGCGTGGAGGCCAGCGATGTTTGATCATGATGCACAGTTCTTTCCTATATACTCAGGTAGTCATGAGGGCGAATGGAGCGACTGTGTGGATTGTCACACGGACCCTAATAATTTTTCAGTTTTCACTTGTATCGGCTGTCATCTAAATCCTGAGACGGATAATGAGCATATGGGAGTGGGTGGCTATGTCTATGAAGATAATGCCTGCTTGGCTTGTCATCCGACAGGTGAGGCAGATATGACCTTTGATCATAACACGACTGCCTTCCCGCTAACGGGCGCCCATCTCGATGTGGATTGTCTACAATGCCACAGCAATGGATTTGAAGGGACACCGACAGACTGCGCCGCCTGTCACCAGATAGATCATACCAATTCTGTAAATCCAAGCCATACAGCTTTGGGCTTAAGTAATGACTGTGCCAGTTGCCATACGACCGACCCAGATTGGCAGCCTGCTACTTTTGATATTCATGATGATTTCTATCCACTCAATGGTGCACATGCTGCTATAGCCAATGACTGCGCTAGTTGTCATAATGGGGACTACAACAATACACCGAACACTTGTGTGGGCTGCCATCAAGTAGAATATAATGCAACGACTAATCCCGATCACCAAGCTTCTGGCTTTAGTACGGATTGTATAGAATGTCACAGTGAGGATGCGTGGACGCCAGCGATGTTTGATCATGATGCACAGTTCTTCCCCATCTACTCAGGTAATCATGAGGGAGAGTGGAGCGACTGTGTGGATTGTCACACAGACCCTAATAATTTTTCAGTTTTCACTTGCATCGGTTGTCACCTTAATCCAGAGACAGATGAGAACCACGTAGGGGTAGGGGGTTATGTATATCAAGATAATGCTTGCTTGGCTTGTCACTCAACAGGAGAGGCTGATATGACTTTTGACCATAACACGACTGCCTTTCCGCTGACGGGTGCCCATCTCGATGTGGATTGCTTGCAATGCCACAGCAATGGATTTGAAGGGACGCCGACAGACTGCGCCGCCTGTCATCAGATGGATCATATTAATTCTATAAACCCTAGCCACACAGCTTTGGGCTTAAGTAATGATTGTGCAAGTTGTCATACGACTGACCCAGAATGGCAGCCAGCTGCCTTTGCCATACATAATGACTTCTATCCATTGAATGGTGCGCATGCAGCTATTGCCAATGATTGTGCAAGCTGTCACAATGGTGATTATAACAATACGCCGAACACTTGTGTTGGCTGCCATCAGGCAGAGTATAACGCCACTACTAACCCTAATCATGCAGCCTCAGGTTTTAGTACGGATTGTATGGAATGTCACAGTGAAGATGCTTGGACACCAGCGATGTTTGATCATGATACACAATTCTTTCCCATCTATTCAGGTAGTCATGAGGGAGAGTGGAGTGCTTGTGTAGACTGTCATACGGACCCGAATAATTTTTCTGTCTTTACTTGTATCGGTTGCCATATTAATCCAGAGACAGATGATGAGCATATGGGAGTAGGAGGTTATATATATGAAGACAACGCTTGTCTCATGTGTCACCCAACTGGGGATGCCATGGAGGGTATTAATCATGATCTGACTGGATTTCCTCTTACTGGGGCACATATAGGTGTGGCTTGTATAGAATGTCATGCCTCTGGTTATGCAGGGACACCGACCGAATGTGCAGCCTGTCATCAAGTAGACTTTGACAACACCATCAATCCTAATCATCCTAGCTTAGGAATATCTAATGATTGTATAGTTTGTCATACCACTGATCCTGGTTGGGCACCTGCGACATTTGATATACATGATAATTACTATCCGCTTACGGGTGCACATGCGGCCATTGCTAATGATTGTGTTATGTGTCACAATGGAGATTACAACAATACGTCTAATACCTGTGTGGGTTGTCACCAAGCTGATTATAATGGTTCTACTAATCCTAATCATCAGACATTGGGTCTATCCACAGATTGCATGACTTGTCATACCACAGATCCTGGCTGGATGCCTGCGACTTTTGATATGCATGATAATTACTATCCGCTTACAGGCGCACATGCAGCTATTGCTAATGACTGTGTTATGTGTCACAATGGAGATTACAACAATACGCCTAATACCTGTGTAGGATGTCACCAGACTGACTATGCCAGTTCTACCAATCCAGATCACCCAAGCTTAGGCATATCCACAGATTGCATGACTTGTCATACCACAGATCCTGGCTGGATGCCTGCGACTTTTGATGTACATGACGATTATTATCCGCTTACGGGTGCACATGCGGTCATTGCTAATGACTGTGTTATGTGTCACAATGGAGATTACAACAATACGCCTAATACCTGTGTAGGATGTCATCAGATCGATTATGATAACTCATCTAATCCTGATCATCAGAATTTGGCAATACCTACCGACTGTATGGATTGTCATACAACTGATCCAGATTGGATGCCTGCGACTTTCGATATACATGATGATTACCATCCTCTCAATGGGGCTCATGCTGCAATTGCAAATGACTGTGTCATCTGCCATAATGGAGATTATAATAATACACCGAATACCTGCATAGGCTGCCACCAATCAGATTTTGACAATACGAGCAACCCAGATCATAATGAAGCCAATTTTTCATCTGATTGCCTAGACTGTCATAATGAAAGCGCATGGATCCCTTCCTCCTTCGATCATAATTTCTATCCGTTGAATGGTGCGCATTCTGCATTAGATTGTAATGCTTGCCATAGTGCAGGGTATGTCGGCACTCCTAATACTTGTATTGCTTGTCATCAATCAGATTACGATGGAACAAATAATCCAGATCATGCAGCAGCTGGCTTTCCTACAGACTGCCTAGACTGCCACAATGAGAATGCCTGGGTCCCAGCTACATTTGACCACGATAACATGTATTTCCCTATTTATAGTGGCAGGCATGAAGGGGAATGGAATCTGTGCATTGATTGCCATATTGTTCCCAATGACTTTTCTGTATTCAGTTGTATAGATTGTCATGAACATAATGATCAAGCCGATGTGGATGATGATCATGATGGTGTAGCTGGATATATATATGAGAGTAATGCTTGTTTTTCATGTCATCCAACAGGAGAAGAATAATGAAAATAAGACAGTGCTATATCATCTTACTTTTCTTATTCAGCTCTGCACAATTAACTGAAGCTCAATCATCCATTGAAGGTCTTGTAAGTTTCATAACATCAGACAACGTTTATGTTCGCTTCCAATCTACAGATGCTATAGAAATAAGCGACACTTTGTATTTCAATGAAATGGCTTGTCTTGAAGTCATGAAAAAATCATCCACTTCCTGCATCTGTCAGAATATAGGGGAGTGCCCAGTGCAAAAGGATGATGTGGTCACACTGAAGGAAAAAATAAATAATGAAATTGAAGATTCTATAACTGCCCAAGACACTGCCTCAATAGTGTTGCCTTTTACTGATACCACTCCAGATTTTAGTCAACCATTAGCTCAAGAGCCAATTCAAACTTTATGCAAGCAGAAAATAAGTGCCAGAACCTCAGTAGCTACCTACAGTAGTTTTTCTCCTTTTGAAAACAATGATAGACATAGATTGGTAGGAAGGATGTCTATGAACATCGACAACATCCATGATTCTAAATTGTCTCTGCATAGTAATTTTAATTATAGACAAAATCTTCAGCCCAATGCAGAGGCACCTTCTCCTACAGATAAATTATTTAGGGTCTATAATCTGGCACTTTCCTATGACATGGATAGTACTATACAACTTTCAATAGGTCGAAAAATAAATAGAAACCTTTCATCTATAGGCGCAATAGATGGCATTCAAGTTGAAAAGCAATTGTCCAATTATGTCACTGGGGCCGTAATAGGATTTAGGCCAGACTTCTTTGATTTTGGGTTCAACCCTAATCTTTTTGAATACGGTGCTTTTGTAGGCCATCAACTTGCTAAGGCATCCATATACTCTCGTATTACACTT
This sequence comes from uncultured Saprospiraceae bacterium, assembly GCA_937921825.1. GTDB lineage: Bacteria > Bacteroidota > Bacteroidia > Chitinophagales > Saprospiraceae > RFSX01. Next base: position 18,790 of record CAKZVK010000126.1, read on the forward strand.
GGGTTTTTAGAACAACGCAATGCTTGGAATATAGATAGACGATATATGCATTTTCAAAGCATCCAGACCATAAATCGAAACCTACATTTATTTGGGTCTATGGAAGTTGATTTGTACAGTCGCCTAGATAATGAGACTTCTTTCCAGCCCCGATTGACTAACCTATACCTATCATCTCGCTATCGCTTCAACAGAAGACTTTCACTTACTCTCTCATATGACAATCGAAAGCGTATCATCTTTTATGAATCCTTCCGTACTCAAGTTGAAGATCTACTGAATGACGACATAGCACGTCAGGGTTTAAGATTGAGAGTAAGCTTAAGACCTATAAATGGTGTATTTGCAGGAGTTAGTTTAGCAAAGAGATTTCAATCAGATTCAGAAAACAAATCTGATAACTTGAATGCTTTTGTTACCCTAAATCGTTTTCTGATTAAAGGCGGAACTTTATCATTTAGATTTAACAGGAACTTGTCAAATTACTTAAAGTCAAATATCTATTCGACAACATTTTCTTTC
>CAKZVK010000127.1 GCA_937921825.1 uncultured Saprospiraceae bacterium
CAGAGCCCCAACTAGTATGCCTAGGAGTAGGACAAATACTAATGAAACGAGGAGATATCTAATGGATTGCAGTGTCATTACTGTAAGTTACCAAAAATCCAAACGCTGGATGAACAGTCTGAGTATAATCTTGTTCCTATCTCTAAGCATCGTATATTGGACATCTTAACGAAAAATACTGATACATCATCCCAGCTCATCTCATCTAAGATGCCCAAAGTTTCATTAGATACTATAAAAGCGCCTGTCGCTGGCGAACTAAGAGATTTTGAAGAACACTTCAGAGCTTCCATGCAATCCAAAGTGCCCCTGCTCGATAAGATCATGTACTATATAGTCAAGCGAAAGGGTAAGCAGGTCCGTCCTATTATGGTATTCTTAAGTGCTAAGATATGGGGACAGCCCTCTGATAGTACTTACAGAGCGGCTTCTTTTATAGAACTCCTTCATACAGCCACCTTAGTTCACGATGATGTAGTGGACGACTCTTATCAGCGTCGAGGTTTTTTCTCTATTAATGCGCTTTGGAAAAATAAGATCGCTGTATTGGTAGGAGACTATCTTTTATCTAAAGGATTGCTTCTAGCCCTAGATCATAAAGAATATCAGCAGTTGCATATCGTCTCCAAAGCTGTAAAAGACCTCAGTGAAGGCGAATTGCTGCAGATGGAAAAGGCAAGGCGTCTAGACATAGAAGAAAATATCTACTACGATATCATCAGACAAAAAACAGCTTCTCTTATTGCCGCCGCTTGTAGTGCAGGTTGTGCTTCAGTTACACAAGACGAACAGAGTATAGAACAGATGCGCCTCTTTGGTGAGACCCTAGGTATTGCTTATCAGATAAAAGATGATCTTTTCGATTATGGAGATGCGGCGATTGGCAAACCAACTGGCATTGATATCAAAGAGAAGAAAATGACCTTGCCACTGATTTATGCTTTAGCTCAGTCAGACAGAAGAGAACGTAAACGTATTATCCATAGCATCAAGAAGAAAAGTACTGACTCCAAGGTGGTCCGTGAGGTGATTGCCTTTGTAAAAGCTAAAGGTGGTCTAGAATATGCGACTGAAGCGATGGTGTCTTATCGCAATAAAGCCATGGAAATATTAGACACCTTTCCACAGAATGAAGGCACAGACAGTATGCGACAGTTAATAGACTTTGTAATCGATAGAAAGAAGTAATTACTGCTTGATGATATTGTAATGACTTCTGGCTTGCTGCTTTTCCGAATATAGTTCCAAGATATAATTTCCACTCTCTAGTAAGAATTGCATGTCTCTCTCTGAAGTTCCTGCTTCCACCTCGAAGCGAGATTTCAATCGTCCTTGTGTATCATACAATCTCGCATTCAGTATTTCATTTTCATTTTCGAAATATAGCTTATCTCGAAACGGCATCGGGTACATTTTTACAGCTTGATTCAGTTCAGGTTCATGAGTAGCACTGAATTGGTTAAAAGTCAGATTGTCTATCAGAAAATAGCTTTCTTCACCATTAGCTATCGAGAGGCTATCTGAACTATTAATAAACCATAAGAAAACACTGTCTGCAGATATCCCTACTTCGTTATCAGTAATGGGTAATTCTAGTGTAGCCCATTCAGTATTTATATCTGCGACCACCTGTCCTACTATAAAGCCACTTGTTCTGAATAGATCATTGAGATCTTCAGGAATGATGACGGTCTGACCAAAGGTGAGATAAAAGTCCATGGAGTCTCTGCCTGTACCGACATGCTTAAGATCCATATACAGGAAATCGGGAAGAACGCCGTCACAAGGAAAGATAGCTGCGGCATCTGCTAGAGGTAGGATACTATTACCGACTAACTTGAGTGAGTAGTTGCCATTGGAAGCATCTTCTGATCGCTCTACTCCTAGATAGTCCTGGGCCAAATCTATATCTGTGACTGCGCCAAAGACTTGGCCAAAGGACGCTAGAAATAATCTGATGAAAGGAAAGAAGTTTTCTGGGACTAAGACAGTCTCTGCAGGTAAGGTGCCTGTAGTGTCTAGTTCCAGAGTGATATCCTCCCAGTCTTCAAAACTACCATTGGGAATAGGACAGAATTGTGCCTGCAAGCAGATAGAGCAAAGCAGTAAAAAGGTATAGAGTAAGCATTTCATCTTGTAGAAACTTTAGCTAGTCAGTTCTACTAAGAAACAGAAATTAATCCATTAGCCAATCATATATGAGGTCTAAGTCGTCAAAACTCTTGACCCCGACTTTTTCTTCTTCTCCACCTTGGAGGACAATACCATTGTCGGGCAGCTCATCTAGCTTATCTGTACTATAGTTACTGATGTCCAGATAGATCTCACAGCCACCGGCATGGTTAGTGACCTCAGAGATTTTTTGTAAGTCCTCTGTGTCGCTAACTGGAGTAATGTACTTCCCAGCAGGCAGACCTTTTAGTACTTCAGTCAAGGGAATTCTAAAGAAGGCTTCTTTATTCAAAGGCAGACTACTGTACATAGAGCTGAGTATATGGCCATCTATGCCTTCTAGAAATTCTAAGGCATTTGTTTCTATCAGAGACTTAGGCCCTTCGACCCATTCTATGATCTCAGCGATTTTTTCCCATGGCAGAAAGTACTCAGAATCTTGAGTCATATTGAAAGACATATAGTCTACTCCCCATGCCGCAAAATAACGGGCATCAGTGAGGTTGGTGATGTTTTGGACGAGGACTTTTTTATTGAGCAAGATTGGAACAGTTTAGTCTGTGAGAATTTAGTAAGGCAAGTTATGTATTGCAAAGATAAGGATTGCACTTGTTATGTCTGAAATTTAATAGCAAGTGGCTAAAATAGATCCACTCACTTTTTTAGCTCTTTTCTGTATTAAAACTTAGAGAGTCAGAGGTAGCGGGGCCAATCTTACCCCTAGCCCCTAAAGGGGAAGCCAACCCTTCTAGCTTGGTCCAAGAAAATATAGTGAGAGTATAGCGATTCTCCCTTCAGGGAGTCAGAGGGTAGTAAAGCCGTTCTACCCCTAGCCCCTAAAGGGGAAGCCAACCCTTTTAGTTAGGTCCAAGAAAATATAGTGAGAGTATAGCGATTCTCCCTTCAGGGAGTCAGAGGGCTGTAAAGCCTTTCTACCCCTAGCCCCTGAAGGGGAAGCCAACCTTTCTAGTTAGGTCCAAGAAAATATAGTGAGAGTTCCGCGATTCTCCCTTCAGGGAGTCAGAGGGTAGTAAAGCATATGTCCTATTACTTACCCACTACAGCTACCTCTCTTTGTAAGAGAGGTCAAAATATTTGGAAAATATTTTGGGTGAGTTGAACATGTAGTGGAACTAAGACTTAATAAGCATATTGCATCGAGGCAACATGCCTCGACGATCAAAACTAATTAGTTGTTCACTAATCACTAAATATAAAAAACCCATACCCACCTGGATCTCTGATAATAATATTATCGACTATACCTTCGTCATTAAAGTGGGTAATTTCTTCCGTGATAGGAATAGAAGCTGCTCGAATATTTTTAATGACTTCGAGATTCCCTTTGCCATTAAAGAAAGTCATAGAAGGTGTAAAGAAAAGATGTGGGCAACTGCGGGGCTGCATGAGCGCAAGCGGAAAGCCACTGTCGTTACTCATCGCTACAAAACCTTTATCTAATTCTCCCATCTGCTTTTTGAATCCTAGGATAGACCA
>CAKZVK010000128.1 GCA_937921825.1 uncultured Saprospiraceae bacterium
TCACTGGCATCCACCGTCCAGGTATTGCTGTGTAATTCGTATTCAGGGCCTTTATTCTTGAAGTAACGGACTTCTTTATCCAATACCTCACCTTGCTCACCTATGGTATGCATATGTATACTTTCTAGTGTAGGTGGAATATTATCCGAAGGACCTATGCCTAGGCTTTCAGGATTGACTGGCATTTCTTGTTCCGTTTTTCTTAGTTCAAAATGGAGGTGTGGGCCGAAAGATCTTCCTGTATTCCCCATTTCACCGATCTTTTGTCCTTGAGAAAGCCTGAATAGAGAATCTGGTAAGTAGATATCTACCTCAAATGATTCTACTGCATACTGCACCTCAGTGACATAGGCCTCTATCTCTGGTGCAAAGGCACTGAGGTGTGCATAGACGGAGGTATAGCCGTTATCATGATCGATATAGAGGGCATTACCATAGCTCCCCGACTGAATTTTGATTCGGCTGATATATCCGTTGTGTACAGATTTTATCTTATCACCACTCTGGCCATTAGTAGATTTGATATCTATACCTGCATGAAAATGATTAGGTCTCAGTTCCATGAAATTACCTGTCAATCGTATCTGGTGATCTACAGGAGAAATAAATCCAAGGCTATCTATAATGCCCGCTTCCAGTTGGAACCAAGTAAAAGACAGTACCGCAATGACCCACATCCACTTATTCTTACTCATCTAATTTATTGCCTTTTTGAACTCCAAAAGCGCCGCTATTGGATTATTAGTTGCTGTCTTTATATTTTCTTCTAGCGCCTTATAAGCAGTGCTTATGTTCTCTCCTGACTTAGCTCGCTCTAATATTAAGTCATTCGCTTTTTCTAGTACATATCTCCTTTCCTGAGCTAATCTTAGATCGGATAACTTACCCTCTTGACTCATGTAATCAAAATAAGCATCAACCATCTCAGGGACTTCCATTCCTTCATGCTGAGTTACTGAGGAGTATAGTTTAGCTTTTGCTTTCCATCCATAATTATTGGACTGTAAGAGGCTGATAATATTCTTATATTCTTTTAGACTCAACTTAGCTTGGGGCAGAAGCTCACCATCTGCTTTGGTGACGATAAGAATATCGGCTATTTCCATTATTCCTCTCTTTATTCCTTGTAGTGCATCTCCACCTGCTGGCTGCAGCAATAATAAAAAACAATCTACAAGGTGCCGTACTTCTACCTCAGATTGCCCTACACCTACTGTCTCTATAAGTACATAATCAAACCCTGCTCTCTCACAAAGCATCCGTGCCACTAGGGTTCCAGGAGCGACACCTCCCAATACTAGCGCAGAAGCCATGGGCTTGACATAGACCTGCTCTAGAGAGATCAGGTCTTCCATACGTGTCTTATCACCGAGGATACTACCTTTACTAATCTGACTAGAGGGATCTACTGGCAGCACTGCTACTGAGAATCCTGCTCTGGCAAGAATACTTGCATAGGAATTTATGAAAGTACTTTTGCCTACTCCGGGTGAACCAGAGATCGCTACGCGTCTAGTCTTAGGACTTGCAGAAACTTTAGAGAGAATATTTTGTACAAATTCTATGTCCTGTGTCCTGCTACTTTCAGATTTTGAGATCAGGTAACTGAGTATCTTTCTATCCTCTGTAAGGCCAGTTATGCATTCTTCCAGGGTATAACTCTTCAGCGCTTTTCTCTCGTAGTGAGGGTTGATATTCTTAGGCTGGTTAGACAAGGTGCAGTATCTACATTTCAGAAACAGAAACCATCTTATCCTCCACCTGATGTACCAAGGAAATGTACTGAGGATCTCTCTTGGTCGTTCTATTTCTAGTAAGAGGAAGATCTATATCGATATGTTCTACAATTCTAGATGGCTGCGACTTAAGAATATAGATATCATCCGCCAGGTATACGGCCTCTGAGATATCATGTGTCACAAAGACAATAGTAGACTGGAATCTATGCCAGATGGAGGTCAGTAGGTCTTGCATCTGCAGTCTTGTCTTGACATCTAGTGCTCCAAAAGGTTCATCCATAAGTAAGATCTTTGGATTGGCCAATAGACTTCTGGCAATAGCTACTCGCTGTAGCTGTCCACCTGACAGTGTAGGATATTGTGCATATTTATTTTCATGCCCTTCTAGCCCTACTAGCTTTATGAGTTCCATCGCCTTCTCATATCTCTCCGCCTTACTTACTCCCTGAAACTCTAAGCCTAGTGCCACATTCTCCAGTACCGTTTTCCATGGCAAAGAAGAATATTGCTGAAAGACCATACTCACTCTCTCCGCTTCGGACGAGGGCTTACCATTTACTAAGACATTGCCTTTGGTAGGTTCTTGCAGGCCAGCTATATATCTGAGCAAGGTAGATTTTCCACTCCCTGACATTCCTAGAATAACGACGAATTGTCCTTGACCAGGCTTATCTTCTATCAGAAAGTCGAGATCCTGAATGATCCAATTCTTACCCCCATCATAGGACTGACTGATTCCTCTGAGCTCTATTATATTCGCTTGGTCTTCTCTATCCTGAAACATCACTTACAGTCTTTTTTATTGAAGGTAATTTACTCTGTCTCTGTAGAAACCATTTTCTGAGCTTGTAAAAGATAACTGAGATCATGACGACATGAAAAGCCCAACAGCTTTCGCCAAAGAGATAGTCTATAACCTTAATTCCTCCTAAGAAACCCACAAACTCATTTATGGTAAGAATCACATAGACGCCAAGGGCAGACCATACGAAAGCAGAAAAGGCAAAATCAAAAATCGTATCTAAGGTCGTCTCCTTATCTAGTTTGCCATGCTTCTGCGCATCTTTTACTTGATACTTATGCGGAAAGAGCTCACGATCTAGACGGACGAAGATTCTATCTTGAATCACCCCGATAAAAATAAAGAGCAACAATATCGCAAATAGCTTATCAGTCTGAGACTGACGTCTTACTATATACGTGAGAGCTCCTAATCCCCCTTCTTCAGCATTTATTGTTTCTGCTACGACTATATAAGTCCATGAGATAGCTGTCAGAATTCTGATATCATCTATCAACTTTGACATAACAGAGGGAATATAGACTGACTTAATCGTCTGCCATTTATTAGCCCCTATTGTGTATACTGTTTTTAAGTAGACATCCTTTACCTGATCTATTCTTTGGATGACGATGGGCAGAAGAAATATGAAGATACCAAAGGCTAAAAAATTGACTTTCATAGGTATGCTCGTACCGTACCAAACTATAAAGACGACCATACAAGCTGCTAAAGGAATAAACCTCGTAGCGTCTATGGTCCTATGAAACATCCCCCTAAATAAAGGGATCAAGCCAATCGCAAAACCTAGAGGCAAGGTCCAAAGTAACGCCTTGATGTATCCTCCTAAATTAAGTCCAATGGATCTAAAGGTATTCTGGACTAAGTTATTATCTGACAACATCTCTCCGTAGGATGAAAAGACTGAGCCAGGAGATGGTAAGGTCAGTTTTGGCACTATCGGATTCTCACCATAGGAAAGAAAAAACCAAACCAACAAAATCAGACCTATCCCGAGTAGTTCTAGAACGACTCTAGACCCCTTTGGAATATCACCTCTTAACTTAAATAACCAATCCAACGAATACTTATATTATCCTGGTATTAACTGAAAATCTGTTCTTCTATTCTTAGCCTTACAGCTTTCACTCGCGTTAGATTCGCAACCTGGCACTGGCTTATTAGGACCATTACCCACTACTACAAATCTATTGGCATTCATGCCGTAAGTTTCTCTTAGATAATTGGCCACGCTACGAGCTCGGGACTCCGATAACTTTTGATTCATTGCCTTATTACCTACATTATCAGTGTTACCTTCTATTCTGATTTTCATATTTCCAAACGACTTAGCCGTTTCTGCAAACTGTAGATCTATAATAGTCTTAGCATTTTCTGTCAGCTGATATTGTCCCGTAAAGAAACTGATGGTAACTGGCTTAGAGGCTAGAGCTGGAGCCACTTTATCTTTCTGTGTAGTAGGCTTGAATACTTTTGCGCCTTCAGCTGCATAGGTAGCACCATTAAGTGTTCTATCAGCGGCTAAGATCGGCGTCGTATTAATAACGGATCTCCATCCCGGTCCTTCTCCTTCACTATCTCCCATCTGAGCAAATTTTCTATTCATCTTTGCATATAAGTCACCACCTTTCATGCCCTTGTAGCCTCTATCTAGACCGAAGAAATTCATATTATCTCCATGTCCGGTATAGTAGACCGTAGACATTGCAGCTTCTGCATCTCCAATAGGAACCTGCAGGTACTCAGACATGTACTTAGCCGCTTTTTTTCTATTGGTAGGATTTTTCATTTCCGCTACTGCTCTCATCCACCCTTCATAGAAACCATCAAACATTTCTTTCTTCTCTTGCATCACACTTTCTTTAGCGAAGATGATATCTCCGATTATATGAGACTGCTCTACAGTGGTCAGTAATATTTTTGATCCAGGGACCTTGCTCGTTGCTTCGATATCAAAGGGACTCCATACGACTGCTGCATCTACATCAGGAGATTGGAACAGTTCTGCAGCAGCAATATTATCTGTAGTCTTCACAACCTTGACATCATCGATATCCATCCCAGCAGATTCTAAAGCTGTAATCAACATAGTCTGCGCTGGGGCTGGAACAGCTAAGGCTATTCTTTTTCCTTTGAGATCATTGATAGTATTAATGCCTCTCTTGGCGATGATAGCATCTCCACCTCTAGACCAGTCGGTCTGTATAAAGGCCTTAGGTTTCACATCCATGATATCAGGCACTGAGGTGTAAAGTGGAAAGGCATCTGCTGTCTGCACGATAGCATCATACTCTCCTGCTAACCAAGCGTTCATTGCATTGATCAGATCATCTTCTCTTACAAATTCTACTTTAAAACCATATTCCTTGAAGAAACGACTTCTGGTATTTGCCTCTGTACCTTCGTTATAATAGATACCAGGTGCATAACCTGGCCAAGTGACGATCTGTACTCTCAGCGTTTTGTCAACTCTATCAGCGGCCTTAGAAGAGTTACCGAATAGGCCTCCTTTCTTATCCGCTTTTTTAGTGTCTGCTTTGGTAGTTGTATTCGATTTAGACCCTGTATTGGTGTCTTCTCTTTCCACTCTTTCTTCTTCCGCCTTATTCTTTAGTTCCTCCCCGAAAGCAGTATTATCTAAGAGAAATTTGCCTCCAAAAAATAGAAGTGCTAAGATTATTAAAGTAATTAACAACTTAGAAAACATCGTTAATCTCCTTGCCATTTGTTAGTTGTATTTAGCTATTATAAAATTATCTAATCGAAAAAATTATCATACTGATTAGATCTGTTGCTTTGTTCGGCTTGTTTGATAGGGGCATTAAGATCTAGCACATCACTATCATCATTTGCCTGTGATAGGATATCTTGTTTAGATTCTCCTAGAAGTAGTGAGGTAGATTCTTTCTCCCACTTCTCTAACATCTCCATGCCTTTCTCCTCGAATATGCCATTTTGTAAATCTATCGAAGACATAAAATCTTCTGACATTTCCATAAAACGTTCCATCTCACCGACCTTCCCACTGACATCATCTGCTATGGCTTCTAGAGCTTGATCAAACATGGCTCTCTTGTCAGTGTCTCCTTTGATGATAGACATCGCAGACTTCATTGCAGAATGTCCCGCAAGCATTGCTTTACGTTCTTGTTCTTTTAGTTCTACCTGGTCTACTATATCTTCTGCAAGGATGGCAGAATTTTCATGCATCTTAGTGAGGACTCTATAGAGCACTTCCATACGCTTATACAGATCTTCTAATCTCATATTAGAGTCTCTTAGACGACCTGCTTTTCTACTCTTAAGAATTAGCTGTGCTTCCTGATTGGATCTCTTGGCCTTACTGGCCAGTTCCATATTGGTCTTGATATCTCGCTGATTATTAACGATCATTTCCTTGAGCTTATGCATCTGAGCTCTTAGCTTCCCGATCTGCTTACGCATTTTCTTTAGGTTCGCTTTGAGATCCGCAACATAGGCCTTCAGTATCGCCATAGGATTCATCTCTATGAAGATGCCCGTGATTTTTCTCATGGCGCTCTTCCACATGTAAGACACTAGATTTCTACTGCGCTCGTCCAGTGCCGTAAGTATTATAAGGCCTAAAGAGGCGAAGAGGGTTACTTTACCTACCATCGTCGCGAAAAAAGCCATAATTACACCTATGGATGCTGGAATCAACCAGGCGCCCAAGGCCACTAGACCGACAAGAAAGATAAGGCCTGTTTTGCCTTCTGGTCTATCGAAGAAGGATTTGCTTTTTAGCGGTTTTGACATCTAGAAATGAGTGGTAATGATGGTGTAAAAATACAGATATATATCCAATCACTATATGTAACTGACAACTAAGACTAACAATTCCAGTAAACTGGTTATTATCTACAAAAAACCAGAGAAATGCTACAAACCGATTAGTGCCTTAGAGCAGCATGAGAGGCCACTTAAAAAAAGATAGCCCTGCCCTCCCGAAGGAAGGCAAGGCTAAAAGCTTTAATACTCTTAAAATAAAGGTATATGAATGATTAAATTCCGAGTTTGTTAATATTGAGTAGCGACTTCTTTAAAGCCACTGTGGGATTGTCATTTTTTTTAAATGACTACATACCATCTTCGTCTTCTACGATTCCGAGTATGACTAAAATTTCCTTAATAAATTCCATTGCTTCAGGTTTAGTTTATTGTACAATACTGTACAATAAAGCTCTTGCAAGAAGCATTCCGACACAATAAAAGATAAATCCATTCTAGGACATGCATTTACCAAAACTTACTTGGTAGATACATATCCCAAATGGTTGCATTGCTTTGGAATCTCTGAAAATTCTAAATCCAACTAAATGTTCAAATCCTCTGTAAAAAAACGAACATAAATTCAAGTTTTGTTATACACATTTGACTATATTAGGACATGCATTATGACAAAAAATTAAATACATTATAAAATATTACAATGTATTAACAATTGGAATTAAATGATTTAAATGAAGGATCTAATAGGAATAGCAGAATTACTCTCTGTACAAAAGCTTAAGCAAATTGATATAGTAACAGAAGATGATAATCCTCAGAGCAAATCAGCTTTGCTTTTTACCGCCATTAGAGATGGCCTAGTCAAGACAGATGAAGAGGCCAGAAATTATCTTTATGGTAAGGAAGATAAGTCTGAGGCAGCCTACCTAAAGCTCAAATACAGGCTGAAAGAAAAGATGATAAACACCTTGTTTTTTGTGGACATACAACAATACTCACGATCTCCAGCAGATAAGGCCAAAGCTAGAGTATCTAAAAATTTTGCTGCTGCGCAGCTACTTTTATCTAGAAAAAAAGGTGAGCTCGGGAGAAATCTATTAGAAAGCACATTAAAATCTTGTGTAAAATTTGATTTGATAGATTATCAATTAATGATTTACCGAGAATTGAATATGAAATATGGTCTCTTTGTTTATGATAAGAGAAAATATGAAATGTATAAGAGGCTTTACAAAGTTGCCAGAGAAACTTATGACCTGTTGCACGAGACGGAGCTCTATTTCCAACAGCTAGGCTATATGGTTACAGTGTTTAAAGGTTTGGTCTATGATGAAAAAATCAAAACCATAGAAAAGACATTTATGCCCATCTACGAGCAAGCCATCCTAGTAGATGATTATTGGCTGCGATTTAGAGCTTACAATACTTACTACTTTCTTCTTATGTTCAAGAACGACTTGGAAGAGCAGTCGAGAGTCTGTGATGAAGCCTTGGAGTACTTCAGCACTAAAAAAGGCTTTTCAAAATTGGCAACTAATTCTTTTCTTCAGAAGAAGGGACTTTCTATGCTGGCCTTAAATCAGCCCGAAAAAGCAAGTTTCGTCTTCAAAGAATGTATCGGCAATAAGCCATTAGGATCATTCTATGTCTCTCTACATAGTTATTTATTTACTTGCTATATCTTGTTAGAGGATTATGATGAGGCCTACAAAACTTTGGCCAGTGTAATGAATCATAAGTTCTTTAAGAACACGAATATAAAATTCAAACAAACGTGGTACATAAAGGAGGCACTCGTGTATTTCCTTATCAGAACCCATTGTATTGATCCAAGCAAACATTCAGGAAAGCCTCTTAGAAAATTTAGAATGGGTAGATTTGAAAATGATGTCTCAGAGTTTTCTAAAGACAAAAAAGGCATGAACATCACCATCAATATTCTGAAAATCCTATTCCACTACCTAAACGAAGACTTCGACAAGGCCAATGACAAATCAGCTGCACTAAAACAGTATAGCTTCAGACACCTAAAGGGTAAAGAGTTCTTTAGACCACGGACCTTTATCAATATGTTAGAGAATGTACATGAAGCCAGATTCAAGTCCAAAAAGCTGGTTACTAAATCGGATAAGCTACTTGAAGTTCTGAAAGACAACCCACTTGTCTACAGTGAACAAAGCAGTCAGATAGAAGTGATGCCCTTCGAGAAGATGTGGGAACTTTTAATCAGGACCTTGCGACTCAAAATATCAGCTTAGATATTGTTTCATCTTTTTGAGATCTGCAGAAATCTGAGAGGTCACAATTTGATAAGCATGGTAGAATCCATTTTTGGTCGCTTCTACTTTGGCTTGTGCTTGGTTGATATTGCCTTTACGTTCTTCTAACGCTTTTTCTCCAGCAGCAATTTCTTTTTTGAGCTTTTCTATCTGAGCCTTCCGCTGTGCTATACCCTCTTCTAGTTTCTTTATCTCAGCATTACGACTACTGACTTGTTTCGTTTGTTGTGCTTTGAAAGCATCCAAGAATTTATTCTCTTCATTCTTGAGCACCTTGAGATAGTGATTAGCACTACTGATCAGTTTATCAGGAGTGGCACCCATCGTCTTAGCCATAGCTAGCGCAGACTTAAACTTAGTCCCTTCATCCATATCCACATTACCGAGGTTCTGCAAAGACTGCTTGTATTCTAGGTAGTCAAAACCTTCAATATTATGTTCCTCTAGAGCTCCTAAGAGCCTATTGATAAACTTCTCATCAGGCTTACCTTGGGGTATACTTTGCTTAGAGGTGGTCGATGAAGCAGGAGCTGATTGCTGGGCTCTAGGCTTATCAGAAGGTTTTGGGCTAGATTTTGGAGTTGGTGTAGAACTAGCTGCTGCCTGTTGCTTTGCTGCAGTTTCGTCTTCGATGATGAATATAGACTTGAGTTTTTTGAACATAGGACTTTCTTAGGTGTCAAAGATATGATTCCTAATCAGTAGGCACAACATAGAAAAGCGCTTAGTTTCTCCTGAATAATTGGATATCTTGCAGCATGTACCAGACGGAGTTCAAAAAAAGAGTCAGATATGCGGAGACAGATAAGATGGGCTACCTCTATTATGGCAACTATGCCAAGTACTACGAGATAGGCAGAGTAGAAGCTCTGAGAGAGCTTGGATTATCCTACAGAAAAATGGAGGATGTGATGCAGATACTTTTACCGGTACTCTCTTTAGAAACTAGGTATCGCCTACCTGCCTACTATGATGACGAAATCACAATTATCACTCAACTTAGAGAACTCCCAATCAAGCTATTCAGCTTCTACCATGAACTCTATAATCCTGCAGGCAAAGTCATCAATACAGCAAATGTGAAACTCTTCTGCGTAGATCTGAAGACCAATAAAAGAGTAGATTGCCCAGAGGTTCTCATTGATAAATTGAAACCCTATTTTGAATGAGAATCGCTAGAAAAATAATACTTAGTTTGATTTGAGCATTTTTAAACTTCCTATATTATCTCAGATAGTAGAATTCTGCAAAAAGAAATCACTACCAGGATTCTCTGGTGTCTCTATCTATAATGTCATCAGCTTCGTCTATAAAGAGGCCATGAAGGAGGATAATGATATCGTTACAAGATCTAACTCTATAGCATTCAATTTTTTCTTATCGCTCTTCCCACTAATCATATTCTTATTTACGCTGTTGCCTTTGTTTCCGTTTACGGCAGATTATCTAGCTATCTTCAAGGAATCCACTAAGGATTTCTTCCCCATGCAAGCCCATGAATATCTCTTCAGTGTCATAGATGGTGTAGCCTCTATTCAAAGAAAAGGCCTCTTATCTGTAGGTTTTATCTTTGCAGTCTTTTTCTCCAGTTCTGGGATGGTCACACTGATGTATGGCTTTCATAAAAGCTATGATAGAGTATTCAAAAGGAGGAGTTATGTAAAAAATAGACTGGTCGCTATCGCTCTGACAATGCTCGTAGCCAGCTTATTTCTAGTCAGTATGTTTCTCATCATCTTTGGGACACCAATCCTAGAGTTACTTATTTCCAAGCTCAATATAGGAAGCTACTCGGTCTTGGTCATTAACTTCTTTAGTTGGTATCTGGTTGTATCATTTATCTATATAGGAATTACGCTTATCTACAGGTATGGTTCTGCCATGAAAGAAAGAATTACATGGATCAATACGGGCTCCATCTTAGCCACAATTCTATCCATTATGTCCTCTCTGGCCTTTTCTTTTTTTATAAACTCGTTTGGAAGGTATAATGAAATCTATGGTTCTATCGGAGCACTATTAGTTCTTATGCTCTGGATCCAAATTAATGTCTTTATTATCCTAGTAGGTTTTGAATTCAATGCCGGTATTGCGGTCAATAGAGCAGACCTAAGACCCGTAGCTGAAACTACTTCTACCTGAAAGTGATGTAGCAGCCTATTGGCGCTTGCGCTATGGTGTTGATTGCTTTTCCGTCAGCTATGGCCTGTAGCACGTCTTGTAATTCATGAGTGGTGACAACGCGACGTCTTCTGCCCAGTTTATGATAGCTATTATCTATTCTCCCTTTGTAAAGAATCTTCTCTAGAATGTTATCATAGACCACAACATCTGGGGTCACCGTAACCCCAAATTCTTTTGTCTTAGTTCCAAAATATTCACGCTTCAGCTCGAAGTTGATTTTATACTTTTCTCGATAGTTCTTTATCCCCTCTTCTGTAGAATAGCGATTAGGGAACAAGCCTACAAAACTTAAACTGTCAGAAGTAAAAGTCTGGTCTAGCGCATTCAAAGTAGGTGTATAATATTGACAGATTTTACAATCTTCACCCAGGAAGTAATAGACCGTATATCTAGTCTCAGTATCTTGCCCCTGTAGGCTAGACAGAAGACAACATAGAATAATCATGAATGAAAATCGCATACCTAAAGGTAGGATATAATAGCTGAGATGGACGTTAATAATTCCCTAAACTCAAACCACTTCAGCCACTGTAAAGATACTTCCAGTGACTAGGATCAGGTCTTTCTTCCCTGCTGTAGCTCGGGCAGCGGCTAGTGCCTTGGGAATAGAACTATAGACCTTACCATGCAGCTTATGCTTAGCCGCCTCTCTCTGCAGAGCTTCTTTTTTCTTTGCTCTAGGGATCTTGGCCTGACTAAAGTAGTACTGGGCTTGCTGAGGAAAGAGTGGAAGCACCAGAGACAAATCCTTATCGGAGACCATCGCCAGCACTATATGCAACTGTTGATATTTTTCTTTTTGCAGTTCACTGAATAGATGCTTAAGTCCCATCTTATTATGTGCACTATCACATATGACTCTAGGTTGTTTACTGAGTAGTTGATAGCGACCTAGGTAGCCCCAGGTTTTGAGTCCTTTAGTCCAGGCCTGTTCTAGTTGCTTCTTCGTAAGCTTAAGGCCTAATTTGCACAAGCTAGCATAAGCAGTCTGTAGATTTTCTTGTTGGTAAGTTGGGAAGTCCTGGGCAAGATCTGTAAGAGTTTCTAGCTTCTTTGCGCTCTGTGCATAGCTGATTTTAGTTTGCTCTTTAGTAGCCTTGGCTTGGAATACGGGGTGGGTCTCACTTTGTCGTCGGCCTACTATGACTGGAGTTTTGGCTTTGATGATGCCAGCCTTTTCTGTCGCTATAGACTTCAAAGTATTACCCAGAAAATTAGTGTGATCAAAACCGATATTGGTTATCACGCTGAGTTCCGGCTTGATAATATTAGTGGAATCTAAGCGTCCTCCGAGACCTGTTTCTATGACGGCATAATCTACAGCTTCATCTTTAAAATACTCAAAAGCCATAGCGACACTGATCTCAAAGAAACTTGGTTTGAAATCTTCTTCAAAGGTGCCCTCAGTGATCAACCTATTGACAAAGTTCTTCACGTAGGTCTTAGGAATCTGCTGACCATCAATCTTTATGCGCTCACGATAGTCCTTATAATGTGGAGAGGTATACAGGCCCACTTTATACCCCAAGGCATGCAGTGCTGTAGCAATAAAAAAGGAAGTAGAGCCTTTACCATTGGTGCCCGCAATATGAATAGACTTAAAAGTCCGCTCTGGATTACCTAGAAATGCAGCCAGTTTTTGTATGTTTTTGAGGTCTTTCTTGAAGGCCTTAGGCCCTATCCTCTGATACATAGGCAACTGCCTGAACAAAAAATCTTCTATATCCTTATACCTACCTATCTTCATGCCTATTTTCGAATGCGCTTATATGGAGATAAAAATAAGAGTATTCACGATTTATAAAAGCTTAGAAAGAATTTGGCGGAGGGCATTACATATGATCACATTATAGCAGGCACAGGTTTAGCAGGTCTTACGCTTGCCTATAAGCTCAGTCAAAAAAAAGAATACCAGGACAAAAAGCTCCTCCTGATAGATAAGGAGTCCAAAACAAAAAATGACCGAACGTGGTGTTTTTGGGAAGCTGGAAAAAATGACTTTGAATCAATAGTTTATCACCAATGGCCCCAACTCCGATTTGCTTCTACGCAGCTCAATAAGGAATTAGATATCGCTCCTTACCACTATAAGATGGTAAGGGGTATAGACTTTTATAAATATGTGTTAGAGGCTATAAATGTTGCCCAGAACATTACTGTAGTACAGGACAGCATTACCCAGCTAGAAGAACAAGATGATACAGTTGTAGTCCATACCTCAGCTAATACTTATAGAGGCCAGCAGGTGTTCAAAAGCTATCCTGACAGATTAGCGCATACTCAGGACCAGTTCGTCTGGCAACACTTCAAAGGGTGGAAGATCAAAACACAGACAGATCAATTCGACCCTAAGGAAGCGACCTTAATGGACTTTCGAGTGACGCAGGGTAACGACACCATCTTCTTTTACGTCCTACCCACTAGTGAACAAGAGGCCCTTATAGAGGTTACTCTCTTTTCTAAAGACATCTTAGTATCAGAGGCTTACGACCCCTATCTTAAAGCCTACATCGGGGACACCTTAGGCATTGCCGACTATCAGGTAGAGGAAGAAGAACTAGGTGCCATCCCTATGACTACCTATAATTTCCAACAAAGCCGAAGTACTAGAATCATACCCATAGGTACCAATGGAGGTTCTGTAAAAGCTTCCTCAGGTTATGCGTTCACCAGAATACAAAGAGACATCGAAGCACTTATCCCCTTCATCCTCAAGAACAAGCTAGATGAATATACCTTCCCAAGAAATCGATATGTCTTATATGATAAGATTTTCCTCAATGCGATACTGACTGGCAAAACATCAGGCGCTGAAGTATTCACTAGACTCTTTAAAAAACTCAAGCCGCAGAATATTTTCAAATTCCTAGATGAGGAAGGCAGTTTCTTGACTGATCTAAAGGTATTTACGGCGCCACCTACCTTACCGTTTCTGAAAGCTCTTGTGGAGGAGCTACGGGGGCTATAAGATTGTGTCCATGGTCTCAAGGAAATGAGAAGCAATCGCCAATTATCCCTTAGAGTTAAGATTATGGATAACTTCCCAGACAAAATAAGTAATCAATAAAATTGATTTACCTTAACGGAAATTTTAGTAACATGATTACAGGGTTGATATTTCTGTTTATAGGTCTGGTATTTATAGTAACCTTATTCAAGGGTATATTCAAACTATTAGGTCATGACTTCGGTCCTCAAGGCTTAAATGCAAAAGGAGTAATAGGACTCTTCAAAGGACCGCTCATTGCTTGCATTTTGCTTTTCATTTATGTTATATGGATACTTCCTTATCTACAATCTATGGGTTATGAGTAGGCAGATTGGATCATTAAAAATTTTGCTGTCCACAATTATTATGGCAGCGTTCATTTCCAGTTGTAAAACCAGTAAATCTACTGCAGTCCAATCAGGCAGTTCGTTTTCTAGTGTGGAACAAAAATTAATAGAGTCAGGTACTGCAACGAGTCCAATGCGACTCTTCCTGCTGACCAATGCTCAGGACTCTATCCTACTCAGAAAAAAGTCCTCAAGAGTTACACCTGACCCACTCGATACAGAACTGCAGTTATTCATAGACAGACTCTACACCACCGTTAGAGACAGCATGTCTTTAGGTGTAGGGATAGCCGCCCCACAGGTTGGTGTTCTGAAACAAATTATCTGGGTACAGCGCTTTGATAAGCCAGAGTTTCCTTTTGAAGTCTATCTGAATCCTAAAATCATTCAGTCTACCAAAAAGACCCAGCCCTGTATGGAAGGCTGTCTCTCTATTCCAGACAAGCAGGCAGAAACCAAAAACAGAGCTTATGCTATACTACTAGAATATGATAAACTAGACGGCAGTCATCATGTAGAAATGGTAGAGGACTTTACAGCTGTGATTTTTCAGCATGAGATCGATCATCTCAATGGTATCGTATTCTTAGATCATCTGGAAGAGGAAAGCAAATAAGTGATCAGAGCTTTTCTTGATTCATTGTTTTTATAATCACAAAAGCACCGAGTAGTGCAGGTATCAATATCATGATACTTCTCTGTATCAATGCAAAAGCGGCCAGGAATTCTGCAGGTATCACATTAGACATCAGAGCCGAGTGACTGACTTCAGCAATACCACTCCCTCCAGGACTAGGCGCAAAATAGAGCAGCAGATGCACTACTGACTGCAGCGCTATCACAGTCCAAAAATCCACCTCTAGCCCAAAGGCCAGTACAATGAAATAGGCTAAGGCATATTTATTCAAATAGAGGAATACAGTAATTACAAAACTCATGATAATCAACCACGGCTTTCGCTTGAAGAGACCTATCGTCTGTTGCTGATAGTCTTGCATCGTCCTTTCTGTCTTAGTCCCGAAGGCGGCCAATTTCTCTCCCTTAGCTTGTGATATGCTTTTGACTAAGCCACCGAGCTTATCTAGACAAAGACCTATCAATCTAGGAAAGAAAAGAGACACCACGATAATAGAACCAATCGTCGCAAAGACACTGAAACTATACTTAGCCAATCCTGCAACCATCCCTTCTGGAACTTTGTCTTGTAAGATATTCATGGCCCAATAGCCAGAAGCTAAAAAGAAAATGATGGTAGAAACAAAGTTTACAAAACTGAGGATAATAAAGTCAGGTGTCTTAAGTCCATTCTTCCAGAAGACATACCAATGTGCCACCCCACCTCCTGTCTGAGAAGGTGTCACAGCGCCTAAGAAGATATTAGCGACATTGGCTTTCATAGCGACCATAGCAGGAATACCAGGCTTGAACTCTTTAGCGAAGATGTGATTTCGCAGACCGCCTAGCCATAGATCATTGAACACAAAGACAAAACAAAATAAACCATAGCGCCAGTCTAGCTGTGACCAGACCTCTAAAGTTTTACCCGTATTAGTATAGAAGAAAATCCCTGTCAGTGCAACTATAGTGATGGTCACAAAGTAGAAGATACCCCGCTTGATCGTTTTGGGATTGACTATCTTATCAAATTTGGACTGATTTTCCTGATCGCTCATAGTTCAGGCTAAAAGTACTATTTAGAATCAATTCTTCTCTATCAGTTTGTCTATTTTGCAGCAATATGAGGCACATAGAAAAAATATATGACTACATCATTATAGGGAGTGGATTCGGTGGCAGCATGACAGCCAAGAAACTGGTGGAAGCTGGAAAGTCAGTCCTCATGATAGAACGTGGTGAATGGGTAGAACGAGGTCCTCATAACTGGGGACTTAAAGCGTCTATTGACCTCACGCCTCATTATGACAAGTCACTGCCTTATGAAGTCGTTAAAGGTGGGAATAAAGCACAGATGGGAGTCTACTCTTGTGTCGGAGGCCCATCTGTATTCTATGGAGGGGTTTCATTCAGATTTAGAGAAGGTGATTTTTCTAATCCGAGCGAGATAGTAGGAAGTTCTGGAGCAGAATGGCCTATCAGCTATAATGACTTAGAACCTTACTATACAGAAGCAGAAAGCATCCTAGGCATAGCAGGAGAATCAGGTGTAGATCCTACAGAACCCCACCGAAGTGCTAACTTTCCACAAGCGCCTGCTCCACTAGCAGACATCTCTAAAAAACTAAAAGCAGGTGCAGAAAGCCAAGGCCTTAAACCTTTCTCTCTTCCTATGGCGATCAATCATACCAAGGGAGACAGAACCTGTCAGCTGTGTACGACCTGTGATACCTTTGCCTGTGCCATCAGTGCTAAAAATGATCTAGCGACTGTCCTCATTCCTCAGCTACAGAAACTAGGAATGGACCTAATGGATAATACCATTGCTACTCAATTAGTAGAATTGAATGGCTCTATAGATCATGTCATCCTTTGCAATAAAACAACTGAAGAAACCTTTACTGCTAAAGCCAAGCATTTTATCGTAGCTGCCGGAGCTCTGGGTTCACCACATTTATTATTGGCCTCTGGCTTAGACAAACTCAATCCTGGTGGAAAGGTGGTCGGACGATATCTTATGAGACATGTCAACTCTATCATATTCGGCATCTATCCAGGTGCAGCAGATAAGCAAGGTCGCTTCCATAAGGAGATCGCTATACTGGATTATTACTTTGGCCATAAAGATATCTCTAGTCCAAAAGGGAAACTCGGAAGTCTCCAACAAATCTCTACCCCGCCGGCTGGGCTGGTAGAAAATGAAGTCCCAGGACCTTTAGGAAAACTAGCAGGAAAATTAGTAAAACCACTTACAGGTCTACTTGCTATAGCAGAAGACCAACCTCAGTATGATAACTA
Organism: uncultured Saprospiraceae bacterium; assembly: GCA_937921825.1. Lineage (GTDB taxonomy): Bacteria > Bacteroidota > Bacteroidia > Chitinophagales > Saprospiraceae > RFSX01. The sequence goes on from CAKZVK010000128.1 coordinate 17,004, forward strand.
TATAACGATAGACCCCACCAAAGAAGGCAAGTATGGACTGCCAGTAGCTGAAGTCTCTCATGAATACACAGAAAGAGATACTCAAGCTGTCAATGCCTTAGCCAAACAAGCCAAAAAGATTCTAAAGAAAGCGGGAGCTATATTATACTATACTCATCATATAAGAACCTTCTCGCATTCAGCAGGGACTGTACGAATGGGAGTGAATCCAGAAACCTCTGCTCTAGATAAAGATTGCAATTTTAGAGGGGTCACCAATCTAAGTGTAGTAGATGCCAGCTTTATGCCTACTTCTGCGGCTGTCAACCCTAGTCTGACTATCAGTGCCAATGCTTTAAGAGTTGGAGACTATCTATTATCTCAAGATCTGAGCTAAGTACCCCTATCTCTATTTTCAAAGTCTTGCCTTAACCGTCAGCTAGTTTACCGAAAAGATGGCATTATGAGATTTTGTAGGGGGCCTGTAGGAAGAGATACTATTCTGTGTAGGGTTTGTCTTTAAGTGTGAAGGCTTAAAAAATAGTCTTATAAGTACAAACGCAAACATTATGAAAAATCTAATCACAATTCTTACAGCTCTTACAATCACATTCTCTACTGTTTTTGCAAGCACTACTCCAGAGGTGATTATCTCTACTGATGAGATAGAAGTAGTATCAATTGGAACTCTAGATATATTTTCTGATGCTGGGTTTAATACCGAAAGTGAGAGTTTAACTTTTACTACTACTAATGATATGACAGTTGTACAAATTTACAACGGAGAAGGTGAGATGGAATTCCAACTGCCTGTTATGTCTAACAATGTAGTAATCAACAAAAACTTATTCGGAGCTGGAGCTTACAAATTAGGTTTTATCCTAGAAGGTCAAACAGCAGTACATCTAACGGATGTAAAAATCAAGTAATTAATTAGCTCACAAAGCTAAATAGGGCGAAGTAAATATTAAGGGTGAGAGTCTAGTCAACTCTCGAAAATAGAGGCCCGCTGAAGCCTATACTTTCAGCAAAAAGATAGAATATTTTAAGGGAAGATAAGACTAGTCATCTTATCGAAAAACAGCCTCGGAGCAATCTGGGGCTGTTTTTTTTATTTGATACCAGCACTTTCCCCTTCTTACCAAGTCGAAAGGAGAAGTATTCTACATCCAGAAAAAATACTAGCTTTGACAGCATAACTATCGAGCTTGATATCCTATAAATCCTATTCTGAAGACGAGACTCTAACCCTGGCCTTTCTAGGTTGTGGCAACATTGTCAAAGCACATACCAAGTCCATCGCCTGGGCCGACAAAAACATCAATCTGGCCTTTGCCAGTAGAACTCTAAAAAAAGCAGAGGAGTATAAGCAGATCTACAAAGGAACAGAAGCTTACGGCAGCTATGAAGAAGCCATCGCAGCACCATCTGTGGATATCATCTTTATTACTACCCCGCCAAAGTTTCATTACGATCTCGCTAAAAAAGCAATCCAAGCTGGCAAGCATGTGATCGTGGAGAAGCCTCCCTTTTTCAAGTCTACAGATATCACAGAACTCGGACCACTAGCAGATACCGCAGGCATCCAATTACTCGTCGCTGAAAACTACTACTATAAACCTATGCGCTATCGCATACATGAGCTACTGAACAGTGGAGTGATCGGCAAACCCCTCTTTATCAATATCTCAGCGACTAAGAAACAAAAGAGCAAAAACGACTGGAGAGAGGAACAGGAATTAACTGGCTACGGAGCACTATTTGAGGGAGGCATCCACTGGATAAATTTTATCAATAATATCGGCCTGAGCATCAATCGCGTACAAGGATTCAGGCCTATCAAGGAAGGCACACTAGAAAAGAGCATGCAAGTGACCGCCTCTACCGATGAAGGGACCATTATCAACCTGCTCTATTCATGGGAAGTAGATACGATGTTCTTTGGCTTACGGCTCTCTCGAATCTATGGGACAGAGGGGTCTATCACCTTTGAGTCTAATGGAATCAGCGTTTTTACTAGGGGAAGGAAGAAAAAACTAGGATTTCCGCAACTTACCAAGATTACTGGATTCAAACCGATGTTCAAAGATTTTTTTGTTTCTTTGCGAGCCGGAAAACAACCGCAATTTACCTATCAAATGGCCCAGAGAGATCTGGAACTGATAGAAGAAGCTTATGCTTCACTTGACAAAGAAACTTAGAGAATATGCAAATGCTTATCGCCCTTATTACTGGACTCTGTGTAGGACTTCACAATGCCACTTGGGGTATGTATAAAGATGCTCCTCATGAGGGCTTCACTTGGTCTACCTATTTTAGATCAGTAATAGCAGGTGTTGTCTTTGCACCTTTGGTTGCAAATTACTTCAACCTTGATCTCACTATTCTCGCTAATATCATTGCTCTATTCGGAAGTACTTATGCTCTAGAAAGAGTAACTATGGAGGTCTACAAGACCTTTATTAGAAGACAAGATCAGAGCAAATATTTCATACCTATGCAGCTATCTGTCTTCGGCAAACCTGTCAAAAGCTATGGTGCCAGACTACTGGTCGGTGCCGCTTATGTAGGTATTATATTGGCATTGACTGTAGGACTGACAAAGCTTAATGCCAGTTACCATGCAGGTAACCTGGGCTGGTCTAAGTGGCTGATCTTATTGCCATGCTCAGTATTCGGTTGGGTCTCTGCTTTTGGTGGAGCATGGAAGGATGCACCAGTAGAGGGCTTTGAAACTTTTAAGTTTTTTAGATCTCCAGGTGTGGCTTATTTCTTTGCATTTGTTGCTAGTCTATTTACAAACAACTTAGTACTTATAACTATGTGCAGTATCGGCTTCACAATCATGAGTATAGAGACTTATAAGACTTTCTTCTTTCTGGACAGACCAAGAGGGAAATTCCAAGGTATGCCCGTTACCCATCCTGAATGGGAAACCAAAAGAAAGAAATTCGTTCCTATGTATGTCGCTATATGGGTAGCCGTATTAGCTATAGGTGTAATGGGCTTCATGGCAGACCATAATTCTTTGTGGTCTTAAACTCTTGGCGGAGACAACACTAGAGATTCTCTTCGAAAACGATAGCCTCATTGCTATCAACAAACCCCATGGTCTTCTCGTCCATAAAACAAAGTTGGCAGCAGATGCTACTGAGTTTGCCTTACAACAACTCAGAAATCAAGTAGGCTACCGAGTCTACCCTACACATCGGCTAGACAGAAAAACGTCAGGCGTACTCCTCTTTGCCAAATCTCCCGAAGCCAATAGCTTCATGCAGAAGAAATTCCTTAATCGGGAAGTGAGCAAAACCTACCTGGCCTTAGTTCGTGGCTATACCAATCCTGCAGGCACAATCGATTATGCCCTCACTGATGACCAACATAATACCAAGGAGGCGGTAAGCCATTACAAAACACTAGAGCAGTATGAACTCCCTCTGCCTTTCGGAAAACATGCCACCTCTCGATATAGTCTCATAGAACTCAAACCTGAGACGGGCAGATATCACCAACTACGAAAGCATATGGCACATATCTTTCATCCGATTATCGGAGACAGACCCCATGGATGTAATAAGCAAAATAGGTTGTGGAAAGAAAAATTTGGGATGGATAGGATGCTCCTACATGCGAGCGAACTCAAGTTCAACTTCGAAGGAGGAGAGCTGAGTATTACAGCAGAACTCAGTTCCATTTTCCAGCAGACTCTTGATCAGCTTACTGAGAGCTGCATTAGACCCCAGCACTAAGAATACAGAATCTGCTGTAAAGACTTTTCATTCTACTTCTGCCAAGGCTCTTTGACTAGATATCTATATCTTAGATACACAACTAGAAAAATGAGATTACTAAGTCTGCTTATTCTCCTTACCATGTTTTCTTATAAGACGAAAGAAACGAAAGCACCACAATCAGACGAACCTTCTAAAGCTGTCTTCACGAAAGAACAGTTGATTGTAGATGGCGATACGTTACCCTATAGACTTCTACTACCTGCCAACTATGACCAAAACAAAAGCTACCCTTTAGTGCTTTTTCTTCATGGCGCTGGCGAACGCGGTACAGATAATGAACTTCAACTTGTACATGGCGCAGAGTTGTTTCTACAGCCTGAAGTCAGAGCAAAATATCCTGCTATAGTCGTCTTTCCTCAATGTGCAAAGGATATGACTTGGAGTGGATATACCTGGAAGAGTGATGGCAGCATAGATTACAATCTAGAACAAATAGAAAAGATGCCTGTCCTCCATCAAATATTATTATCTGCACTCCTCACCGAACTCAATAGTAACTATAAGCTGGATCAGCAAAGACAGTATATCGGTGGTCTCTCCATGGGCGGTATGGGCACCTTTGAGACAGTAAGACAGCATCCTCATCGCTTTGCTGCAGCCTTTCCTATCTGCGGTGGTGCTCCTCCTCAAGTTGCTTCTGAACTAACGACCCCTAGATGGTGGATCTTTCATGGTGCAGAAGATCAGGTAGTCCTACCTGAAAATTCCATAAAAATCTATGAAGCCATGAAAGCCCTAGACATAAATGCGAAGCTGAGTTTATATCCCGGTGTCGGACATGATAGTTGGACTAATGCTTTTGCGGAGCCAGAGTTATTGGAGTGGTTGTTTGGGCAGCACCTCTAGTAACTCAATATTTTATGACAATTTGCTCAATGTCGATCTTTGTTCCATCTTTAGAAGCGCATACCAATTGATACAATCCTGATTCTAAATGAGAAACAGGCAGTGTATGGTTAAATTGAGAGACTCAATAGAACATTAAGAGAAGATATACTAGATGGTTACATTTTGAAAAAAGGAACAAGACTCTTAATTTTCTATCACCACCTGCTCAGCCATAACTTGTCGCCCATCCTTTGACTGAATAATCACCTGATAGACACCTGACACAAAAGCAGAAACATCAATAAGCTTTTCTTCACTGTTAGATATAAAGAATTCTGGAAGGATTTTCTGTCCCGTAGCATCCATTATAAAAGCGATTAGCGTCTGATCAGCTTGTGACTCGATCGTCAATAAGCTAGCGGCTGGATTGGGATAGATTTTTATGGGTAAAACTACTGCAGCTGCTTCATCTATAGCTGAAGGTCTTTGTATGATATTGCCCTCATCATCGAATTTTATCATAACTGTTTGTACACGGCTAGACCATGGGTCGGCATCTCTATTAGTATCACTTCTATAACCCACAGCCATATAGTGACCATCTGAGGTCACAATGACATCATTGTAGGTGACATATGCCCCTTCATAGTCATCTACTGTTTCAAACTGCCATAATTCCTGACCTAAGCTATCCACTCTTATTACAAAACCATCATGTTCGCCAACGGTATTAGGGCCTCTTGATTTTTGACCCACCAAAACATAACCATTATTATCAACTGCTGTAATCATACTGTTAAGATAGTCTGGGCTCCTTTTCTTCATAGTATCTCCAAGTACTTGCTTCCATTTTATTGAAGAATTGTCACTTTCTAATTCCATCAATATAGTATTATAATTAAATATATACTCACCTTCCTCATTCCTATCCCCTTCTATTCCTGATACAACAATATTTCCATTAGGAGCAAACAGAGCATTGACTGTTGTATGTCCAAAATTCTCTTCCAAATAAAATTCTTCCTTTATACTGAAATCTTGCTTATCTATTACCTGCACTAATAGCTGTCGCAACTTATCAGCTGGCTTATTATCTGTTAAATAACTACATAAATGAAAAATTTCATTCCCTTTACAAAGTAGCTTCCTCTGATTATAGGTGTCCTCGCTGCCAACATTATGATGAATCAAGGTAAATGATTCTAATGCCAAATCGTATGCGCCAAAATAGTTTTTCCTGAATTGATTCCCTATTGAAATATACAGAATATCATCAACTAGCAATTGAGATTCTCCTGTGATACCTTCTGCTATACCTGTTGTATAATGTTGTCTTAGCTTCACCTCAGCCAGACTTGTATCGACACTGATGATACATTCATGTACATTCGCACCAACATTAATATTCATCAGTATTGTCTTATCATCTATCAGCGAGATTGCATCATTGGCGAGAGAATTCAAACCCCCATTGGACAAATCATTATCCCAGACAATACACTTTTTTATGTCCCCATCTTTATCCAACTTACAGATTTGAATATTTCGTTCTACGATATCGGGTATAATATATTGTCCTGCAATATAGAAGTAGCCATCATGTTCTATAATCACTTCACCTGTAGACTGCGTACTGCCGAAATCTCCTATTAAGAAATAAGAGGTCTGAGCAATTCCAGTTAAGACATTCGCAATTAATGCGACAATAAATAAAAGCCTTATCATCATAGTATTATTATATTTCTTGTAGTGACCATGTTCCCACTTCCAATTTCAAAAATACTAATACCTACAATTCCACTGGCTTTTCCAGCACCTTCGCTTTTTCAAAAGCTACCGCAAGCTTGAGATTGTCTACTGCGTGATCAGATTTTAGCTTACGTTTTTGCTTGCCTAGAATGGCTTGGGTAAAGTGATGCAGCTGGAGATATTCTGGAAAGACAAAGCCGTGGTACTCCTCTCTGTAGATATCTACTTTCTCTCCAGAATCTTTATAGAGTTTGAATGATCTATGATTGGTATTAGAGATAAGAATCTG
>CAKZVK010000129.1 GCA_937921825.1 uncultured Saprospiraceae bacterium
GTAAATTCTCCCTGGCCGGTGCCTGGTATATAAGTACACCAATCCAAGATCGTCCACTTTCTTATGATTTTCTTACAGTCCGGACCAAAATGATAAACTTCATCCTTATAATTCATGCCGATCATATTACACGGATCATGATAATAGAAGGGCTCTTGGTAGGGCTCCGGTAGATTTGCAGGATCTATATCTGCCTCACATCCCTCAAGGTCTAAGGTAGCCTCTGGCCACGTGATATTAGAGATTCCGAAGTTACCCGCTAGAAAGGTTAGCGTCTGAGTACACTGCTGGATCTGACCATTGACATCTTCTACTTGCCATTTTCTTGTAACTGTCCCGACGTTACATGAATTCAGATTTTTCACCACATTGGCTAAACCTGCATCATATTTGACACCATTTTTCATCACATATGCATCACCATAAGCCATAAGGTTATTGGATTGTGCTGTACAGGGTAGTGTTTGGTCAGGTGGACAATGTAGAATAGCAGTAGCGCTAGCTGTTCCTATAAATAGAGAAAAAGCGCTTATGAGTACGTAATAGATAGGTTTCATGCTTAGTTTGAATTGGATTAAAGCCTAAAACCGGTTGGGAATAAGAGTGAAATTAACAAAAATTTCTCCCTCATAGCTTAAACGATGAGCCTTCGCGATATGCTGCATGAGCTATCGCTTTTCTTTATCTAATTAAATGGCACAGAATGTGATTACATATTAGTGTAAAAGATAATGTATAATGAGGGTTTTGAAATTCGGAGGTACCTCTGTAGCCAATGCAGAGCGGCTAGAATTGGTATCTAATATCATAATAGACAAGTATGCTTCGGACCAAGGGCTCTGTGTCATCGTCTCCGCTTTTAGCGGTATGACAGACTTACTCTTAGAGATGGTCAGCCAAGCTCAGCAAAATGACAAGAGCTACCTTACTACCTATGACCAGTTCATCACTAAAGCCCATGAAGTGGCCACAGGACTGCTCACAGAGGCTGCTTATGATGCAATCAGGCCAGATTTAGAAGAGAACCACCAGAAGCTTAGAAACCTACTAGAAGGTGTCTTTTTGATTCAAGAGGCTTCTCCCAAGACAAAAGATTATATCGTCAGTTTCGGCGAGAGAAATTGTGCCTACATCTTAGCTACATCACTAAATTCAAAAGGTCAGCCTGCAGAATACCTGGATGCTAGAACGTGTATCAAAACAGATAATACTTTCGGGTCCGCTATCGTAGATTTTGAATTGACCAATGATCTTATTTCTAAATCTGTAGATAAGACAGGTAAGATCTATATCGTTACAGGATTTATCGGTTCTGATGCAGAGACTGGCGTTACAACTACTCTGGGTCGTGGAGGCTCTGACTATAGTGCTGCCATCTTTGCGGCTGCTTTGGATGCTGTAGAGTTGGAAATATGGACTGATGTCAATGGTGTCCTTACCACAGATCCTAGAAAAGTAAAAAAGGCATATACTATTCCAGAACTGAGTTATCTGGAGGCGGCAGAAATGTCGCACTTCGGTGCCAAGGTTCTTTATGCACCTACGATAAGACCGGTAAAAGAAAAAAATATTCCTACTAGGATAAAAAATACTTTCGAGCCGAACCATCCTGGAACTTTAATACACAAAGAGGCCACAGCCAGCAAGAATGTAATTTCTGGACTGTCTTCTATTAAAGACATTGCTCTGGTTTCCCTAGAAGGAAGTGGTATGCAAGGTGTACCAGGTATAGCTTACCGTTTATTCAAGTGTATCGCTGAAGGCAACATCAATGTCATCATGATTACACAGGCCTCTTCGGAGCATTCTATCACTATTGCGATTAACAACGGTGATAAAGAGAGGTGTGATACCTTGATTACCAGTGAGTTCCAACATGAATTACAGAAAAAGTTCCTCGATCCTGTCAAGGTAAAACCTAACTTATGTCTGCTTGCTATCATAGGAGAAAACATGAAAAATTCTCCAGGTGTATCTGGCCGTCTGTTTCATACCTTAGGGAAAAACGGCATAAACGTAGAGGCTATCGCCCAAGGATCTTCAGAGCTCAATATCACCTTTGCGATCAACAAAAGTGATGAATCTAAAGCGCTTAACTCTATACATGATGCGTTTTTTCTATCAGAGTACAAATCTATTCACGTATATATGGTAGGTGTCGGTTTGATTGGGTCTACCCTACTGGAACAAATCAAAAATAACTTTACAAATATAAAATCTGAGAGTCGGGTAGAGCTCATCGTTAATGGTCTGTCCAATTCTCGAAAGATGCTTTTTGCTGATGAAGGGATCGAGCTAGAAGACTACAAAAATTTACTAGAAGCTAGTGAGACAAAAGCTGATATTTCCGCATTTATAGACAGAGTAATTGCTGATAATAAGGCCTACTCGGTCTTTGTGGATAACACAGCGAGTAAGTTGATACCAGAGCATTATGCGCGCCTGTTAGAGAATAATATAGCTATTTCTACCCCTAATAAAATTGCCTTATCTAGTGGTCTAGAGCGCTATAAAGCCCTCAAAGCCCTGGCTGGGGATAGGAACATTCCACTCAATTTTGAGACCAATGTAGGGGCTGGACTGCCTGTAATATCTACACTTAAAAACCTTACTAGTAGTGGAGATAAGATCCATAAAATAGAGGCTGTACTCTCTGGATCTGTGTCTTATATCTTCAATAATTTCAGCTCAAAGCAAGACTTTATAGATATCGTCAAAGAAGCACAGGCCAAAGGACTTACAGAACCTGATCCTAGAGAAGATTTGTCTGGGGCAGATGTAAAGCGAAAGCTACTCATACTCGCCAGAGAGGCAGGGTTCTCACTAGAGGAGTCCCAGGTCCAAATCGACGACATATTGTCTAAGGCCTGCCTAGAAGCAGACAGCGTACCAGCCTTCTATGAGGCCTTAAGTGCTGATAACCAGCTATTTAAAGATACAATCTCAGCAGCGGAGCAGAAAGATCACCGTCTTAGATTCATAGCAAGTTATAAAAATGGCAAAGGCGCCATAAGTCTGCGGTCCGTAGATGCTACTAATCCTTTCTATGGCTTATCAGGAAGTGATAATATGATAGTAATCTATAGTGATCGCTATAATGAAACGCCACTTGTCATAAGAGGACCAGGTGCTGGAGCTGCTGTGACTGCTGCTGGACTACTTGCAGAAATAATTTCTATGAGCTCTGTGCTCTAAATTTGAAAGGTATAAATGACCGTTCAGCACATAGACAAAACGTTAACCAATTTTGGCAAAAAGTGCTCAAAAGACATAAAATCAAGAGAAATGGGTGAAAAACAGCTGATTTTGCTGAGAATCACTCTAAAAAGAGCCAATTTAAATCAAAGAGTAAAGTTATATAACTAATTGATATACAGTAATTTAAATAGCATTTTCGGTCCAAAACAGCCTATAAACTCGCTGTATGCTTGCGATATCTGTATTCCTGCTGTATCCTTCACTAGTAATACCGCCGCTATCGTGCGATTAGAAACCAGCTTCTCGCAAGTTAAATTATGGAGGACAGCACTTTGGAGATTTGGGATGGTCTATCACTACTTTGAGCATAAAACGTCACATAAGAATGGACGTGCTAACACATACTATAACGGTAATATAGATAGTACGAAATTCGAGCAGATTCTGAGTTTTTCATTAATATCTGGGATTCGGGGCAAATTCGCTGAGAATCGTTCACTATTAGCTAAGTTCACATAGAAGATCATCATTATATAATTAACTGTAATTCAGCTTTTTACATTCAAAATCATGAAAAAAATACCTTGTAAATGCTTCGCTCCTGCCTCTGTAGCAAATGTTGCCGTAGGGTATGACGTGCTAGGCTTTGCATTAGAGGAGTTAGGAGATGAAATTATCATCCGAGAAGGGAAAGAGAAGGGACTCAAAATAAAGACCATTCGAAACAGAGGAAAACTCTCTTACGACCCTCTGAAAAATGTAGCCGGCTTTGCGGCGCTCAAAATGATGGAGCATTTAGACATTGTAGACATGCCCATCGAGATTGATTTGAATAAAAATATGCCCATCGGAACAGGAATGGGGAGCAGTGCCGCCAGTGCTGTTGCAGGTGCCTTTGCAGTAAATGCTTTTTTGGATTGGCCCTGCAAAATGCATGAAGTTCTGAAGTGCGCCACCATGGGTGAGCAACTTGCAGATGGTTCGTGGCATGCCGATAATGTTGCACCATCTCTCTATGGAGGTTTTGTCCTTATTCGTGATAATGAAACTTTGGATGTCATAGGATTGCCTACGATAGAAGGTCTGAGAGCAGTAGTCATTTATCCTCATGTTAAGGTTCTAACCAAAGATTCCAGAAATATATTGAGCAATAAAGTAGATCTACAAAGTCATATAAAGCAGTCTGGAAACTTAGCAGCTTTTGTTGCCGCTATGTATAAGTCAGACATTGAACTACTGGGTAGAGCTCTTGAGGATATTATCATCGAACCACAACGGGCCGCTCTGATACCACATTTCTATCAGATGAAAGAAGCTGCATTAAGCGCTGGGGCCTTAGGGTTTTCTATCTCGGGAGCAGGGCCGTCTATGTTTGCGCTTTGCGCCAATTCGGTTATAGCAGATAATATAGAAGACGCAGCTAAAAAACTCTACAAAGAAGAAGGCAAAGAAGTCACTGTCTATAACTCTAAGATTAACCTTGAAGGGGCAAAAAAGTACTAGGATGAAACTCTACAGCACTAACGATAAGCAGAATATAGTAGATCTCAAGGAAGCCGTCTTGAATGCCTTTCCTGTAGATAAGGGACTCTATATGCCCTGTCATATCCCTACCCTTCCAGCTGAGTTTTTGGATAATTTATCCAATTATAGCTTTGAAGAAATAGGATTTCAGGTTTCCCAGAATCTTATAGGAGACTATATTCCAGAGGGAGATTTGTATCAACTTATCAGCAGAGCTATCAACTTTCCTGCTCCTTTAGTTCAGCTTTCGGAGCAGATATCGACATTAGAATTATGGCATGGGCCGACTATGGCATTCAAAGATTTCGGTGCCCGATTTATGGCAGAGCTTATGTCTTACTTCTTGAAGAATGAAGATCGAGCCACCACCATTCTGGTCGCTACTAGTGGAGATACTGGAGGAGCAGTAGCTGCAGGATTTTATGATGTACCAGGAATAAATGTCATCATCCTCTACCCTTCTGGAAAAGTGAGCAAACTACAAGAGCAACAGCTGACTACCTGGGGTAAGAATATCCGTGCCCTAGAGGTAGAAGGGGTTTTTGATGATTGTCAGCGCTTGGTAAAGACCGCTTTCCTAGATGAGGATCTAAAAGATAAATACAGTTTCAGTTCCGCCAATTCTATCAATATCGCCCGCTTACTACCTCAGTCCTTCTATTACTTTGAAGGATATAAGCAGCTCAGAGATAAATCTAAGCCGATCGCTTATGTAGTGCCATCCGGTAATTATGGTAATCTAACTGCAGGAATGCTGGCTAAGAAAATGGGCTTAGACATAGATAAGTTTGTCGCTGCGACTAATGCTAATAAGACAGTTCCAGATTATTTAAGCTCAGGAACTTATGCAGCTAAACCTTCTATACCCACCATCTCTAATGCCATGGACGTAGGTGACCCAAGTAATTTTCCTAGGATGAAAGCCTTGTATGAAGGCAGTGATGAAGGTTCCACGTGGAACAAGCTTAAAGATGATCTCGTGGGGTATAGTTATACAGATGGTACAAACGAGAAAGCTGTAGGTCAGATAAAGGAAGATTACGATTACCTAGCTGATCCGCACGGCGCTATCGGTTATCTAGCCTGTATAGACTTTTTAAAGGATCATCCACAGTACCAAACCGTCTTTCTAGAAACAGCTCATCCAGGCAAATTCCTCAATGTCATGGAACCTATAGTAGGCACATTCAAGCTACCCCAATCATTAAAGGCATTCTCAGAGAAGAATGGCCAATCGACCTTAATGGATAAAAGCTACAATAGTTTCAAAGAGTATTTACTAAGCTAAGTCTAATTTATAGGTGACTGTTCCACGTGGAACATGTGGCGCTCATTCTAATCTTCTCATAGTTATGGAATAGATTTTCATAAAAAGGTTGATTTTGTAGACTCTAAGTCTGCTTTCCCTTTTTTAAGAAATGTTAACAGCCAATGTGCATGCTTTATCATACCTTTATTTCTTTTGATCTAACTATTATAATGAAAAATTGTATAGCCCTTCTTATACTCCTTCTATCACTATCATCGCTAACAGCACAGGTAGATAATTATAACCAAAGCAAGTTCAAACAATTGCACGAAGAACTGCCTACTCCTAATACCTATAGAGCACCTTCTGGAGCACCGGGTCATGAATACTGGCAGCAGAAAGCGGACTACAAAATCAAGGTAGAAATAGATGATGAAAAGCAGATCCTTACGGGTTCTGAAACTATCACCTATTATAATAACTCCCCTGATGTACTGAACTATCTATGGGTGCAGCTAGATCAGAATGTAAGAGCTAAAGATTCTCACAGCCACGATATCAAAGGATCAAAGATCAATGATAGAATGAGTACCACCGCCCTCAAGAATCTGACGCCTGAATTCGATGGTGGGTTCAAAATACAATCAGTGAAAGGAAAGTCTGGTGGCAAAATAGCTTATACCATCAATAAGACGATGATGCGTATCAATATCTCACAACCCTTACAACCAGGTCAGAGTACAACCTTCTCTATAGACTGGTGGTATAATATTAATAATACAAAGGAAGTGGGCGGTCGTAGCGGATATGAACCATTCGAAGATGGACATAATGTCTATGTCATCGCTCAGTGGTTTCCGCGAATGTGCCAATACAATGATATAGATGGATGGCAAAACAAGCAGTTTCTTGGTAGGGGAGAATTCACCTTAACTTTTGGAGATTACGATGTAGAGATTACTGTCCCTAATGATCATCTCGTAGCTGCATCTGGTGTACTACAGAATCAAGACAAAATGCTAAGCTCAGAGCAAAAGAAAAGACTAAAGAAAGCACTTAAAGAATCTGAGCAACCAGTCACCGTTGCTACTATGGAAGAAGCAGACGACAGAATAGCAGCCGCTGAAGACGGCATACCATCTAAGACTAAGACTTGGAAATTTAGAGCAGAGAATGTTAGAGACTTTGCCTTCGCCAGTTCTAGAAGATTCATCTGGGATGCTGTAGGAGTTCCTATGTCGGATGGTCGTACAGTAATGGCAGCCTCTATGTGGACCAAAGAAGGGGACTGCCTATGGAGCAAATATTCCACTAAGGCTGTAGCACATACAGTAAAATGGTTCTCACACTATACTATAGATTATCCATATCCGACAGCCTGGTCTATAGATGGCAATATGGGTATGGAGTATCCTATGATTTGTTTCAACTTTGGTAGATGTGAAGATGATGGTACTTACTCTCAGAGAATGAAGTACGGACATATAGGCGTGATCATTCACGAGGTAGGGCACAACTGGTTCCCGATGATTATCAATTCTGATGAGAGACAATGGACATGGATGGATGAAGGTCTGACCACTTTTGTTCAGTATCTAACAGAACAGCATTGGGAAAGAAACTATCCATCTAGAAGAGGACCAGCACATAAGATAGTCGAGTATATGGGCGGAGACAAATCTAGAATATCTCCGATCATGACCAATTCAGAATCTATCTTCCAGTTTGGTAGTAATGCCTACGGTAAGCCAGCGACAGGACTTAATATTCTACGCGAAACCATCATGGGAAGAGAGCTCTTTGATATGGCCTTTAAAGAGTATTGCCAAAGATGGGCTTTTAAGCATCCCTCACCTGCAGACTTTTTTAGAACAATGGAAGATGCCTCAGCTATAGATCTTGACTGGTTTTGGAGAGGATGGTTCTATACCAATGACCATTGTGACCAAGAACTAACGGATGTTAAGTATGCGCAGATAGATACCAAGAATCCAAAACAAACAGAAGAGAGAGAGAAAGCCAATAGAGCAGCTACTACCTATGATATTACCAGAGAACGAAATAGAAAAGCCATACCTGAAACACTTAATGAGGCTGATCCTAGTATAGAAGATTACTACACTGACTACGATCCCTTAGATAAAGATGCTATACATGACCAAGAGTATGAGGAGTATCTAGCCAGTCTGAGCGACGAAGAAAGAGCTCTTATAGAAGCTAATAAGCATTACTATACACTAAGCTTCAAGAATAAAGGAGGTTTAATAATGCCGCTAATTATTCAATTCAAATATGAAGATGGCACCGACGTAGTGAAAAGACTCCCTGCCGAAATATGGAGATTTGGATCTGAGGTTACCAAGTCTTTTGTAATGGATAAAAAAGTAGTGGACATTGTTTTAGATCCATTCTTAGAAACTGCAGACGTGGATGTATCTAATAATTCATTCCAGCCAAAAGCCAGTCCTGATAGATTCGAATTATTCAAGAATAAGTACGGAAGACGAAGCTACAACAGGGGAGAGAACCCAATGCAGAGAGCTAAGAAGGCAGAACAAGTAAAGAAGAAAATACAGCCATAACTAAGGCATAGAAATTTAAAGCGGGTAGAATTCTATCCGCTTTTTTTTATGCTCTTCCTACTGGCAACAAGCTATTCTGACGGCTGGGCCATCTTGTTCTTAAGTAAGAAACCCTTAAGAAGTTTATTGAATTCTTGAGGATGTTCCATCATAGGCGCATGACCGCATTTATCTATGAAAGCCAGTTCAGAATTAGGGAGTAACTCGTGGAACTTTTCGCCTACCCAAGCAGGAGTGATGATATCTTGTTTGCCCCATACAAGTAATACGGGAGAAGTAATTTCCGATATTCTTTCCTTGAGATTATTTCTTACAGCAGACTTAGCGGTTGCAATAACTCTGATTGCTTTGAGCCTATCATTCACAGTATCAAAGACTTCATCTACTATCTCTTTGGTAGCAGTCTTAGGATCATAAAAGGTACTCTCAGCCTTTCTTTTTACAAAGTCATAATCCCCTCTTTTGGGAAACGTGGAACCCATCGCATTTTCAAAAAGTCCAGAACTTCCTGTCAGCGTAATGGATTGAACCATAGTAGGATTACCTAACGCAAATAGCTGTGCAAGATGCCCCCCGAGGGAATTACCAACAATATGCATCTTCTGATAGCCCTTAAAGGCAATAAAGGCTTCTATATGCTTGACAAGGCCTCCTAGATTTAACTGTTTGAAGGGCATAGTAAGAATGGGAAGGATAGGCGTCACTACATTGTATTCTTGGGCAAACGCATTTTGTATACCTTGAAAATTACCCGTAGCCCCAAACAAACCATGTAATAGTAATAATACCTCATCACCACCTTTAGTCTCTTGGTACCTGAAATTATTCTCTTCTATTACTGCTGAACTCACCTTCGGGCTTAACTCTTAATTTAAAAGCGTATAGATTAAACAATGCTATGCAAAGTATAAAAATTGCAACCGCTTGATGCATAATTCCATAGAATAGTGGAATTGTTGCTTTAGAAAAGACAAGTGTTAAAATTCCTAATAACACCTGCAAATTGAGGGCTATAATAAGTCCGATGTTAAAGACATAGAATATTCTTCTCAGTGGATATCTGAAAACCTTAAAGGCAAGATACATTCCAAAGGCATAAACAAAGTATCCCCAATTTCTGTGTAGCACATGAATAAGTGCAGGCATAAAGGCATCCTTATCATAGTCTACAAGATTCTCAATGTTCCACGATTCTCCTAATAAAAGGACCTCAGGTATATAACTTCCATTAAGATCAGGCCAAGAAGGATAGTATAACGCGGCTCTCATACCACTCACTATAGCGCCGAAAAAGATCTGAAGTATAAGTGCTAATAGAAACCAAAAAGCCAAGCGATGCAATTTGCTTTGGTTGACGGATAGTTTATTGAGCCCAAAACCCCTATAAGTACCCCATACCAGAAAGGACAAAGTCATCAAAGCTATACCTAGATGTAGGGATAGCTTGTAAGCATTGACCCAAGGTCTATCTACTAGACCACTCGCCACCATTATCCATCCAAACACCGCAGCCATCATCGCCCAGAAGATGACAAAACATAATTGCGTTATCATCCACTTATCTATCCACTTCTTGAGAATGAAAAAGATAAACGGAAAGATGAATACAAAGCCCATTAATCTTGCCCATAGTCTATGAAAGTACTCCCAGAAATATATAAACTTAAACTTAGAAAGGGTCATCCCCTGATTGATCTTACTGTACTGCGGCGTCTCTTTATAAAGACCAAATTCGTGTTGCCAAGCCTCCTCAGAGAATGGAGGTAATGTACCTGTAATGATTTCCCACTTGGTTATAGAAAGACCGGAACCAGTAATCCGCGTTACCCCTCCGATGAAGATCTGGAAGAAGAGCAAGATACATCCACTGAGCAACCAGTACCTAACATATTTATTATAGTTCATCCGGGCAATTGACTTTAGCAACTAATGATAGAGCAGCCAAATAGTTTAAAGGCACAATTTATTTAGATAAGATTTAAAGAATACAAAATTGAAAACTTTTTCCACTAACCAACATTTCCCCATTCCTATTAATAATTGTTTTTCTTTTTTAAAAAATAAAGGTCATTATTATTAGTGCTGTGAGTTCGTGTATAAGCTCTTGGCTATAGATTATGATTAGAGTATTAGACACTAAGAGTCTTATTCCTCCCACACTTATTAACACCGCTTAGCCCTTATATTTACTAGTAATCCTCAGGAATTAGACAACTTGTGTATAACTCTCTCTGTGTATAATTTGACTAAATTGTTGCTGTCTATATACTCACAAAAGAGAGAGGACAAAATATGTATAAATCACATATATAAAATCGAGTAATATATAACCTCCTATGAACTATATTTACCTCTTTTAGGAATGTGGATAAGCACAACTTTATAACAAACAATACACAGTAAATTGAAAGCCGTTATACAGCGTACCATTATGCCTGCAAAGGTAACAGTAGATGGCAAAGTTACAGGAGCTATAGACAAAGGATTGGTTGTATATCTAGGAGTAGGGAAGGAGGATACTGAGGAGGATATTATCTGGCTCAGTCGTAAGATTATTAATCTTCGGATCTTCAGTGATGATGAAGGGAAGATGAATAAGTCACTAGTCGATATAGATGGTGGTATTCTAGTCATCAGTCAGTTTACCTTGTTTGCCAGTACAAAAAAGGGCAATAGGCCTTCTTATCTTAATTCCGGATCTCCAGAAATGGCTAATCAAATGTATGAGGCCTTTATGGAGCACCTCCGATCAGTCTATGATAGACCAGTGGCTGCAGGCATTTTTGGTGCAGATATGAAAGTCTCTTATACCAATGATGGCCCAGTCACAATAATAATGGATACTAAAAACAAAGAATAGCATGACGATATCCGAGCTACAAAAGCAGACTGATAACTGGATAACGACGATAGGGGTCAGGTATTTTAATGAATTGACGAACATGTCCGTCTTGACAGAAGAGGTAGGAGAGCTGGCTAGACTAATGGCTAGACAGTATGGAGAACAATCTTTCAAACCCCACAATCAACCCTCCGATATAAAAGAAGCCATCTCTGATGAGCTCGCAGATATTATCTTTGTAGTAACTTGTCTAGCAAACCAAATGGATATAGACCTAGAATCAAGTATAGCAAGGAACTTCAATAAAAAGACCGAGAGAGATTCTAATAGGCATAAGGACAACAAAAAATTATAACCACTCGCAGTGCTGGAAAGAGAAGAAGAAATGTTAGAAAAGCTCGAAAAGGAATTAAACCTTAAAGAGCTGCAGATCAAAAGTTTGTTGACTATTACACAGGCGATTAATGATAATGTGTCTGCTGATGGTTTGTTTAATATGTACAGCTCTTTCTTGAGTTGGGAGATGGGTATCAAAAAAATGATCCTCTTTGTATCTGAAGGTGATGAATGGTCTGCTCCCTGTAAGATAGATGTCCAAGAGGACATAGAAGAAGAGTTGATACAGCAATGTCTAGAGTTTAAGCGACTACATACAGTCAAGGAAGAGGACCCAGCTTATCTTAGATTATTTGATATAGTAATACCCGTTTTCCACAAAAATCACCCCATCTCCTATGCGCTGATCGGCGGCATCAAGGATAGAGAAGATATCTATAATAAGATACAATTTATCACCACTATTACGAACATCATAGCGGTAGCGATAGAGAATAAAAGACTTTTCCGCAGACAGATAAAGCAGGAACGATATAATAAGGAGATGGAGCTGGCTAAGGAATTCCAGCAGATGCTCATCCCAGAGGAATTTCCTAACAGTGACCTCTATGAAATAGACACATACTATAAGCCACATTTTAATGTCGGTGGAGACTATGTGGACTTTGTGAAATTTTCGGAAGAACGCTTTGCGGTTGTGATAGCTGATATTTCTGGCAAGGGAGTAGCGGCAGCCTTATTGATGTCTAATTTTCAAGCGATGTTGCATAGCTTGATTCATCAGTATAGAGATTTGGAGACGTTTGTCTTTGCTCTTAATCAGGCCGTGTATAGAATTACCAAAAGTGATAAATTTATTACCTTCTTTATAGCAGAGATAGATATAAAAAAGAGAGAACTGAGATATATAAATGCAGGTCATTTTCCACCCTTCTTGATTAATAATGGAGAAACTTTAGAGCTCAAGAAAGGCAGTACAGTGATAGGCGCCTTTCCTAATTTGCCTTTTATAGAGGAAGAGACGATAAAATTAAAGACAGACGCTTTACTTTTCTGTTTTACGGACGGGCTTGCAGATATACAGAACGAAGTAGGCACTTATTTTGAAGAAGCCAAAGTGAAAGAATTTGTCGTGACCAACAAAGACTTAGCGCCGAAAGCTTTTAATGATAAACTGATTAGAGAGATAGATGATTTTAAGGGAGAGCAAGAATATGTAGATGATATAGCAATACTGACCACCAAAGTTTTTTAACAATATGCATGATAAGAACATAGCAGCAGTTTTAGCACTTGTAGGAGGGACTATAGGAATGCATAAGTTTTATCTTAAAGATCCAGGCAGTGGTATCTTTTATACCGTACTTTCTATAATGACTTCTGGCTTTCTATTTCCAGTAGGGGCGATGTTAGGTGTTATAGATGCGATCAGACTATTTACTATGTCTACGGCTAGCTTTGATGCAAAGTATAACAAGAACAAAAGTACAACCAGAAGAAGACAGTCACGTTCACGTAGTGCACAGCGGGCACCACAGTCACGGACACGAAGAGACGCCTCACAAAATCGTGAACGCTACGCCTATGAAAAAACCAAAAAATCTAAGCGTAGTAACCCTTTCAGAAAAAGTGCTGATCAGAAGTATGAGGAATATGATCTAGAAGGGGCACTAGAAGATTATACAAAGTCTGCAGAAATCAGTGAGCCAGATAAGAAAATGTATTTTAAGTTGGC
Source organism: uncultured Saprospiraceae bacterium (assembly GCA_937921825.1). Classification (GTDB taxonomy): domain Bacteria; phylum Bacteroidota; class Bacteroidia; order Chitinophagales; family Saprospiraceae; genus RFSX01. Next base: position 13,467 of record CAKZVK010000129.1, read on the forward strand.
TTGCATACATTCTCTACTAGAAAATACCGATGCAGCACTAGAAAACTTAGAAAAGGCCTTTGATCTTGGATTCAAAAACGTGGAAAAACTGAAGACCACGGACCGTCTTGCTTATCTCAGAATACAGCCAGAATATGACGCATTCGTCAGCAATGGATATAAAGTTGCTCCTAAGGCACAAGCTGTAGAACCTCCAGAGGGTGACCTCTTACAGGATGATCTCTTACTTTCTCAACTCAATAAATTGAAAGAACTTAGAAATCGAGGTCTACTGTCAGAAAAAGAATATGCTTACGAAAAGCAAAAACTAAGGAAGCAGTAATCAAACCTTCTGACCAATAATTGCGTCTATAATATAAAGCAGCCCACAGTGATAGCAAAAGAAGTAATAACCAATGATATACTCCCCCTGAGACCAACGGATAATTGTGCTCAAGCCATGACAATGATGAGTATCTATCATGTAAGTGATCTTCCAGTAGTGGATGGCAATAAGCTATTGGGTATGGTGTCAGAAGATGATGTAACAACAACAGATCCTGATAACCTTCTCTCCGAATTTCAACTTAATCAGTCTTATGCTTTTGTCACCTTAGATGAGCATATCTTCGAGATACTCGGCAAGCTAGCAGAATATAAGATCAGTGTCATTCCTGTTATCAACAAAGAAGAAGAATATGCTGGGCTGATTTCTCAAGAGGCCATTATAAAGTATTACGCTAACAGCTTTTCTTTCAAAGAGCCCGGCGGTATCATCGTAATCAAGACCTCTAAGTCAGATTATTCTCTATCAGAAATAACGAGAGTTATAGAAATGGAGGGACCGACAATCTTAGCAAGTTTTATATCTAGTGTAGATGATCGTTCTGATTTGCTCTTGACCCTTAAGCTCAATCGAAATGAAATAAGCAAGGTCCTGGCGGCGCTAGAAAGATATGGCTATGATATACATGCGACTTTCTCAGAGGACGAATATGAAAGTGATCTTAGAAGCCGCTACGATCAACTAATGTCCTATTTGAATGTATAGGATCTTCCTTTTTATCCTGCTGGTTTTTCTGGGATCAAAAGAAGTCTGTGCACAGTCAGACCTGGTCCAGGTAGGACAAGTATTACTCAAGGGAAATTTAAAAACGAAGGATAAGGTCATCTACAGAGAACTCAGCTTATTGCCTGAGACTATTTTTTCTCTAGCAGATATAGACCAGCTCTTCGAGAGAAATCGATTGCAGATCTTAAGTACTGGCCTGTTCAATCATGTGAGCCTAAATCTCAAAAACTATAATGCTAACCAGGGGACGACAGACATAGAAGTCACAGTAGAAGAAAATTGGTACCTCTTTCCTGTGCCTATCTTTGAGCTGGCAGATAGAAACTTTTCTGTCTGGTGGGAAGAGCAGGGAAGACGGCTGGACCGAACCAATTATGGATTCCGACTAGGTCATTACAACTTTACCGGAAATAGAGATCCACTTAAGATAAAAATCCACTTCGGCTATACCAGAAAGTATGAAGTAGAATACGCCTATCCGTATCTCGCAATGGATAATAAATTGGGAATAGCAGGAAGTATTTTTTATTCTGAAAATAATGAGGTGGCCTATAGGACTTTATACAATAAAACCCTATTTCATAGGCAGCCTGACGAGGGCACCTTACTGTCCAGATTTCGAGTAGGACCACAACTAAAGTACAGGCCGACGCTGAATAGTTATCATGGTTTCCGCATAGAGTATCATCATAATCATATAGCGGACTTTGTAGCCGAAGAACTGAATCCAGACTACTTCTTAGAGGGCAGGACCGACTTAAGGTTTTTCTATCTGGAGTATGACTATAACTATGATAAGCGACTCTATAGTAACTATCCTCAAGGGGGCTATTTGCTCTTTGGTAATATTAAGAAAGAAGGTATAGGCATCTTTAATGACTACAGCAATTTAAGATTAGAGTTGGGCTTCGAGGTGCACCATACGATCAAATCAGATTATATCTTAAGTACACGAAACAAGGCCAGGACCAATCTGGATAGATCCGTCGTTGCTTTTGCTAATAATACAGCCATTGGCTGGTCCTCAGATATTGTAAGTGGTTATGAACTATATGTAATAGATGGCACTGATTACTTTATCAGTATGAATAATGCGAAGTGGCGATTCTTTGATAATAACTTGAATTCGGTCAAGTGGCTACCGAGGCAGTTTAGAAAAATGAATATCACCCTCTTCTTGCGAGCTAATTTTGACTACGCTTACGTCCACGAAAGAACCTATACAGCTACCAATACGCTAAGCAATAGATGGATCTATGGTGGCGGCCCCGCCCTAGATATTATCTTCTTTAATAATTTTCTGTTTAGCTTTGAGTACAGCTTTAATGATCTGGGAGAACATGGTTTGTTTTTCCATAATTCATTTGCCTTTTAAGAAGCCCAATAGAATGAAAGCACTTATATACGGACAGAAATGGAAGAAAGAAGACAGTGAGCATATCCACTTGCTGACAGAGAAGCTATCCAAAGAAGGTGTTGAGTATAAATATTCTAAAGGTCTCTCTGACGAAGCTCCTATTTCTATAGAGGTAGACAAGGTTATTTTGGATCATGATAGCCTGGCAGCCTATGACCCTGATGTTATTATTACCCTAGGTGGAGATGGCACTATTCTTTCTGCAGTCACCCTTATCAATAAAGCAGAGATTCCTATACTCGGCATCAATCTCGGCCGCCTAGGTTTTCTAGCTAGCATAGAACAGCAGAGAATAGAGACAGCTATAGACATGCTACTGGCTAAAGCCTATACCATCGGCGAGAGAGTGATGCTACAGCTACAGTCAGACCCTGAGATCTTTGGAGATCAAAATTATGCGCTCAATGACTTCACCATCCTGAAGAGAGATAATTCTTCTATGATTGTCTTGCATACTTACGTGGATGGAGAATTCCTTAACTCCTATTGGGCAGATGGTTTGATTGTCTCTACACCAACGGGATCGACTGGGTATAGCCTCAGTTGTGGAGGTCCTATTATCTTTCCGACTGCAGATAACTTTATACTGACCCCTGTGGCGCCACATAATCTGAATGTACGACCGGTGGTTTTATCTAGTAATCATGAATTGACCTTTAAGATAGAAGGCCGCTCTGAGAACTACCTTTGTACCTTAGATAGTAGACATACTGTGATCGGTTCTGACCAGAAACTGAGCCTAAAAAAGAACCCATTCAGCACCAAATTAATCAAGCTGAATGATGACAACTTCATGAATACGATTAGGAATAAGCTGAACTGGGGGATAGATAAGAGAAATTAAGACTTCAGATCTGGCATTGAACTCTATTTATTGAGGAGTTTTTCCAGTTCTTTCATGACAGCATCTGCTTCTGCGGTTTTCTCATCAGCTTTTTTTCTGTCCACCTTTGAGAGATCAAAAGCCTCTTTCATGAGCTTTTCATATTGTTTCTTGAGCTTATCGGTAGGAGATTTTTTCCAGAACATGTCTTGATAATTAATTATGCGCTACTTCTTTGCAACGTAAACAATAAACATCAAGTTTATATTATTGTTTACAGTATCGAAAGTATCGATAGTTTATATTTGCTTTACCTAATGACATGAAATTTTCTAACGACATAGAAGAGTTGGTATATCTCGAATACCAGGATATAGACTACCGAGCTTATCAAGAGAAGATTCGCTATTTCGAAAGAAATAAAACAGCGATCGGCACCTTGCCTTATGAGTTTAGGTTAGAAATGTCTCTTGAATATACCGTAGCCCTCTTTGAGGTAGGCGAGTACTATTCTTATCTAAAGCTAGTAGATGATCTATTAGCGAGAGTTGTAGAAGAAAATATATTTAGCATAGATGGTGATGACATCTATCAGGAGTTGCTCTACAGAAAGGCCGCTTCCCTACATAATGTGCTAGATTATCATGGTTCGGATCATGTACTTACGGAACTGTGTAGAATCGATTTTGATAATGTCATCTATAGAAAGACTTATCTCAAAAACTATATAGATAGAAAGCGATCTGCAGCCCAGAAAGCAAGAGCGCTAACCATTGCGCTTTTTATGGCTGCCGGGCTGGTAATAGGACTAGAACTTTTGGTGGTACGTCCTTTCTATGCAGAGCTAACTTCTAAGGTAGAGCTCACTAGAAATATTCTATTTGGCTCCGCAGTATTACTGATGGTTTGTCATGAGATGTATATCAGATTCCAAGCTTATAAGAGCTTACTCAAGCAAAAAAAAAGAAAATAAGTGTCGTTCACTAGAAAGCATAGGTACAAGAGCATGCGTGAGAAAAACCGTACGCATAAGCGGAATCTGAAGGCCTTTGTCTTCTTTGCGAGTTTGGCGATAATCGTCTATCTCGTAATGAATAGAGTCAGAATCAAGGACCACTTATTGACTTACTTTATGTAGATCTGGACAGAATTTTTTTCCACTCCTGTTCTTCGCTTTTCCACACATAGACAACAAAGATTATCATCATAAGTATATAGCAGATATATCTAACGGTAATAGACACCTGCCCTCTGAGAAAGTGTCCGACCAGCAAGATAACACTGATAACTAGTAAGTCTCTACCGATCTTAAGAGTAGGGTAGGGGATAGGATATATTTTCTTACCTATAAGATAGGCCATAACTACCATTACAAAATAGCTGATGAGAGTCGCCCAAGCAGATGCCGCATAACCGATACGTGGCAAAAAGAGAATGCTAACGACTAGGGTGATAATCACTCCTATGATAGAAAAGAAAGCACCGTACCATGTGCGGTCCGAGAGCTTATACCAGATGGAAACATTGTAATAAAGCCCCAAGAGCAAATAGGCGACCAGTAATACAGGTAGTAAAGATATTGCTTCCCAGTAATCACTCACCACAATATATTTAAGAAGATCCTGACTCAGAAATAACCCGACGATCACTAAGCCTCCTACCAAGGTAAATAGTCGACATATTTTTCCGTAGAGCAGATTCCTATCTTCGAGAGTAGAGTTATTAAAAAAGAAAGGCTCTGCCGCATAGTTAAATGCAGTTGTAAACATTACAAAGAGACTGGCAATCCTCCTAGTAAAATCATAGACACCACTAGCAGACATATTGCTATCATGAGTGCCTCCTAGGAATTCCTTTTGCAGGGGCACTGCAAAAAACTGAATGATCCCATTCGCTACGCCGACGATGACCAAGGGTAAAACATAGTAAGTCATCTTACGTAATAGAGCACCATCAACCTGAAACTTAAAGCCTTTCCACACAGGCAACAAGCCCAGAAAAAGCAAACCACTAGCAATCAGATTAGCGATGAAGACCCAATCAATCAGAGAAGGAAGAATAGGCATAAAGGAAAAAAGACCGTCTCGATACTTGGGAACTAGGACTAAAAAGATCAAGATCAGAATAGACGAAAGGGTGACATTAAAAATCTTATAGATGGCAAATTCTTTAGCTCTATCAGTAAGACGGAGCTTGGCAAAAGGAATAAGATTTATTACATCAAAAGCCAGAATAAAAGCAAACCACATCACATATCTACTATCATCTGGATAATCTATCCAATCGGCAATAAGCTGGCTACAAGTCAGTCCTATCACCACTAAGATTAGAGCGGACCCGATTACAGGTACAAGTGCGGTATTAAAAGCCTGATCTAATTGCTCCTTTTTATTACCATATCTAAATAGTGCCGTATCAAAACGAAAAGAGAATAAGGTTATAAAGACAGAGGCATAAGCATAGAAAAATGCAAAGGTTCCGAAATCTAAAGTCTTCTCTCCCAATAGATTTGCCAGCAGCAGAGACACTAACAGAAAGTAGACGACCCTCGATAAGATGGATCCTACACCATAGATGACGGCCTGCCCAGCAAACTTTTTGATAAGACTCATAAGCCCTAAAGGTACAGAAGGTAGGGTAAAGAAAGTAGTGTGGTGCTGCTCATCCTGCTCCCCTTCCGAAGAGAGGCTGCCACTGACTTATATCAGTTAACCAATTCCTATCAAAATGTTATCAAATGGAAATGATTGGAACTGCGAAAAAACAAAGCCCTAACTTAGTATTATGATACAATTCAGAACCTTATCAGATACGACCAGCACAGAATTCCGAGATTGCTTTAATCATGCCTTCTCTGATTATTCTGTTCCGTTTCAACTCACCCTAGAACAAGTAGAGTCAAACTTTAAGACCTACAGTACAAACATGGCTTTATCAGTCGGGGCTTTTAGGGATGATAATTTGGTAGGTTTTGTACTGCATGGCAGTCGTGTTGTAGATGGAAAGAAGGTGGCATATAACGGAGGCACTGGAGTCATACCCGAAGAAAGAGGCGCCGCACTGACTACTAGAATGTATGACTATATCCTTCCCACATTAAGAGCAGAAAATTATGACAAAGTAAATCTGGAGGTCTTCACTACGAATACTCCTGCAATTAAATCCTATAAAAAAATTGGCTATGTTCCAGTCAGAAACCTTGATTGCTTTAGCGGGGAGCTATCTATAGATACTATAAATGAGAATATCCGAATTGAGGATCACGGTCGCCTCAAGGTGGAAAATTTGAGTGCACTAGGTACAGTCCAACCTACCTGGCAATGTGCAACGACATCAATTAGTAATTTGGGAGAGAAGGCAAGGCAAGTCTTGGCCTATGCTGGAGAGGAACTGGTTGGGTATTGTATCTTGAATGTAGGGAGGAATAGAATAGTCCAGATTGCGGTAAAACAAGAACATCGAAATAAAAAAATAGGGAGTACCATTTTAGACTTCGTCAAGCGAAATATTACCAACGAGCTTTCGATTATCAATGTAGATGCCAGTGCTGAGACCACTATCAAGTTTCTAGAAAAAAGAAACCTGAAGAAGACGATCTCGCAAATAGACATGGTACTAAAACTGTAGGCGCATTATCTTGGTTCTATGCTGCTTTTCTATCGGTACTCTAGTTTTTATTAATTATGTTTGGTATGAACAGAGTTATCATCTAGATTTAAAACAGACCACAATGGCAGAATACGACTTACAAGATCCTACTGATGTGGATATTCTCAGGGGACAGTTCAATATGCTGACCGCAGATGAGTGGCAGGAATACATAGAGCTGGCAGAGGACAGAAATAAAAACTATAAAACAATCAATATCCTGAAGACGGCTCAGCGCAAAGCTGGCATAGCGAAGTACCTTAGCCCCAAAGTCCTTAACTGGATAATGTCTGTCGTAGAGGAATTAGATACAGACGAAGATGAAGATGAATACGAAGATTAGGGTTACTCTTAATGACCAACGATCATAAGTAATGAAACTCTTGCTTCATCGCTATACTCTTGAACTCAAATATACCTTTAGGATATCCCGCAGATCTTTTGATGCTCAAGAAAACCTAATAGTAGAGATAAACCATGAAGGTATCTCAGGTTATGGAGAAGCGACAGACAATTCATACTATGAAAATACAAGTATAGACTTACTGGTCTCAAAACTGGAATCCGTAAGAGCAGAAATAGAAAAAGAACTGCCCGATAATCCGGAGACTTTTTGGATCAGAATGCAGGCCCTCCTTTCAGACTACCCCTTTGCCCTATGTGCCGTAGATGTAGCTATGCAAGATTGGTTTGCAAGAAAAGCGGGACTACCGCTGTATAAGCAATGGGGCTTGGAACTTACAGAGTTAGCCAAGACTAGTTTTACCCTGTCTATAGATTCTCCAGAGCAGATGATCCAGCGGATGCAAGAAATGCAATGGGACTGTTATAAAATAAAACTAGGGACAGCAGATGATATTGAATTCGTGAAAACCTTGCGGGAGCATACAACTGCCTTATTGAGAGTAGATGCCAATTGTGCTTGGACAGTAGAGGAAACCATCCAGAAATCAAAACAACTTAAAGAATTAGGCGTAGAATTTATAGAGCAGCCGCTTCCTGCAGACGAGTGGGCTGCAATGGAAGAAGTCTATAAGAAATCCGAATTACCACTGATGGCAGATGAGAGCTGTAAGACTATAGAGGACATTGAAAAATGCATCGGCCGCTTTCACGGCATTAATATTAAAGTCATGAAGTGCGGAGGCCTGACACCTGCACTGAAAATGATAAAAAAAGCAAAAGCACTAGGACTGAAAGTGATGGTTGGTTGTATGACGGAATCTAGTATAGGGATATCTGCGATTGCGCATTTATTGCCCCTACTTGATTATGCCGACATGGATGGTCCTCTCTTTTTGAAGAAAGATATTGCTACTGGAGTCACAATTACTAATGAAGGGATACGATTTCCTGATGGGTCAGGCAGTGGAGCACAACTAATTTAACATAGATAAATTAAGAAAACCGAATGATAGGTAGAATAATTACAACACTATTAATTTGCAGCATAGTTGCTAAGGCAGGTACACAAGACCGTCTATTTACAAATGTGTATAATAGAGAATCGGTATCCCTTGATGGTTATTGGAACTACATCGTGGACCCTTACGAAAATGGATATTACAATTATCGTTACGAAGCCTTTGACCAGCAAGAGCACCCATGGGCTAGTGCTTTTTTTCTTAATTCTAAACCTAAAGATAAAAGCGATCTTATAGAATATGATTTTGATAAGATGGATAGTCTACAGGTACCCGGTGATTGGAATTCCCAAAAAGAAAAACTCTTTTACTATGAGGGGACGGTCTGGTATAAGAAGTCTTTCGAATATAATAAAGCACAAGGAAATAATAGAGTCTTCTTATACTTTGGAGCCTCTAATTATAAAACGGAAGTTTATTTCAATGGACACAAACTAGGGACACATATCGGGGGTTTCACACCTTTTCAGTATGAAGTAACGACCCATCTTCGACCTCAAGAAAATCATTTGATAGTCAAAGTAGATAACAAGAGACTGAAGGAAGGTGTCCCAACCTTGAATACAGACTGGTGGAATTACGGGGGCATCACAAGAGAGGTTAAGCTCATAGAAACGCCAGCCACCCTTATTGCCAATTACAACATACAATTATCCAAGAGTGATTCATCGCTCATTGAGGGTAGTGTAGAGTTAAATGGCAACAAGAGGGCTGGTAAGAATGTGACCCTCAGTATACCTGAGCTAAAGATCAAAAAGACCCTGACAACAACAGCTGCAGGAACTTGTGTCTTTGAGCTAGCGGCTAATAATGTAGCTTACTGGTCCCCCGACTCACCTAAACTTTATCATGTAGAACTGAGTACTAAAGAAGAGAGATTGGTGGACTCTATTGGGTTTAGAACGATAGAAACCGCTGGGCCAGAAATACTACTTAATGGACAAGCTGTATTTCTTAAGGGCATTTCTATACACGAAGAAAGCCCAATCAATGGCGGTCGAGCTAACTCTCTAGAAGATGCGCAGCAACTCTTAGGCTATGCCAAATCTCTGGGCTGTAATTTCGTAAGACTGGCACATTACCCCCATAATGAGTATATGGTCAGGGTAGCAGATAGATTGGGTCTCATGGTGTGGGAAGAAATTCCCGTTTATTGGACAATTGATTGGGATAATTCTGAGACCTACCAAAATGCGCAGAAGCAATTATCAGAAGTCATCTCAAGAGATATCAATAGAGCTTCAGTAATCATCTGGTCCATGGCCAATGAGACACCGACCAGTGATAGCCGGAATATATTTTTAAATAAATTGGCAGCATTCACAAAAAGTAAAGATGCATCTAGACTCATCAGTGCTGCCCTGGAACAGAAAGACTATAAAGAGGATCCATTTACCAGAACGATCTCAGACCCCTTTGCAGATATTGTAGACATCTTGAGTTTCAATCAATATATAGGTTGGTATGATGGAACTATAGAGAAGTGCAGAAAAATAAAATGGCATATCACACAGGACAAACCAGTCATCATTTCAGAGTTTGGTGCTGGCGCAAAAGATGGGCTGCATGGCGCAAAAGATGAACGATGGACAGAAGAGTATCAAGAATACCTTTATGAGGAAACTCTCAAAATGTTAGATCAGATAGATCAGCTTAGTGGAGTATCACCTTGGTTGCTTGTAGATTTCAAATCACCAAGAAGGGTGCTCCCGGAAATCCAAGACAACTATAATCGCAAGGGCTTAATCTCAGAAAAGGGAGATAGGAAAAAAGCATTTTATATACTTAAGAACTATTACGAGAATAAGGATTGATGGTCATAAAGCACTAGCTACTACGACCCCAATATTTATAGTAAAAAATAGAATTTTCTATAAAAATCGGTAATTTAACATATTGACATATTTAAATGCCCCAACGGCAATAACCAATTAAAAACTAAATTAGAATGAGTGAAAAATTAGAGAAATTAATTGCGAAAGCTGAGTCTCAAATCAAAGAGGTCGGTGCAGATGTGGATACGACCCTAGTTGCAGAAATAGCAGGAAGATTCAAAATGATGCTAGATAATAAAGATGCTATGTTGGTATCTGGCACAGATCCTTCTGAATTAGAAACAGTAAGAAAAAACTTTGTAGAAAAAAGATTAGGTATAACAGACAAGGAACAAGGTGCAGCTCTCGTCAGTAAGGTAGCCGAGAAAATGTCTGGTATCAAAATGAAAAATAGAGTAGCGTTTTACTACTTGATCCAAAAAGAGGTAGGATAACTAAGAAAGAAATAGTATTAGAGGACTGTCATCTCTGGCAGTCCTTTTTATTATCCCAATAGACAATACAAATGGTTCTAGTTCTAGTCCTTTAGCATGGTGGATAATAATCTCATATATCGATTTGAATGGAATATTCTTGCGGTTATATATAAGTTAGAACTTATGCCGTATATTAACTGATCTAGAATTTTGTATGAAAAAATCCAATCTCTCACTTGCAGTTCTGTTGTTTGTGGTACTCCTTATACAGAAGCCCCTCTCTGCTGGGAAAAATAGTACTAGTATGATGAAAGGGCCTGTGGTTTGGACAGAGCCTGCTTTCCCTACACAGACAGACGACATCAAGCTATATTTTGATGCCACACAAGGTAATGGCGCATTAGCGGGAACTACTGGAACAGTATATGCCCATGCTGGTGTCATCACAAGTGCCAGTACAGCCCCTAATGACTGGAGGCATGTGCAAGGCAATTGGGGTACGGCTGATGATAGAGTACGTATGACCAATGAAGGAAATGATATTTACTCCCTCAGTTATAACATTGAAGAGTTCTACATGATACAGCCTGGAGAACTTGTAGAGCAACTGGCCTTTGTATTCCGCAATAGCGATGGGAGCATAGTGGGCAGGGCAGAGAATGGAGATGATATCTATCTAGAGGTCTTTCCACCTGAAGAGGGCTTACTGGCCAATCTGCTTGCGCCCACCACAGAGAATAGCCTTATCTATCAAGGAGAGGAATTGCTTATAGATTTACAGCTAAATAAAGAAGCTACAGTCCAACTTTTAGATAATAGTACCTTAGTGTCCACGACAACGGCAGATAGAATTACGACGACATTGATCGGCAGTGAACTAGGGCCCCATACTGTAGAACTCAATATAACGGATGGGATAGATGCGACATCAGTCTTCTTTCACTACTTTGTATTAGATAGCAACGAGACACTAGAAGATCCACCCACCGATGTTATAGATGGCCTTAATTACTACACTGATTCTACGTATGTGTTCCACCTGACAGCACCTGGTAAACAGAACGCGTTCTTGCTCTGTCCTGCCAACAATTACGAGATAGACCTCAATTACCAACTAATCAAGTCAATAGACGAAACAAAATATTGGCTCGAGTTGCCTACTGCGCTTTTTCAGAGCGGACAGAACAGTTACCAATATCTAGTCGATGGGAGAATAAAAATTGCGGACCCCTATTCTGAAGTTGTATTAGATGCCGCTCATGATGATGGTGTTCCTGCAGATGTGATGGCTGGGCTACCGGACTATCCAGAAGGATTGACTACGGGAAGAGTGACAGCCTTCGATTTACAAAAAGAAGGATATGCATGGACTGTAGATGACTTTGAGAAGCCTGCAAAAACAGACTTGGTTATCTACGAAATTTTGATGAGGGATTTTCTCGGAGATAAAAACTATAAATCACTGTTAGATACTTTAGACTATCTAGAAAACCTAGGTATCAATGCCATAGAACTTATGCCTATCAATGAATATGAAGGTAATCAGAGTTGGGGCTATAATCCAAGTTTTCATATGGCGGTAGACAAGTATTATGGTTCTCGTGATCAGTTACGGGCAGTTATAGACGCTTGTCATGAAAGAGGGATCGCTGTTATCTTAGATGTGGTTTTTAATCATGCCTTCTCACAGAGTCCACTTTGTCAGCTCTACTGGAATGCGGCGGATTTTAGACCTGCTGCAGACAATCCTTGGCTCAATGAAACGGCCCGACATCCTTTCAATGTCGGTTATGATTTCAATCACGAAAGTCTCTATACTAAAGCGTGGGTAAAAAGGAATCTGAGCCACTGGATGGAAGAATACAAATTTGATGGATTCAGATTCGATCTTTCTAAAGGACTGACCCAAACCAACTCTGGGAACAATGCAGCCTTGATGTCTCGCTATGACCAGAGTAGGATAGATATCTTAAAAGAGTATGCAGATTATATTTGGTCCCTAGATCAGGAGGCCTATGTTATCATGGAACATTTTGCAGATAATGCAGAAGAAAAAGTATTGTCTGATTATGGAATGATGTTATGGGGGAATATGACACATGAGTTTGCCGAAGCTGCAATGGGCTACTCCTCTAATCTAAGATGGGCAGACTATACCGCTAGAGACTGGAATGATCCACACCTAATCGCTTACATGGAAAGCCATGATGAAGAACGGATGGGATATAAACTCAAAAGTTATGGAGCAAGCGAGGGCTCTTATAATACTAAAGAACTGGAGACAGCAGCTGAAAGAGTAGCTGCCACAAGTGCCATTTATTTTAGTATACCTGGTCCTAAGATGTTGTGGCAGTTTGGAGAGCTAGCTTACGATTTCTCCATCAACAGATGCACGAATGGCAGCATAAGTGATAACTGTAGATTAGATCCTAAACCTGTGCGCTGGGAATATTTTGAGGAGGAAAACAGAAGAGGGCTGTATGAAAAAATTGCCGCATTGGTACATCTTAAAAAAACTTATCCAACTTTTGCGACAGAAGATTTTGACTTCGATGACAGTGACAATTATTTGAAGACAGTGCATCTTTCTCATCCAGAAATGGATGCAGTCACACTGGTTAATTTTAGAGTTGGAGAGGCACAAATGGTTCCGAGTTTTCCTTATACGGGCACTTGGTATGAGTACTTCACAGGTACGGTACTAGAAGTTTTTGACACCGAAGAGCCTTTGGCTTTTGCACCAGGGGAATACAGAATTTATACCTCTCAGCAGATAATGCCACCAGGCGGATTCTTTTCAGCGACGAAAGAGCTGACTTCAAAAGAAATCTCAGTGTTTCCTAATCCTATTCATAATACCCAAAGCCTTATCTTAGATCTAGGAAGCGGAAGTCATAATACTCAGGTACAATTAATTAGTACTACAGGTGCAACTATTTTTACTAAGACGGACATTCAAGAACCAACGGTTTTACTTTCTATGGAGGGCATTGCAGCCGGCACTTATTTCCTGACAGTGAGAACTGTCAGCGGGGTAGAGACACTAAAGCTTCTAGTAATAGAATAAAAGACTAACTGTATCCGTATGTGTCAATTAGAATTGTGGATTAATTTGCACAATAGGTATAAAGCCCTCTTTTTTGGATACAGGAATAACTTATTCTATCTGCTTCCTTTTATACTTACCAAGTTAAGGCCTATATCTTATTATATAAGCTAGGCAATTGTGTATTTTTACGTAGAAATCATAACAACTTATGTTAGACTTAGCCTTATTAGAAAAAACAACTCAAGTTCCTGGAGCGCCGGGTTTTGAGTATCGTATTAGAAATTTCATTCAGGAACAAGTAAGCCCCTATGTAGATAAAGTCTATACAGATGCGATGGGTAATCTAATTGCCTTCAAAAAAGGGACTTCGGACAAGAAGACTCTCGTGGCGGCGCATATGGATGAAATCAGTTTTGTGGTGACACATATTGATGATGATGGCTTTATCAAGTTTCATACTTTGGGAGGTTTTGATCCTAAGACCTTGACCGCGCAGCGAGTAATCATACATGGAGATAAAGATATAATAGGTGTCATGGGGACTAAGCCTATTCATATTATGTCACCTGAAGAACGAAATAAAAAAGTAAAAATTGAGGACTTCTATATAGACACAGGTTTACCTGCAGCGGAGGTCAAAGCCAATATAGATTTAGGGACACCGATCACTAGAGAGCGCAGCTTTATAGAGATGGGCGATCTGGTTAATTCTAAGTCGTTGGATAATAGAATCTGTTGTTACCAACTGATGGAAACACTAAGAGGATTAAAAGATCAGCCTTCTACGGATCTGTATGCAGTATTTACTGTACAAGAAGAAATAGGCTTACGAGGGGCTACAGCCGTGGCTTCTGGAGTAAATCCAGATTATGTAATTAATCTAGATGTGACTCTTGCCTGTGATGTCCCAGGTTCTTCTCCTCATGAAAGAATTACAGATCTTGGTAAAGGCGCTGCGATAAAAATACTTGACGGTATGTCTATATGTGACTATAGAATGGTTGCCTTCATGAAAAGCCTTGCTAAGAAAAAGAAAATTGACTATCAGCTAGAAGTTCTACCTAAGGGAGGTACAGACACCGCTGGACTCCAGAGACATTCTCAAGGAGGCTCTATAGCTGGAGGAATATCTATCCCTTGTAGATACCTGCATCAAGTGATAGAAATGGCTAGTAAGAAAGACCTGCAAGATTCTATAGATTTATTGCAGGCCTGCCTAATGGAAATAGGGGATTACGATTGGTCTCATAGCTAGTCATCCATTAGGCCTAGATGAAAGTTACAGCATTATATATCTATCCCATTAAGAGTTTAGGAGGGATTGCTGTAACCCAGAGTGAAGCCTTGACCGAGGGTTTTGAGCATGACCGCAGATGGATGTTAGTAGATAAGCAAGGGAAGTTCCTGACACAAAGAGAACATGCTCAGATGGCACTCTTTACCTGCGCTCTAGAAGCAGATAAGCTGGTAGTGACCTATAAAAGCGAAACCAAGCATATTCCGTTGACTGCACATAGTACCGATATAAAAAGAGTCCAAGTCTGGTCCAGCAAGCTTAAGGCTCATGAAGTAGACGCTGAACTTTCAGAATGGTTTACTGATCACTTAGGTATGTCTGCAACCTTAGTTAAAATGACTGAAGTGTCTAAAAGACCGAAGAGACTTTTTACCACACCTTATAAAACACAACTCAGTCTAGCTGACGGATACCCCTATCTTATTATGGGTGAAGCTAGCCTCAGTGCCTTAAATGAAAAACTAGACAACCCAATCAAAGGTGATCGCTTCAGAGCAAATATAATCGTAGACACTACAGAGCCCCATGAAGAAGACGATTGGAAAGAAAACTTCTCTATAGGAGCCGCAGAACTTAAAGTCATAAAACCCTGCGCCCGCTGTGTAGTCACCACCATAGACCAACAAACAGGTACCAAAGGAAAGGAACCGCTCAGAACCCTAGCCAGCTATAGACAATGGCGTAAGAAAATATGGTTTGGCGCTAATGCAATAGCTATGAAAGCTGGGACGATCAAGGT
>CAKZVK010000130.1 GCA_937921825.1 uncultured Saprospiraceae bacterium
CATAACATTTCTTTACGTATGTATTTACCGGTTAGTGATAAACCTTTTTCGTCGAGGCATGTTGCCTCGATGCCATATGCTTGTTTCATTGCTATGCATATGCTGTGCCTACATCTTATCAACTCACCCAAAATATTTGAAAAATATTTTGACCTCTCTTACAAAGAGAGGTAGCTGTAGTAGATAGTCAATCAGGCGTAGGCTCTGCTACCCTCTGACTCCCTGAAAGGAGCACCGCTAAACTCTGTTTGAATTTTGAACAACGAATAATAGTATTCGATGCGGGAAGGTTACCCCTTTAGGGGCTAGGGGTGGCGTAGGCTCGACGACCCTCTAACTCTCTGAAGGGAGCACCGCTAAACTCTTGTTTCAATTTTGAACAGCAAAAAATTTTAATTCGATGCGGGATTGTTTCCCCTTCAGGGGCTAGGGGTAGCGTAGGCTCGGCGACCCTCTAACTCCCTGAAGGGAGCACCGCTGAACTCTTGTTTCAGATTTGAACAATGAATAATTATAGTTCGATGCGGGAAGGTTACCCCTTCAGGGGCTAGGGGTAGCGTAGGTGCGACGACCCGTTAACTCCCTGAAAGGAGCACCGCTAAACTCTTGTTTGAATTTTGAACAACGAATAATTGTATTCGATGCGGAAGGGTTTCCCTTTCAGGTCTAGGGGTAGCGTAGGATAATCAAACTCACAACTCACTCCACCACCGTTATCCTCTTTGTATAGACCACTCTTTCCTTATTCTGCTCAGGTATAAACTCTACAGAATAAGTTCCTGATGCTAGATCTGAGATATCAATGCGTTCATCATATAGGACTTCCGCTTGATTATAAACCATCTGGCCTTGCATATCTAAGATATAGAGTTTTCCATGCTTCCCTTCAGGAAGCTCTACAGTCACATATTCACTAGCAGGACTGGGATATACGCTGAGGTCTCTACGCCACCAGACAGCCTCACCGGCAATGCTGGTGAGGCTGGGGTCACATTTCTCTTCCTCATCTACACGGAAGCGGGGGAAGTTGGGGAAAGAACCTGTGGCACTAATGCGTGGTAGCTTGATCCCTTGCTGCACAAAGTCGCAGTCAATTCCTTTTTCGTTGGGCTTGTGAATGACGTGGAAAGAACGACTGCCATTACCTGGTCTTATGTAGATACGACAGTCTGGTCCTAAAGCACTAAACCAAAACGAAGTATTCAGGGGATCATTGATACCATTATAGGCATCTATAAATACACGACTATCTTCTAGATTTTCTTCTTCTATGTCTACTTGCCATAAGGTGTCTCTTGTTGTTAGGTATAGAAACCTGGAATTAGGGCTCCATTCACAACCTCCAACAATCGGGGCTTCAGGCCATTCAAAAGGAATCTGCCTTAAATTAGACAACTCTCCTGATTCTCGATCAAAATCAAACAACAGTAATCCATCATAATGATTAAATAAGCTATACATGGTACCATCTGGTGAAAACTTAGCTGAACCCGCTGCTCCACTATAACGTGGATCCAATTCTGGTCCTAATTCTTGAACTGATTGTAATTCTATTCCTGTTTCTGTAAGCAAAAAAGTGAGATAGCCGTTTTCCTTTATTGCAGGATTAATAATCCACCAATCTCGTCCATTAGTATGTGCTATAGAAGTAAGATATGACCAATGAAGTTCTCCATCATAAAAGTGAATATTTTTCTCTAGTACACCACCCATACCAGAATCTAAGTTCATATCTACATAACTAAAACTAATGTTTTTCATAGAATGCTCTTTAGTTACCATATCTCTAAATCTTGGTTTATGAATAAGATAATAGCCATCAGAATAATTTGGATCAGGTAATATTGTGATGTCTTGTCTGCCAGGATAACCGTTACCACAATCACCTAACCACCAACTATCAAAATAATAGCCTACATTGATGCTGTCTCCGTTCATCATGACTTCGTGATTTCGATTAGCGACAGCACAGCCATTCGTGTAGAAGAGTAGATTGCCTTCCTTATCACAGATAGAAGCATTGTTCTGATCGAACTCTAGTCCCCCTTCTCTCAAGGACGGTTCGAAAGGCTTGTTATTAAAATCAAACTCGGTAGCTTGTATACCAGTGTCCGCACTTTGATCTTTTCCAAAAGGCCAATAGTAATCTCTTTTGTCCTGAGCAGTAAGATTTGTCATTCCTACTGTGCACAGAGCTATAGTAAACAAATACAGGGCTAGTTTATTCATAGTTTTCATAGTAAAAGAACAGTATAGCCATATGGTGACCATACTGTTCTAAAATTAATGCAAATTATCGTTGTATGATAAATGAGCTTGTCTTAAAGGCACCATTTTCATTATTATATACTTAAGTATAAGTTACGCCGCTACCTGACGAGATCTACCTTCTGTTTCTGCATGCTCACAATCCCCAGTCTCAAAGTCTCTGACATCGCTCTATTCTGAGGATATAAAAGTACCTTTGTATAAAGCATGTATATACCTAAAATACATAAAGGCCTCTCTGAGGAAGCTGCCCTGGCTTTTGTGCAGAAGTATAGTTTTGCTACAGTCGTCGCTAATGCCCCGGATCACTTAGAGATCGTACATATCCCACTAGAAGTCCATCTAGATGAAAACAAGCTAGTACTTAGTGGCCATGTGGCTAGAGGCAATAAAATAGCGCAATCTATCAGCTCACAGGGCTCAGTGACTTGTGTCTTTAGAGAACCACATGCCTATATTTCTTCCTCATGGTATGATCATGTCAATGTCCCTACTTGGAACTATATCGCCATTCATATGAAAGGATCATTTAGAGCTATAGAAGGTCAGGAACTCCTGGACTCCTTACATAAGATGGTGGACCATTATGAAGAAGGACGTAAAGATCGGTATCAAATTTCAGATATGCCTCAGGACATGCTAGAGGCGCATCTCAAGGGCCTAGTTGGATTTGTAATTGAAGTCAAAGAAATAGAAGCCAATTAT
>CAKZVK010000131.1 GCA_937921825.1 uncultured Saprospiraceae bacterium
TCTATAAGTACACATTCACAATCTGGCTCCTCGAGTTCGAAGGTACATAAGTAGCCTTCACTTAGATCGCCAAAATTTGCAGTCCAATCTTTTCTATCAAAACCAATAAATACCTCGGGGTCTCCTTCGTTTATACAGATGGTTTCTGTAGGACATTGTGCATTTGATAATGATCCAATAAATAGGAAGGCAAATGCTGCTAAAAGTGTAGTGTATTTCTTCATAACCTAGGGTAGTAAAGCTAACTGTTAACATATTGAGCAACTGAAAATAATCCTACATCAACATTACATCAAAAAATGCTTTAGCTGACACAAAACCTGTGTAAATCAAGCACTTAGGAGAAAAAGTGGGCTACATCAGCTGTGAGTGGTGTCTTTTTATGTTGTATTCTGGAGATTCGTATAACAGCTTTGCGAATAATATAAAATTCACATTAGTATAGCCTTTACTATAGTCTTGAAGCTTTAAAACTTAGGTCTTGTAGATTATTTACTTTTAGGGTTCATGCCGCCGAAATACATATATACCGAAGTAGAAGGAAGAAAACTGAAACTCAGCAATCTGGATAAGCTTATCTATCCTACTGCAGAGGTCGCTAAGGCAGAAGTGATACAGTATTTCCTTACAATTGCTCCGTATCTGCTGAAATACATCAAAGGACGACCGCTCACTTTGATACGATTTCCAGACGGCATAGAAAAACAGCAATTCTATGCAAAATCAAAACCTAAGTGGACGCCAGAGTGGATAGATAGCTATGGTATCCAACATAGTGAAGAAAAGATTCAGTACCTCGTAGCGCAAGATATCCCGACTATAGTATGGCTGGCTAACTTAGCGGCACTTGAGTTGCATCCAATGCAGATGACTACTCAGATGATAGAATCTCCAGATCATTTCATCTTTGATCTGGATCCACCTGAAAATGGGGATTTTGAGGTCGTCAAAGACATTGCACTTAAACTAAAAGTATTTCTAGAATCATATGATTACGTCCCTTTTGTAAAGACCTCCGGTTCCAAGGGCTTACATATCTTCGTGCCTATAGAGAAAATCTATACTCATGAAGAGATGGTCGAGTCAGTAAAAAAGCTAGCAAAGGTATTCGTCAGTCAAAATACAGAGCAGACAACTCTAGCGATGAATAAGGAGAAAAGAGGAGGCCGTACTCTGATAGATGTCTTTAGAAATCATATGGCACATACGACTGTAGCGCCATATAGCCTCCGAGGGAAAGCAGGGGCACCAGTTTCCTTTCCCATTAAATGGGATCAAGTGCCTACTCTGAAACATTCTAAAGAAATCACGATAAGAAATTATCAGAGCTATCTAGATGAGAACGGGGATGCCTGGGAAGACTTCTATTCTAGTGCTCGCCCCTTACACAATAAAAAACCCGAGGTAGTAGAGGCCTCTCCTGAAGTAAAACTCAAGCTCAAGGATTATATTGCCAAGAGAGATTTTGATACCACTCCAGAACCTGGTTTGGAGGCAGTAGCGACAGAAGGCAATCAATTTTGTATCCAACTCCATGATGCACAGAATCTACATTACGACTTAAGGTTAGAGAAAGACGGCGTACTGCTGAGCTGGGCTATACCTAAGGGCTTGCCTTACAAGAAAGGTGTCAAGCGCATGGCCATTCAGACTGAGCCACATCCTATGAAGTATCTCAGTTTTGAAGGGGTAATTCCCAAAGGGGAATATGGCGCAGGAAGTATGTGGGTTTGGGTGACTGGGACTTTTGAATGGATAGAGGAGCAGGAGAAGAAAATAAAGTTTGCTCTAAAGGCCAAAGGCTTCAATCGGTCTTACTATATGTATAGGACGAGAGATAATCAGTGGTTAGTAGAGTTGCAAGAAGATAAAGACAAAGACACTTCACTAAGTTTGCCTTTGGAGCCAATGCTCGCTGGGGTCAGAAAGACTTTGCCCCAAAGTGCAGATTATATCTACGAGATAAAGTGGGATGGAATCAGAACCATAATCCATCTCGAAGATGACGTGGTGAAAATTTATTCTCGGAGTGGAAGAGATATTACTACCCAGTTTCCAGAGCTACAGAATGCAGATAACTTTGAAGTCGAATCAGGAATATTCGATGGTGAGATCGTGAATCTAGATGAGCAGGGGAGACCTGTCTTCAGTAATGTCATATCTAGAATGCATACACAGGGGGCGACGGGAATTAATCGGGTCATGAAAAAGTATCCTGCGGTCTGTTACCTTTTCGATTGCTTGAGTCTGGACGGACGAAATATCACGAAGGAGCCTCTCCATCGGAGACAGGCCTGGCTGGATGTCATAGTGAAGAAAGGAAAAGCCTACAAAGTCAGTGAGGCGATCAAAGATGGTAAAGGCCTATTAGCAGCCACCAAAGCTATGGAGCTCGAAGGCATCATGGCCAAAGACAAGAATGCTGTATACTTTTTAGGTCAGCGATCTGATGCCTGGCTAAAGATAAAGCATAGAACGACAGAGGAATGCTTCATAGCAGGATATACCAAAGGGGAGGGGGACAGGTCTGCTCTATTTGGTGCCCTACATTTACTGAAGGCAGAAGAAGATGGTAATATGAAGTATATGGGTAAGGTGGGAACTGGGTTTGATGCGGATAAGATGAATCGACTATTAGGACTATTTCAGCCACTTATAATCGATGCTAAACCCTTTCAAGATAGAACAGATGATGATAGAAATTCGACTTGGCTCCAACCTATTTTGAGATGTGAGATACAGTATGCATCTTTGGCCTCGACAGGTGTCTATCGAGAGCCAGTTTTTCAGAGACTGCTGGAAGAGGAGATCTAAGAGAAGAGTAATTAAAAAAGTTAAACTAACAAAAAGACAACTATGAGGTCTACATGGAAAGGTCATATAAGATTTTCATTGGTTACTATACCAATCCAAATATTTAGTGCCATTAATACGAAAGGCGCTATTAAATTCAGACAGTTACATAAAGAGGACAATGGAGCTATCGGCTATTCTAAGGTCTGCAAGTCCTGTGACAAAGTAGTGCCCTATGGAGATATCGTCAAAGGCTATGAATATGAACCTGATAGTTTTGTAGTATTAGAAAAATCTGATTTTGATAACATAAAGTTGAAAAGTACCAAGGCCATAGATATAGAAGCCTTTGTAGATATCAGTGAAGTACATCCTACTCGATTCGAAACTTTTTATTTCGTAGGACCTAATGGAGAGGTAGCTACGAAGACTTTCAATCTCTTTACTAAGACCTTAAAAGATTCTGGGAAGGCAGGAGTCGGTAGAATTATCTTGAGAGATAAGGAAGATGTCGTCTTACTCAAAGAACACAAAGGAGGCTTAATTATGTACAAGCTTAGATATCCATACGAGCTCAGAAAAATGGAAGACGTGCCTGACCTCAAAGAAGTAGAGGTGGATCAGACTCAATTGGATTTAGCTCAGACCCTAGTAGCTTCACTTTCTAAGCCTTTCTCTGAAGTCTCCTTTGAAGACAGATACAAGGAAGCGTTACTGGAATTGGTCCAGTCCAAGGTGGATGGTAAGCAAGTCGTCTCAGTCTCAGAAGAAGAGGATGATACCCCTGTAGTAGATATCATGGCAGCGCTGAAGAAGAGCATAGAAGAAGCTAAGGCTAAAGGTGCTTAGAAATTATGTCTCAATCCTAACTGACCACCATACATGCTGTAGTACTGATTGTATCCTGTGATACTCTGCGTAAAGGAGCTTGTGTATTTCTGGAATATTGGGCTCATATATACTGTACATTTTGGACTTAATTGTCGAGCTACTATTAGTCCAGCGCGATAGCCTAGCTTAGCAGAGTCAGATTGTATTATCGAGACGTCTACGACTTCATTAAATATGTTCAGCTGTTTACCATTAAACTCACTGCTGAAATTAAAGAGGAAGGCACCTTCTATGCCGATACTCCACTTGCGTAAGTTATAGCTATAACCAAGAGAGAGAGGAATCGTGTAGAGTTTGTGACTATTGTAGTTTTTCCATTCTTCGATTATTTCCTTTTCACTGAAAGTGGAGATAAATTCATTAGTAGATATGTTAGTTTCCGAAGAGGTCTGTTGGTGTTGAAAGAGTTCGTTTAGTGCTTGGTATTCTAGTCCTAGTTTAGAATAGAAGCCTGACCTAAGGTGGTAACTTAGTTCTATGCCTGCTGAGAACATTTCTAATTGTGTCTCAGAAGAATTTCTTAGTTCTATGTGACTATCTAGCTCATCAAAGATTGGATCTAGTTGTCTGGAAAGAAAGAAAATGCCACTATATACACTAGCGGAATAACTTTGATTAGCCTTTTCAGGGGAAGGTAGTATAAGGTCAATTGCTGAGAGTTCAAGTGTAATAGTTGGTCTGATTGATTTGGACAAAGTATTGGGTGCTTGAGTTTCTATTTTTTCAATAGCCATTAGTTTATTCGGTGTACTGAGTTGCTCTTTATTCTTATTCGGTACTTTGGCACCTAGCGTCATTAAAGGACTGACCAAATTATTATTTAAAAGTTTCTCATTATGCTTGGTTTGGTGAAGTTTTTTTGATTTTACACTAATGAGGTTATTGGTTTTTCTAACTGCCTTTTCAGCAGCAAGAAAAGTTATTTCTGGTTGTGATGCAGGTTTAGCTTTAGTGTTTTGATTTTCAAGAAATGTTTTTGTCTCTTGTGCTTTTTTGGTGCCTTGGTTTCTTGAGTTTGAAACAGGGTGAGTATTACTAGTTTTCTCACTCATTCTATTGAGTGAGTATTCTGTCTTTTCTATTGTTTCATTAGCGGAGTATGTGTCAAGTAATAAGTTAGCTCCCACGAACATTAATACAAGGGATAAGCCTCCAAGTAGAAAGTAGAAGAAGCCTTTCTTTTTTCTCTCTTCACCTAGATTAAGTTGATCCCAGACTTCATCAGTATTTATTTCTTCGCTATAGCCAGAGACTCTTTTTTGGAAATAATCTCCTATATCGTGTTGACCCATGATTCATTGTTTTGTAGAGTAAGAACTCTTTGCTTTAGTATGTTTTTTGCTCTATTGAGCCTTGATCTGGAAGCACTGATGTTTATATTCAAAGTATCAGCTATTTCTTTATGTGAGTAGCCATCTATAGCAGCCATGTTAAATACAAGTCTGTATCCGTCGGGCAATTCTCCAATCAGCCTTAGCAAAATTTTTGTATCGTGATTATCTAGTAGCTCTGTGTCCATGCCTACACTAGCCTCAGAAGATTGAAAGGAGTCTATGTCTAATACCGCAAGTTTCCTTTTATTGAGCTTAGTTAGGCATTGTCGTATTGTAATGGTCGTTATCCAAGATTCAAAACTTCCAAGTTCAGCATTGTATTTATCAAGATTTTTAAAAATTCTCATAAGTGATTCTTGCAAGAGGTCTTTAGCATATTCTGTCTCTCTCATATATCTTTTGCAGATAGCATAAAGTAATCCTGAGAACTTGTTTACCAAAGCTCTTTCATATCTGGACTGCTTTTTTAGGCAGCCTTGGATTATCTCTTGTATGTTGTCTATCGATTGCAAGTAGCTTTATTGTTTAAGTCCTGCATTGATTATATGTGGTATGTTAAGATCGTATCTTCCTACCATTTCTTCATGAGAAAATCCTGTGTTGGGATCAATATGGCTTTTAGTAGGGTCTTCTGAATCTCCTTGAGTAAGGAATTCATAATTGTTTGGCGGCACTACTTTTATCCTATAGCTGTCTTCTGGCATGTTGTTGAAAACATACTCTCCATTAGCGTCTGTTCTGGTAGTTCTGATTTCTTCATTTTGCGAATTGACTAGAATTACCTCGACACTTACCAAGATGATATCACCTTGGTCGTTTTCGTCAGGAATCCCACTAGGGTTATCCAGCCATAGTTTGCCTGATATATTATTTGCATAATCTCCTACTTCAAAATTTCTAACTTTACATTCTATGCCATCGACATCTATTATAGTAATAGTGTATATGCCTTGATCTGCGATCACATGAGAAAAAGTGTTTGATGTATAGGATTCTTGATTATATATCTGACCATTAGTGTAGGTGGTTACCTCAAATGGAGGAGACCCTCCTATAATGCTGGCTGTAAACCCTTGAGGAGGACAGCAGATATAATCTATATCACATCTAAGCTCAGATAAGCTTGTAAAGCCTAAGCCAATGTTTGTAACCTCTTCTCCGGCAGTAAGAAAAAATGATTCAGTAGCATAGGTGCTTATATCTTGAAGCAGGAAGTCTGAGTCATTTTCGTCATCTGACTGGTTTGCTGTAGTTAGCTCTTCATCTCCTATTAGCTCATAAGAGAGGTAATATTCATGGTCTGGCCTCATAAGAGGAAATGAAAATTTACCTTCCGCATCAGTTTTTGTTTCTACAATAGGGTTGTCAAAAGGCCCATTGAGTCTCACGGTTTTGCCGGATATCAGCGCCTCGCCTGATTCACGTATTCCATTTTCGTTGAGGTCTTGCCAGGCAACTCCACTTATGGCAGGGGAGCTTATTTTTTCATCCACTTTTAGTTTGAAGAAGAATTCTCGGACACTATTTGAAGTTTCTCCTTCTATGAAGTCTCCTACACTAAGTTGACCTTCTGGGGTAAAACTTAAAGGAAATGAAAAGTTTGTAGT
This sequence comes from uncultured Saprospiraceae bacterium, assembly GCA_937921825.1. Classification (GTDB taxonomy): domain Bacteria; phylum Bacteroidota; class Bacteroidia; order Chitinophagales; family Saprospiraceae; genus RFSX01. Next base: position 6,626 of record CAKZVK010000131.1, read on the forward strand.
ACCATATTGGCCTTGGTTACCTATGGACCCTATATTAACAAGGGTAGCAAATGAAATTAGGTTCTGATCCGTACTATTAAAGATGTCTATAAAATTCAGCTCGGGTTGTACGCCTTGTTCACTATTGATGTACACATAATTATCATTGATTATGCTTACCCGAGCCGAGTTTATTCGGACTTCCGGCCCAGTACCTCTTCTGAATATTATAAATTCTTCACTATTAAAGTCATCACAGACATTGATTTCTCCTAAGGCTATCTGATTTTCTGAAGTGGAAAAAAATTGAGCATCTGAAGCTTGTCCTGTGTCTAGGTTGTACACCTTGAGTGAACCGCTAAGATTTTCGCAAGTCAATATCTGTATATTGAAAGGCCCTTCAGCCGAATGAATATAGACATCCTCAATTCCTTCTACGTTGATGATAAAATAGGAATTAGTTAGGGCTCCTCCTTGGCAATCTGTAAGAAAGCCAGTAAGATTTGTGAGGTTAGAAATGTTATCGGTCAAGATTATATCACCCAGGTTAGTGTCTTCTGTCAAAGCACCAAGATTGATTTCTAGCTTCTCATCTCCACATATCTTCATGCTTAGAGTCAAGTCAATATCCTTGGGTACCTTACCCTTGAAAATTCCTCTTTCGTTTGTGTAGCCGTGGGTGGTGATTCCAGAATTGTTATCCCTAATATAAACTGACTTGTTTGCAAGTGGGGTAAGACTTTTATTGACTACTTTTCCATAGATGCTTACGCAAGGAAAAGGAATATCACAATTCCAAAAGGAAAAATGAGACACCTCGCCTACATAACTGTTTTCTACAAGAGTGGCAGTCCCTTCTTCTACCCAAATTCCGCTTTCTTCATCCAAATGCCACATCGGTATTGTATTAGGGGTATTATTACCAGTAGCCTGAGGAAAGATGAGAGTGGCTTTCATGCCTTCTTTTAAGGACAGCTTTTGTCCTTGCTCTCCTTCAAGTTCTACGGCCATCATTCCATAAGTTGCTAATTGGACCTCTTCAGCATCTTCATTGATGCCTCTAAGATCTCCTGGCATTTCTGTCCCTAAGTCCTCCGAATTTGGGTCAAACCAATACCCAGAAATAGACACTTTACCTTCATAGGGAGTGCCATCTGATAGAGTAGTAATATTAGCAGGAAGACTGACACGGGCATTACCATTCAGCTTTACTTCTGCCGGCACATCACTATTAAAAGTTCCTAACACGTTATTAGGAATGAGTTTTATTTCTAGATAAGAATTTTCGGCTCTTACTATCTGAGTAAATTTAAATGCATCAAAGTATCCATCCTTTTGTACTTTAATGAGACTGCCGGAGTTGGAGATGTTGATGTCCTTGAATCTAAAGAATCCGTTTTCGTCAGTTTGAGTTGTTTTCCCATTAAGAGAAGTTAAGGCTGAACTTATGGGTTGGTTGTTCTCCCCAAGTATTCTTCCATTGACACTTCCTTGGATGTAAAAGTCGCCCTCTATAGTTTTAGTAGTTTCACTTCTGTTGAATTCGTTATCTCTATTGCATGCTATAAAACAGAAGAGAATAATAGAGATCGCAAAGAATTTAATCCTATTCATTTTGTTGGATTTGGTGGATTGTACAATGATTGACTAATGTTATATAGCTTACTCCTTGTATTTCAATAGCGTCACAGGAAAAGTTAAGTTTTTTCAATTGGAATATAAAACCTTGTTTGAGTGGGAATACAAAAGGGAGGTATTATGTCTCCCATAGCTCTAAATGTATATAAAAAAAGGTGGCCGGCTACGCCGACCACCTCCAAATCAGATATTGATCACTTATTCTAGGTCTAGGATTTCCTGATCAATATAAATTGCACATTCCTCATTCACTCTAAAGTGAGGCCTATGCTAACCAACTAATACAACTTTAACATCCTTGTTTTTCTGTAAGTCCAAGCAAGCATATTGTCTTATCATTCATGTAGATCAATAACCGGACTATTGTTCCTGTAAGTGATCCTCACATCCTGTTTATTCTATTTTCTAAATTTTATAGGCAGAGTATAGGTCGAGTTTAGATTGAGGTTATGGTTTTCTACAGTTTTATAGTTTAGGCTAGACTTAATCGTCTTATCCATAGTCTTATCACTGGTACTCAAGATTAATATTTCGCCTCTATCATTGAGCATAAAGTCGACCAGTACAGTTTTTTCTTCGTCAAGATTTTTTAAATCGATTTTTTGTAGGTATTTCTGCACCTGTTCTGAAATAGATGAAGGATTGCCATTCTCTGGTGTGCCTACCGAACTAGCAGAAAGATTAAGTGAGCAAAGTAGGGCAAGGCTTAATAATGAGAACCAAGATTTGGTATTTTTCATGTAGCAATAATTTTTGGATTAATAAATAGTTCGAATGTATATGCCTCTTGAACGGATGAACTCTAGTTCTAGTTACATCGATAGGATGAACTGCCTTTTCTTTCCGTCCAATGCAAACATATTCTCTACTAAAGTTTTTATAACGTTAATCAGATATCAATGAGATGTTAAGAATCTTATCATGGAATATTAGGCAGGGAGGAGGAAGCCGATTATTAAAGATCACTTCCCGCCTGACCACCCTAGCTGCAGAAGTTGTTGTCCTTTCTGAGTACAGGAATAATGAATCAGGTAGAAAGATAAGGGCTAACCTGCTGGCTAGCGGATATAGATTTCAGTTGGTTTCTAATGCCAAGACTGCTGATAATAGTGTCGCTATTTTCTCTAAGCTTCCCTTTAATGGGAGACTCCATCCAGACAGTGATGAAAATTACTCTGCTAATGTGCTGTCTGCTGAGTTTGAAGCATTTACAGTAATTGGAATGTACTTGCCACACAAGAAGAAGCATAAGTTATTTGATTTCTTGTTGGACTGCGCAGCATCAGAAGTGCCTCATATAATGGTAGGTGATTTTAATTCAGGAAAGAATTATATCGATCAGGTTGGTAATTCATTCTGGTACGAAGACAAGCTACTTGCTCTGGAAGCAGATGGGTATCAGGATGCCTTCAGATATAAGCATGGTCAGGTGAAAGAGTACTCTTGGTATAGTCATCAAGGGAATGGTTATAGATATGACCATACTTATGTGCACAAAAATCTCCTCGCGATCTCCAGTGACTGCTATTATCTCCACGAATGGCGGGAAGAAGGGCTTTCAGATCATAGCCCCATGGTCTTAGAATTAGGGTAGAGTAGCTTATATCGGTACCTCATAGGGTATGTTAGTTATGTTTTAATTGTCTTAAGGGTGATTTGTTAATAGATACTTTATGTAATCAAAGAAATTTTCATCATCTTCAGTTACACCTAAATATAGAACGATGAAATATTACCTACTACTTCCATTTATTTTTCTATGCTTGTCTCTCTTTTCCCAAGATTCTTCTAAGGATGCTGCTGTAGACCGTTTTGCTGTTTTTAGACCCTCAGAGCAAGATTTGAAAGTTGAAGAATTCTTTGATAGATACTCTACGGAGATGGGTCTAACTCCGAGAGATGAATTTGTAGTCATAAAAGAACAGAGGGGCCTCAATAATTTTAGTCATGTGAGATATCAGCAAGTACATGAAGGAATTCCTGTATTTGGGGCTAGCTACATTCTACATGCTAAGGATAAATATGTAACAGCTGCCAATGGAAATTTTCTTCCTGCTATTGATGTGGAATTGACTCCAATCTTGAGTGCTGAGCAGGCCTTATCCATAGCCATGTCTGATATGGCTGCCGAGGAATATGAGTGGCAAGCACATACTAAGTCAGCGGCGCCAGTTCCAGAGTTGAATATTATTAATCAACAGTTGATAAAGTATAATGGTAATTACAACCTAGTATACAGATTTGAATTAAGGAGTCATACTCCTATAGAAGCCTATGAGTATTATGTAGATGCACATTCAGGAATTATTTTACATAAGTTAGACCTACATGAGGGTCACGGAGTTCCTGGTTCTGGAAAGACAAGGTACTATGGAGAGCAGACTTTTATAGTAGATTCTATAGCACCAGATGAGTTCATACTGAGGGATCCTACCAGATGTGCTAATGGTATAAATATTCTAAATGATGGTTCGGGGAACTTTACCAGTACTACTTCTCATTTTGATCTTGAAAATGAGGAGCAGAATGAAGTAGCAGTCGATGCGCATTATCTTACCTCTAGGTATTATGATCTGCTGCGAGACAACTTTGACTGGTTAGGTCTAGATGATGAGGATCGCTCTATGAATGTATCTGTGCATGCTAGAGGTGGCACTAATTTCGTCAATGCATATTGGGATGGCACTTACGCTTGGTTTGGAAATGGAGATTGTAATCATGGACCGTTGGTAACTGCAGAGGTTTTGGCACATGAGTTTATGCATGGAATTATAGACCATACATCTAGGCTTATCTATTCTAATGAGTCTGGGGCAATCAATGAAAGTCTCGCAGATGTAATGGGACACTATCTAGAGTATATGGTCGATGAAGAAAACTTTTCGTGGACTCTAGGAAATTCATTTGCACTGTCGGAAGATAATGAACCATTTAGGGTGATGGATGATCCTACGTCTGTAGGAGACCCTGAGTACTACGGTGGACCTAACTGGCAAGATGGTGCAGATGTACATATCAATAGTTCTATAGGTAATCTCTTTTATGTCATGCTTTCCGATGGGCGATCAGGCACTAATCTGGATGGCGACGAGTATAACGTTACAGGCGTAGGTGTAGTAGAAGCTGCACAATTTATATTTCATACCAATAGGCACTACCTCATGGAGTCTTCTGATTATAATGCCTACTATGAAGCTTGTCTATTAGCGGCAGAAGAGTTTTATGCAGGTGATCCTGAAATGTTACATAATATCCAAGAAGCATGGAAGGCTGTAGGCTTGCCAGGAGAAAGCATTGCCACAGATGGCCTTGATCTGGCTATCAATGGTTCGGGTACTACTATCAGGACCTGTGACTGGGGTGGATATCTTCCACTCACTTTTACAGTGACTAATAGAGGTACGGTTCTGTATTCTGGTCTAGATAGTCTTGAAGCGGTAGTGGGTAATAACTTCAATGAAGCCCGAATTCCACTGACCACAGATATTTTACCAGGGGAGTCAATGACCTTCAATGTGGATTCCTTTCTGCTTATAGATAACAGTTTCATTTTTGTGGATTATGTTTTAGATTTTGATGATGCAGTTTTTGAGAACAATAGTGCATTTGATCTAATACGAGCTGCAGAGTATACCGAGAATAATATATCAGTAATAGCACGTTCGCCAGCTGCAGAGTGCTTTGCTGAGACATTTGATATTGATGTATCAGTTGCTAATGAATCTTGTACTGCTCTTCCGATGGGTACTTTTATGAATCTGATTATAACGGATGAAAATAATTCGGTTATTCTTTTAGATTCCATTGTGTTGCTGGCTGATCTACCTCCTGGTGCATCACAGGTCTATACAAAAGAAATTGCTGTAGATGCCTCTGAAGAATTATTATATAGTGTCAATGTGAATCTTGATGGTGATAATGATACCTCAGACAATGAAGGTGCATTTGGCTTAGAGTATCTAGAAACTATAACTGGAGAGTACTTCAATGGCCTTGGTTCTGAAGCTGATCTAAATGCAGAACTTTTTATACAAACCAATAGGTCTTTGTTTAATTTGGGAATGGTCACTTCGCAAAATTTGAGCAACTCCGCATTCTATACAACAGGAGTCACAGAATCAGCAAATGGTCCTCTCTGTCCTGACAGTGAAAAGAATTGGGACTTTGACTTAGATTTTTTCAGCCCCATATCTGCAACTCTTAGGACCTGCTTGGATTTAGAATCTATGGAAACACCGTTGCTGACATTTGATCTAACGCAATATCGTAACGATGTAATGGAATTCGCTTCAGAAGAAAGCAGTTCCACCCAATTAATATTGACAGGAGAGAATACAAAGGAAAGTTATATTTATATCCAGCCTGAAGCTGAAAAAGTAAATCAAAGAATACAATTGCCTGCTAATTTTAAAGGCGTCCTCGATATGAAGTTTTTGACTCAGACAGGACCTGATTTTGGAAATTCTTTAACCTTCGATGCAGTCCTAATGGATAATTTTATAATTACAGGAAGTGTCAGTGCAGACGATCTAACCGAAGAGGAGGTCGCTTTAGAAGTCTACCCTAATCCAGCAGGTGACGTACTTTTTATTAGCTGTACAGAAGAGATTCAGAGCTATCATATTATTGATATTACTGGAAAATTAATGACATCAATGAAAGGGAATAATAATCTCAGAACCGTTGATCTTGGAAGTATAGAGAGTGGATATTATCTATTGAAAGTACAGACTAAATCAAATAAGCAATTAGTAGAAAAGTTCATCAGGTTATAACTGAGTCCGATATTGTCGATATAAAAAAAAAGAGCAGATTGAAATTCTCAGTCTGCTCTTTTTTATTTAGAGTGGATTATGGTTTATACTGCCTTGAAACGTAGTTGTAAAGTGATCTCATCATTGATAGCTTTATCTTTAAGACCATCAAAGAAAGAAGCTGAACCATACTTTAGCCCCCAATCAGTTCTGTTTATATTGAATGCTTTGGTCTGAATTGTTGACCCTTCAGGTTGGATGTCCATATTTGCTGGAAAAGTTACAGGCTTAGTCTGACCGATCATCGTAAGATTACCCGTTACATTATTTCCATCTACAGAAGTAATTGTAAATGTAGATGTAGGATGTTTTGCTACATTAAAGAAATCTTCACTTTTTAGATGACCTTCTAGATCTTCTTTTCCTTCGCCAGCTTTTAAATCTGTGCAAGTAAGTGAGTTCATGTCTATGGTGAAAGTACCACCTGTCACTGCTCCGTTAGTTACATTTAGCGTTCCTTCAGAAATAGCTAAAGAACCGGTGTGCTCACCTGCTATCTTCCGACCACTCCAGCCTACTAATCCACCAGGGATAACTTTGTAGTCTTTAGTGATGCCACTAGTAGCAGCTGTTGTCATTTTCTTTGCGGTATCTTTTACTGCAGCAGTTGCAGCACCTGCATCTTTAGAGGCATTTTGACATGCTGCGAATAGGCATGTAGCCAAGGCTATAAATAGAATATTCTTCATTTGTTTTATATAAGTTAAATTCAAAAAAATTATTTAAGTACTAAATTAGCTTTTAATTGGAACTCATTATCAATGGCTTTATCACCGAGATCATCAAAAAATGACCCAGAGCCATATTTAATATCATATGCTGTTCTGTCTATGGTTATGTCCGCACTGACTGAGTTATCTTCTTTTAAGGTCATGAATTGAATCGGCTTCGTGATGCCTTTTATAGTCAGGTCACCTTTTACAGTATAATATGTTCCTCTAAGCCTTTCTACTGACCGAATGATAAATTTTGCTTCTCCGTGGTTTTCGACATCAAAGAAATCTGGACTCTTGAGATGTGAGACTAGACTATTGGCTTTCTTGCCTTGAAGGTCTGTGCACAAGATAGATTGCATATCCATGACGAATTCACCTCCTGACCAACTGGTCCTTTCATAGGATAGCTTACCTGATTTGAGGTTAATGGTTCCCTCGTGACTGCCTGTAACTTTCTTGCCAGTCCAGCTTACTGTGCTCTTTTCTAGGTCTATTTCTTCATGATGTAATTCATTATAGCTCGTAAAAGAGAATAATACAGAAGAGATGCAAGTAATAGCACAGAGTAAATAGAGGTAGTTTCTGATCATGTTTGTTTAATTTTTATTTCTGAGCTTATCCAGTAGCAGGTTTAGTTTCTTGACATCGGCAACAGATAAGTTGTTTAGAACTTTATTACGCTTGCCTTTCATGCTCTCAGCTTCTTCTAGAATTTCTAGTCCTTTAGGAGTTAGTGAAAGCTCCACTAATCGTCTGTCTGATTTTGAAGCCGCCTTGTGCACAAGCTTCTTCTTTTCCATTCTTTCTATTATTCTGGATACATCAGAAAGCTTGTCTAGTAGCCTTTCTCTGATGTAAGCATTGCTGACTGGTGCATCAGCCCCCTTCAGTATTCTGAGAATGTTGTACTGCTTACCTGTGACCTCTATGCTTTTAAAGAACTGACCCATTTCCTGATCTATCCAACTCTTGGTATATATCAGATTGACTAAGGCCTTCTCGTAAGGACACTTAAAGGGTTTGCCTTGTTTTATTGCTGCTTCAAGTTTCACAGTGCAAATAACGTTGTTTAAACATCAATGTTTAAACATTGAGCATGTTTTTTGCTCCAAAATGCAGAAAAGTTGTAAATAGAGGAATTGGGCGAATATGTACTTGCTTTATTACCTTTGGCCTTTTTTCAACGAATCACGATAAAAATTTAATATGTCAGCTTTAGATAAAATAGATCCGGCTCTGATAAATATGGCGATGGAATCTGCCAGTTATGATAAAGATATCGATGTTATACTGCATACACGTAAAGGAGATATCAACCTTACCTTATTTGCGACTAAGACGCCTAAGACAGTCTGTAACTTTGTGGAGCTTGCTAAGGCAGGTTACTATGATGGTCTTCTTTTTCATAGAGTCATTCCCGAATTTATGGTCCAAGGTGGCTGTCCACTAGGTAGAGGTACAGGAGGACCGGGCTATAAGTTTGGTGATGAGTTCCATCCTGACCTCAAGCATGATAGCCCTGGTATACTCTCTATGGCCAATGCTGGACCGGGGACTAATGGAAGTCAGTTTTTTATTACACATGTAGCCACACCTTGGTTAGATGGGAATCATTCTGTATTCGGTAAGGTGAAATCTGATGCTGATCAGGAAGTCGTCAATGATATCAGAATGGGCGACGATATAACCTCTGTGGAGATCGTAGAATAATTATTCCGTTGGAAAATTATAGCAACATAAGAAACATTGTCTTTGATCTAGGAGGAGTACTCATAGATTGGAATCCCCGCTATGTCTACCGTACTATTTTTGATACCGAAGCGGAGGTGGAGTCTTTCCTGTCTACTGTCACCAAGATGGAGTGGAATATTCAGCAGGATGCTGGACGATCCTTGCAGGAAGCGACAGAGAGTTTGGTGCAAGCACATCCAGAGTGGAAAACTCAAATAGAAGCTTACTACGGAAGGTGGGAGGAAATGCTGGGAGGTCCTATAGCTGGGACTGTAGAAATTCTCAAGCAGTTCGTCAGCTCTCAGGATTACAAAGTCTATGCGCTTACTAATTGGTCCGCAGAAACATTTCCTATTGCACAATCGCGCTATGAATTTCTATCGTGGTTTGAAGGTATTGTGGTGTCTGGAACAGAAAAGTGCATCAAGCCTCACCCTGAAATCTATCAGATCTTATTCGAAAGATATAGGCTAGATCCAGCAGAAAGCATATTTATTGATGACAATGCAGATAATGTGGCTGGTTCTGAGGCACTAGGTATGAAAGCCATAAAATTTTCAAATCCAGAACAATTAGAAAAAGACCTTCAGGCCCGGGGCTTACTGTAAGGGTAGTTAGGGTGGTTTTAAAAACAGAAAAGGGAGTCCAAATTTTGAACTCCCTTTTCTGCTTTTATGTGTGAGTATCTATACCCAAGCATCCAAGATGCCACCCATGATTGCCATGGCTAACAGCCAAAAGACAACATTGAGAAGTATGTTTTTCCCTGACATTTTATGGAAAAGGCTCAATGAAACTACAACAGGGATGACTCCCATTAATCCAGCCATTGCACCATGCAGAGCGCCATGCTTAAAGGTGTGAAAGCTTCCAAAAAATAGTTCTCCAGCATCATTAACATCTTTATGTGTCAGTTCGATATTAGTCTTGATAGAGAAAGCTAGAATGAAAGCGACTAGAAGTGCAAGACCATAAGTGAGCGCCATATTATTGGGCTCTAATTCTTTCATTGTTTTACCTTGCGAAGCTGCCCAGGCTTTTCCAAATATTGGGCCATAGTATAGAGCTCCAAGAATCATAGGTACAAGTGCTGCGACTGCAATTGCTAAAAAGTTGTATTCTGGCATCATGGTAGTAAGTGGTTTAAATTTAGAAGTTATGTTTTGTTTATTAATAATAACCATTTTGTATGGAATATCAATAAGTAACTGTACTTAAAATTGGCTACTCTTATTTTCTAAATCTCTTCAGGTCGCTCTTTTTAAAAGTCCATTCTGGTGTCAGCAGTTCATTGGATTCAGGTATAGAATACCAGGGACTTATTTCGCTTCCTTGGTTCTTTAGTATGTGAATCTCTTGCGCAGGCATGTAGCTTTGTGCAAGCATAAAGATTTTTTCGCCTTCTTCGTTTTCTGCTAGGTCTACAACTAGGACAGCATGCCCAGGAGAGCCCCCTTGTACAAAAATATCTCCAATCTGTATATCATCTAATGAGGTTTTGTCAAGGCTAACGGATAAGGACATAGTACCTGCGTAGGTAAAGATGAGTTCCATGTATTCCCAGAAGCTGCTGTAGCTCTCGGTATATTCTCGTTTTCTTCTGTCCCAGTAAGTTCTATTGCCATTGACGATCATCTTCTTGCCTTTACGCCATTCATTATATTCTACTCGGAATCCATTGGTGAAGTGAAAGTATATTTTTTCATATTCCTTCTGTAGCCAATGGTGTTCCGCTTTGAGGCGCATAATGGCATCAGCACATTGGTGCAAGTCTTTGTCTCCGATTGGAAGATCTATAACTGCTTCATGGACTTCATTCTGTTTAGTTGTCCCGTCGAAGAGCAGTACCTTAGACCCTGGAGTTTTTAAAGGTAGTTTTCTGAGGTAGGAGGCAAAAGAATTTTCTTTGGCTGGCACTCTGGTATAGCCTTCTGGAGGAAGGAACCTACTGTCTATCGTCATTCCCTTAAATTCAGTCATGGGATGACTGACTGCCGCCTCATACGGGGTCAGTTTATTAGATTGGACAGTAAAGTCTGAATTGTCACTTTTGCAAGAAAGAAAGAGTGCTAGGCTCAGTATGGCTAGTTGGATGATCTTCATGCCTTCTGTTCAGTTATTTTACATATCTCTATAATAGTGTCTACTGCTGACTGCATCTCTTGCACAGAAGTCCATTCTAGTTTTGAATGGATGCCATGTTGGCCTGAAAATAAATTGGGACAAGGTAGGCCCTTATGTGATAATACTGCACCATCCGTACCACCTCTGATAGGTCCTAGATTGTAAGGGATACCTAGATTTTTCATAGCTAGTTCAGCGTACTCTACGATGTGCATATGGTTGTCTATGACGTCTCTCATGTTTCGATACTGTTCTGTAGAGATTAGTTCATATCTAGAACGTGGATAGTTTTTTAGGACCTCCTTTGTGATGTCTTCTAGCAGTCCTTCATGTTTTGCAAGATTTTCTGTTTTGAAATCTCTGATGATGAAAGAGATCGTTGCTTCTTCTAGCTGGCCTTGCACATTAGTCGGATGAACAAATCCTTGCATGTCAGAAGTAGATTCAGGACTGAGTTTATCTTTAGGTAAGGCAGCAACTATTTCTCCTGCTATCTTGATGGCATTTTCCATCTTGCCTTTGGCATAACCAGGATGGGCACTTGCTCCAGTGATTTTTATCTTGAAGCTGTTGGCAGAAAAATTTTCATACTCAAAGTTGCCGATGTTCCCACTATCTAAAGTGTAACCAAAGTCAGCTCCTATCTTGTCTAGGTCCGCATGTGCGACGCCTCTTCCGATTTCTTCATCAGTTGTAAAAAATAATTTAACTTCTCCGTGTATGATGCTAGGGTCATTGACCAATTGATAGGCAGCATCCATTATACTTGCCACACCGGATTTGTCATCTGCGCCTAATAGAGTCAGTCCACTAGCAGTGATCAGGTCATGCCCGATTTTATCTTTTAGTTCCGGAAATTTCTCTTCTGTAATTACTTGCTCAGGATCATCCGGTAGAGTGATGCTTCCACCTTGGTAATTCTCATGCACTATCGGCTGTACATTAGTGCCGCTGCAATCAGGAGCCGTATCTACATGACTACAAAAGAATATTTTGGGCACCTTGGTCTTAGTCGTATTAGCAGGAATAGAAGCGTAGATGTAGCCTTCCTTAGAAAGTTCGTGTTCTATGCCCATGGCCTCTAATTCTTTACTGAGCTCCCGAGATAGATTTAATTGCTTAGCTGTAGAGGGTACAGAATTCGAAAACGGATCCGCTTGCGTATCTATCTGTACATATTTTAAAAACCTGTCTTTAACTGTATAATTTCTCATTGTCTTTTTTGCTATTTCCTAAAATTATCAATTATCAATTATCAATTATCCATTATCCATTATCAATTATCAATTGTCAATTATAAAACATCCACCATACGTCTATAATGCGGTTTCATATCATTGAGCTCTACATTATTAAGAAAGGAAGAATAGGCCAGGTAGGTCAGTAAGAACCTGACATCTTTTATCCAAGGGGGTAGATATTTGGGAGCATTAAGTAAACCAAGTTTTTTGAACTGTACCATCTCTGCCATATCTTCGAGATCTAACTTTCCGACGAAGAGGAGTGGCAGTACATCTGCTCGTCCATCACTGACTACCGTTCTGAGAAAGTTATGCACATTCAGAAGGCCATCAAGATAGACGATATCTTTAGTGAAAGGAGCGCCTCCAGTCATGACGCCACCTCTGAATACCCGTCTAGAGTTCTCAAAGGCTATTTCTTTATTCCCAGTATGCTCAAGATAAAAGCGATAGACTTCTATAAAGTCTGCACCATCTATGGCCATCTGTATAGCCAGTATTCTGTCGGATAATCTTCTGAGTCTATCTAAGTCTAGATGTCCTGTAATATATTCTGCAAAAACGGCTAGGCCTTCTTGAGTCTTCGTTGTGCCAGGATGACTGGCAGAGAGTATTTTTAATTTATCTTGATTGTGACCATTGATGGAAGTGGCGACATGTATAAAAGCTTCATGGTGGATGAGCTGATCGATATCCATGTCTGAAAAGAGCGCATCTTCACGTATACGGATACGTCGTCTTCCGGCGATAGCTTTTGATGAGACATCTGCATCTATAATTACTTCTGGAGCATCTGGGCCGAACATCCTATCTACCTCTTCCTTCATCCTCGCTTGTACGACTTCAGCACCTAGGTCAGAAGTGCTGTGAGAGTCAATGCCGAGCTTATTTATATTGAAATACATTTTCTCAAAATGATTGGCAAGATCGAGGGAGTTGTTCTTTTGATCAGGCAACATCTGTCTCGGTGAGCCATAGAGCTTTTGCGAATAAGTATAGAATTCTGCCTGCCCAAGCTTAGAGATCATGAGAGCACTATTGTGCAAGGTGTCGGCAATGCCATGTGCCCAATTTTTCACTAGGCTGCTTTCTGGAATAAGTTTACGGGCTTTATCTATTTCTAGTATAATTGGTTTTGGGTCTATTGAAGGATAAGTAACCTGTGGTAACTTAGTGCCGCCGCTAGCCAAAAATTCTTTGCGAACTGTCGCAGGCCAGTTTATATTCCTTAGTATCCTTATAGATTTGGACGCAGTATAGAGTTGGTCGCTGATTTTTATTATGTGCTCTGAATCTGACTTGTTCACGGTTGCCTAGTGTGGAAGTAAAGATGCAAATAGTTTGGTTTATTCATAGCTATTTCATGAGTTCTTGGTTGTTCTTTATTCTTAGAAATATTTTGTCAGCTTTATAGAAAGGTGCTAATAGTAAGTTGCTGTCTCAGGTAGAATCTTTTTATTCTGATTTTATTCACTATGAGGAAAAAGAATTATCTTACTTGAAATCATTATTCTACATGAAACAACTTACCATATTTGCTCTGTTGCTTTTTAATTCTTTTCTAATTGCTCAAGATGTTAATATCCCCGATTCGGCCTTTCTAAGTGCTTTAATATCTGAGGGGGTTGATATTAACGGAGATAATGTCATCCAAATATCTGAAGCTGAAATTAAAGATAGTTTGTGGATAGACCGTAAAGGCATATCAGACCTCACAGGCATACAAGCATTCACTAATTTAGTCTACATGCATGTGGATAATAATTTGCTTACTGAAGTAGATCTTTCACAAAATACAGAACTAAGAATATTAGACATCTCTGGTAATAGTTTGAAACAGTTAGATCTTTCCCAGAACACCAAGATTTACCTATTGTATTGTTTTGATAATGAGTTGACCAGTTTGGATCTTTCTAATAATGCACTCAATCAGGTAAAGTGTTACAGAAATAACTTAACCAGTATAGATCTAAGAAATAATTTCGATCTATTTGTCCTAGAATGTTATGAAAATGAGTTGCTCTCCTTAGAGCTCTCTCAGAATACAAAGATTTCAAGACTAATCTGTGATCATAATAAATTCGAGACACTTGACTTAGCAAGACTCCATAGATTGACGACTTTAAGTTGTAGTAACAATGAACTGTCTGCCTTAGATGTTACCAAGAATGAAGATTTAAGATTCTTAGATTGTGAACAAAATAATTTGGAGCAAATTGATCTTTCTCAAAACTCCGAGCTTGAAGACCTAAGGGTGAATACAAATCAGCTGACCTCTCTTGATCTTTCCAATAATCCTGTGCTTGAGACTATTCAATGTGATAAGAATAACATCGAAGAATTGAATGTTGATAACTGCCGGAATCTATCTAGCCTTAGTTTTGCCGACAACAAAGTGGAACGTATTGATTTGTCCAGTTGCGAAAGGCTGTTTCTTCTAAATGCCTTTGGTAACCAGCTAAGAAATATAGATTTATCCGTCTGTTCTTTGCTTTCGAATATTAATGTTGGTGCGAATCAATTAACAGAACTAAACCTAACATCCAACGAAGCTTTATTTAGACTTTCATGTCACGATAATCCTATAGAGATTCTAGATCTTTCACAGGCTAGTGGTGGAATATTTATTGAGGAAGTTGGACCTGGTCTCAAATACCTCAATCTATCTAATGGCAATATCGATCTAATTGATTTTCTGTATTTGGATGATGATGACCAGGTTGCTATCTGTGTGGATGGAGTGGAGGAAATTTCAAACTTGCAACAATCACCCTCTTTAGAAGATGAGAAAGTTGCCTTTTCGGAAGCATGCAATTTTCCGCCCTATTTTTGGTTGAGTACAAATACAATGGAGGGCAGCATTCGATTTGACGCAAGTGGAGACTGTGATGATAACTCGACTTTAGTGTCCAATTTCCTTGATTTGCAATTTGACTTAGATACGGCAGTCTACTCTGTAAGAAATGTAGGTACTAGTGGCAGCTACGGTTTTCCAGTTCCGCATGGATCGTATACAGTTCTAAGTAGTCTGTCAAACAATGCTTTTCAAGTCACTCCTCAATTAGTCGATGTAGACTTGACGATGCAGGAAAAAATCAGTCAAGATTTCTGTATCTCTCCTACGGCCAACCTCACGGAGAATGTATCTATTAAAATTATACCTCTTGATACGCCAAGGCCGGGGTTTGAATCCAGCTACAAAATTGTAATCCGCAACATAGGTAATACGGCGGCGACTGGTGAATTCTATTTTTATTATGACAGTGAGCATCTCGAGTACTTGTCTTCAGATCCTGAAATGATGCTTTCTGAAGATTATCTCTTATATAGTTTTGAAGAACTATTACCTTTTGAAGAAGAGGAGATTCATGTTACTTTTCGTCTGAATTCTCCTATGGATACCCCTCCCTTGAATAATGGTGATGTTATTAACTTTAAGGGCTATGTGGATTTGTATCAAGGTACAAGAGATATAGGCATTCAAGCCTGTCTAGATCAAGAAGTTGTCAATTCCTATGATCCCAATGATAAACGCTGTCTCCAAGGAGAGTACTTGTTAGACACCTTGGTAGGTGGATATGTTGATTACATGATACGATTTGAGAATACGGGTACAGCCTCAGCAGTCAATGTATTGATAGAAGATGAAATAGATCAAGAAGTTTTTAATATTTCCGCACTTCGATTAGTTGATGCTACTCATGAGGTGCAAGTAATCGTTGAGGAAGATAAGGCCTCTTTTGTGTTTGCAGATATTGATTTGCCTTTTGAGGATGACTTTAATGATGGCTATGTTGTTTTTGAGATACAAACTTTAGATAATTTGGAAAAGGATAGAGTGCTCTCTAACAATGCAGAGATTTTCTTTGACTTCAATTTTCCTATTATAACTAACACTTTTGTTACCACAGTAGTATCGGATGCTGACCTAGATGGCTTTCATCATCTAGAGGACTGTGATGATAATAATGCTATGGTGTACCCAGGTGCACCAGAGATAGCAGGGAATGATATAGATGAAGATTGTGATGGAGAATTTCTTTCTACAGTATCTGATGTCGATTCCACTTTGCCATTTGCTATTTACCCTAATCCAGCTCAGCATGCAATTTATATTGAGTCCTTAGGATTGACAGACTATCTAGTGGAGTTATATTCTATGGAAGGTCAGTTGCTGATCAGTGGAATTAATGAAAGGAGGCTAGGAGTAGAAGATTATGATTCTGGACTTTATTTATTAGGACTTAGCCTAAAGGAGACAGGAGAGAAATACTACCTAAGAATCATCATACAGAAATAGGTTTAAACTCAGTAAACTTAATCGTGCTTCAGCTTAGGTAAAGAATCGTCCTACTAATAAGCCAAGTGCCAATATTGTAAGCACTATATAGATTGTCTTGTTCAGACTGGAAGATCTATTTTCAAAACGTTCTTCCCATGAGCTATGAGTAGCTATCCATTTGGAGGCAAGGCCTGTCCATAGACTGAGACCACCAATTACAATGTAGCCTAATGAGTAAAGTAGTTCATAGGAGTAGGATTTATTAAAAGCAAAGTTATAGACTGATTCTGCTACTCCAGCCACAAGTAATATCCACCCTAGTACTATTGGAAATTTGTAAACTCTAGAACTAAAAAAGTTCTTACTCGAGAGTGCAGTTGCAACCTTTACATAGGGTGGCCATTGGTTGTATTGGATTCCTTGATTCATTAATTATGTCTTGTTTCTATTCTGAAAATAGTGAATAGATTATTCGAATTAATCTTTTTATCGAATGAATAGATGAATTCGTAGAGTAAAAGAGCGGTTTCTTAAGCTTTCTGTAACACTATCGGAGGATCTTCGTCACCCCTCTGTAAAGTGCACTATTCTATTTTACTAAATTTAAAAAAGCATAAAAAATGAAATACATATTAGTCTTAGTTATAAGTTTTGTTGGTCTCAGTTCTTTGAGCTCACAGAATGTAATTGATAGACATTTTGATTATCTCGCAGAAGCAGAAGATGCTACTAATGTGAGTATCACGGGTAAGATGTTCGAGATGATTAATAGCATCAATGTAGAAGTGGAATCGGATGATGCTGAAGACCTTCAGGAGATGCAAGACTTTCTAGGTAGTATAAGATCTTTCCAGCTGGTTGCCGCTAAGCCTGACGGAGCTAGAAAGAAGTTTGATGTAGGTAATAACAAATTGATTAACGACTATGAAGAACTTATTACTGTCAAAGACAAGGAAGGTAGCTTCATGCTGTATGTAGATGAGCAAAATGGTACGGTACATGAGGTAGTGGGCATAGGCACTGATAATGAACAACTAATGGTCTTCTCCTTATTAGGCAGGATGAAGCTAGAGCATGTAGGAAAAGTAGCAGAGCACATCCAGAATGCAGGAATAGACCAACTTTCTAAGGTCAAAGACTTCCAAGTGGATGAGGTAAAAGTCTATCCTAATCCTGCTACTAGTGGCAGTGCCTTCAGTCTGGAGACTCCTGAAGCATTTGATGGAGGTATAGCGACCTTATATGATAACAATGGCTCACTCGTAAAAACCTATAAAATCAATAACACGAGTGAGAGATATACTATCGAAAATATCCCTGTGGGCAATTACATATTGAAAGTCGAAAAAGACGCTGTAAGCATCAAAAAGAAGATGTTGATCGTCCAGTAGAGGAGAAGAAATCATGTATATTATTAAGAGCCGTCTCGTGAGATGGCTCTTTTTTTATGTAGGTCTAAGGAAGCAGCATTTATTTTTGAATCATTCAGATCATGAACAAGACTTCCATTCCTATTTATGATTCCCACATCATGTGGGTTTTTTTATGTCCTAAATTATTGATATACAATTATATACGCATATAATTTTAATAATTGTTAATCGTTGTTTGGAAATAAGGACAAATGTATTATAACTTTGGTGTACTAATATACTAATACAGTACACCAATGATACAAATCCAAAATCTCCAATTTGGCTATACAAAGAAGAAGACTTTGTTTGCCGATCTCAACTTAGAACTCAAGCCAGGAAAGATATATGGCTTACTAGGTAAAAATGGCACCGGAAAATCTACACTATTGAAATTAATGATGGGGGGGCTATATCCTCATAAGGGTAGTGTCATGATTGAGGACCATGCCGCAGATGATAGGAAGCCGGCAATGCTCCAAGATATTTATTACCTATCTGAGGACTTTGATCATGCTGCTATCTCCATTGCTGCTTTCCAATCAGCTTATGGACCTTTCTACCCAAAATTTGACAGTAAGAAGTTCGATGAACTTTTAAGCCTATTTGAGATAGAAAAAGGAAGTTCACTTGCTGATCTTTCCTATGGGCAACGAAAGAAGGTTTATATATCTTTTGGTATAGCTACCCAGACAACGTACTTGCTTATGGACGAACCTACTAACGGGTTGGATATACCTTCTAAGAGTCAATTCAGGAAGGCATTGCTGAGAGGATTTAAGGAGGATCAAATTATAATTATCTCTACACATCAGGTCAGAGATCTTAATCAACTTATAGAATCAGTCATCATCCTAGAGGAAGGCCAGATTGTATTCAGTAAAGATGTCTTTGATCTGGAGGAGAAGCTAGATTTCAATAGAGAGATTTCAGAAGAGAATCTATCGAACTTAATTTTTAGGCAAGCTGTCCCAGGAGGCTATATTAATATCCAACCAAATACGACAGGCAAAGCCTCAGAAGTAGAGCTAGAAGTATTGTTCAATGCCGTAATGCAGGATGCAAAAAACCTAAACCAATATTTAAATTAGACAGCTATGGAACTTGAAATTAATAGATTAGTGAATCTCATTAGGAGGGATTTTATTGTCCATAAAAAGTCCATCAATTATGGATTTATTGGTCTCTCTATTCTCCTAGTAGGATTGGTCTTCTTGAAGATCATCAGTAATGATTTTGGAGAGACGAGTTTGAGAAGTTCTTTTTGGTTTAGGACCTTTACCTTTTTCTTAATCGGGGGAGGGCTGATGTGGACCAGCATCATTTACTGGGAATTTAAACAGCCACAGAGTCGACTGACTTACTTGACTCTACCTGCGAGCCATCTTGAGAAAATGCTGAGTCGTATGTTCTATTCCTTGATTTTATATCCTGTAGTCTTAGGCCTACTATTTTTTTTGGTTTTCCATTTGGTGCAATTATTAAATGGATCAGTCCTCTGGGATACACCTATGGGTGGAAGGTTTTCTACACTTGCAAGAGTATATGTTGGGCTGCATTCTGTAGTCTTTCTATTTGCTATCTGGATAAATAAATATGTAGCACCTAAGGCGGCCATCATCTCCTTGGTCACAGCCCTACTTGTGGCTTTTGTAAGTGCATTGTTGTTCAGAATTGTCTTTAGTGATTTATTCACTGGTCTAGAGATGAATGGTAATTTTTCTATAGAACCAAAGCAGGAGTTCAAGGATAAAGCAGAGAATGGTTATCTGCCATTTGCAGCTTCTTATCTGCCCTATGTTGGAGCCGTCTTTCTCTGGGTAGTCAGTTATTTTAAGTTGAAGGAAAAAGAAGCATAAATGGAATTCAAAAAACATCAGTCCATCTATCTCCAGATTGCAGATCTTATCTGTGAGAATATTCTCACCTTGAAGTGGCCAGTAGGAGAGAAGATACAATCTGTAAGAGAAATGGCAGCTAATATAGAAGTGAACCCTAATACGGTGATGCGTAGTTATGCACATCTACAGGATGCTGGAATAATAAAGAATAAGAGAGGTATTGGCTTTTTTGTATCTGAAGGAGCCCCAGACAAAATCTTAGAATTGCAACGTCAGGAATTTGTGCAAGAGGAATTACCGGAAGTCGTGAGGAAAATGAAATTATTAGGCGTAGGTATAGAGGATTTTGTCCAACTCTTTGATCAGTTCAATTTCAAATCTTAAAAACAAAACTATGAAAACATCAAACAAGTTACTCTGTCTAGGAGCAGGAATATTTTTGCTGATGAACATATCTGTACTGTTATATACTAAGAGCAATATGATAGTGAAAAGAGTAGATGCAGGAGCAAGGGGGAATGGAGTTATGGTTACTACTACTTTGAAGTCTTCTTACAAGACGCAGATTCTGAAGCTGGATGCTAATTATGTCTATACCTTAGATCCTAACTCGACAGCTATCACTGTCACCATGGACGAGAACCTTACTAATAATGTAAAATGTTCTCATAATGGTCCATTGGTTTTTTACCGTGAAGGGAATATAAATTTTAGTCCAAGCCAGCCACTCCAAGTTAGTATAGGCGTGAAGGAAAAGAATCAACTCAAAATAGAAGTCGGAGACCAAGCGCAACTTAAGAATATAGGACTGCTCACAATTGACCTGAATCTAGAGGCAGAAAACCAAGCAAGAGTAGATCTCAATATTGAATCAGAAGCACTTTCACTTAATGTAGAAAACCAAGCCACAGTATTTCTGAAGGGCAAGGCGCCGCAATTGAAAATCGAATTAGAAAATCAAGCGAAAGCAGATGTCAAAGATCTCCTAGTAGATTCTATACATGTTGAGCTTTCCGATCAAGCCAGTTTTAAAGCGCGAAGTGCTAAAAATGTAAATCTTGATATGGAAGATGTTGCTAGAGCAGAATTTGATACCAAATGGGATCAGGGAGATATAACAATTCATGATAATGCTTCAGTTAGAGTTGCTGGAAAAAAATACAAGGATAGAGATGAAGAATAATAAGCCGTTTGAACTTGTACTAGCGATATTTATCTGTTCTATTTGCTGTCTTGAGAATCTTGCTCTCTCTGATTCATTGCCATCCAAAGATATTCCTGTAGAACAGTTCAGCATTAGGGCTATAGATTCTATTCCTAAAATAGCCTTGTGCATAGAGTCAGAATCAAGCTATAAATGCGGAGTTAGACTTGAGTATAAACTAATCGAGACCTAGATAATACACTGTAGGGGGATTAGACTGCGTAGTAATTTAATTTGCTCAGGGCTTTTATTTTCGTTCACATATGGGCAAAAAAAAATGGTCGCTCCCCAGCGACCATCTGCAAATTATAATCCCATGAACATATCCTTAGACAAGCTAAAGACACTGTTATAAATTCGATATTTTTTTAGAAAACCAACTTAAAAAAAATAACAAAACTCAATCTCGTTGTAGATAATCGCCTAGGATTCAGTGTAACAATTATCTCTCTTTTTTTTATAACATTCTTGCTCTCCAGCAAGAATCACAGTGCTTTCACTTGATTACACTTCAAAGATAAGTCTGAAGAAGAGTTTTGACAAAGACAAAATAGACTCATTGTTATATATTTATTTTATTAATATGTATTGTCTTAGTCTCTAGGCGTATAATATTGGTCTATCAAGATCAGTTTCTAAGGTGTACTTAATAAATTTATGTTTTGAACTTAAGTTATTATGAAAATTACACAACTACTTTTAGCGGGGTTACTCTTAATCTGTGGATTTTTACTTGGTAATACCTTTTCTGATAAAGAGGACTTTGCGGCTACTGCGGCTGAAAATACCACTGACAATCAGGATTTTAGCTCTTCAGAACCTACTAATGAGGAGTATAATCAATCTACTAAGCGAACCATAGGTGCCACTAAAGGCTTCGGACCTCATGAGCAATCTGTCATTGATTTATTTGAAAATGCTGCACCTTCTGTGGTCTTTATTACTACGACTAGTCTGAGTCAATCTAGGTGGTCTATGGACATTACTGAGATACCTAAAGGTACGGGGACTGGTTTTATGTGGGATAATGAGGGGCATATTGTCACAAATTTTCATGTCTTAGAAGGTGGTAATAAGTTCACTGTGACTCTATCAGATCAGACCAGTTATGATGCAGAAGTAGTAGGATATGAGGCAAGCAAGGATCTGGCAGTATTGAAGATCCAGGCTCCAGACAAGGTCAGTGCTTTGCCTTTGGGCCAGTCTGGAAATCTTAGGGTTGGGCAGTTTGCCTACGCAATAGGGAATCCTTTTGGGTTCGATCAGACCCTGACTACAGGAGTCGTGAGTGCCCTAGGTAGAGAGATTACTTCCATTATGGGGACAAAGATCTATGATGTAATCCAGACAGATGCCGCTATTAATCCAGGGAACTCTGGCGGTCCGTTGTTGGACTCCTCAGGCCGACTGATAGGAGTGAATACAGCAATATATTCTCCATCTGGAGCTTATTCAGGCATTGGGTTTTCTATCCCTGTAGATGTCGTCAATCTAGTAGTCCCTGATCTGATCAGATATGGAGAGGTTAGAAGGCCGTACATGGGTATAGAGTTGGTAAACCAATCTAGGGTCAGACAGCGTGGTGCTATGATCTCTAAGGTTAGAAAAGGTAGTCCCGCCATGAGAGCAGGATTAAAAGGCTTGTCCAGAGATAGTAATGGCAGAGTACTGCCTGGAGATCTCATAATCGCTTTAGATAGTCAGGAGGTCACCTCTAATATAGGTCTGATAGAGGGCTTAGAAAAATATAAAGTAGGGGATGAGGTCATAGTTTCCTTCTATAGAGGAGGAAAATTATATGATATCAGCCTAAAGCTAGCCAGTTCCATTGAGTAGGCAGTTTCTGCATGTTGTTCCTTACCTTTATTCTTTGTCTTTTCATTTTGAAGCCAACTTATAAGTTCAGTTATGTACCCAGATCTTTCCTATTTTTTTCATGATCTATTAGGCACCCCCGTAGATAACTGGCTGAGTATGTTCAAGACCTTTGGACTATTCTTAGGATTGACCTTTGTTTTTGCTTTTATAGTAGTGCGGTCAGAACTGAGACGAAGACATAGAGCCGGTACTATTCCTCCTCTTAAAGTGAAGGTAGCATCATCATCTCCGATAAAGGAAGCGATTTTCAATGCATTATATGGCTTTGTCCTAGGATATAAGTTACCTGTAATCTATGCACAGTTTGCTCAGTTCAAAGAAGACCCCACCAGCGTCCTCTTTACTATGGAGGGCCATACGTTCATAGGTATTGCTGCAGGCGTTTTGTTTGGTCTATATGCCTACTTTATGGCGGCTAATCGAGCACCTGTCAAGCCAGGCACTATAGGTATCAATCCTGCGGATAAGACAGGCGATATCATCTTGATAGCGGCTATCACGGGAGTTATTGGTTCCAGGCTCTTTTCTATTCTAGAAAATCTAGATACTTTCTGGGAGGACCCTATTGGCCAATTAGTTTCTGGCAGTGGTCTGACTATCTATGGAGGCTTGATCTTGGCAACCTTTTGTGTCTATCAGTATATAAAGAGGCTAGGCATACCACCAAGAGAAATGATGGATACTGCAGCCTTAGCTGTCGCAGGAGGCTATGGAGTAGGCCGTATGGGTTGTCAGCTTTCTGGAGATGGTGATTGGGGTATAGCCAATGAAGCAGCTAAGCCAGACTGGTTTTTTCTACCTGATTGGGTATGGGCTTATGACTACCCGCGAAATGTTGCAGACTTCTATCAGAAAGGAATCAAGATTAAAGACTGTGTGGGTAGGTTCTGTACACATCTAGATCCTCCAGTCTTCCCGACACCTATCTATGAAATTACTATCGCAGCGATCTTGTTTCTTATATTGTGGTCACTCCGAACTAAGATCAAGACCCCTGGCAAGATATTTTTTCTGTATCTCATGTTGAGTTCTTTTGCGAGGTTCTTTGTGGAATCGATTAGAGTCAATCCCCGCTACGATTACTTCGGTCTTGATTGGTCTCAGGCGCAATGGATCTCTGCTATACTGGTTCTAGTAGGAATAGTTGGGTATATCATGTTGGGTAAAAATAGTACCCCTACTGACAGAGGTTCTAAACCCGATTACACAATACCTGACCTGCTAGATAGTCCTGACCAGAAGACGGCTTAGTAGTTCTGTGCGCGAAATGCCATAATCGCATAGTATTAATACGTTCTTTCTCATTTCTTATTTCGGACTATTTTTCTTAAATTCATAAAATTAGTCTCTTTTGGTAACTAATAATTTATGATTTGTCACCATAGTTGACGGCTTTAATTTTGCATATTCAATTAATGCTTAACTAGCGCAGATTTTAGAAAAAATACTAACTATTGAAGGCCCTTATTTTAGAAGATAACATTTCTTACGTCTGGGATTATGAGATGATCTTAGAGAAGCTAGATGTAGAAGTCGTGGCGGTATATAAGTCGTGGAGAGAGTTCTTGGCAGAAATTAAGAAAGAAACTCCTGACTTTGTAATCGTGGATCTTCTACTCGAGAACAATGAAAAAGGCCTTGAATTCATAAAGGAGATAAAATCCTCTTATATCCCTATCATAGTATGTACAGGCTATCCTGAGCCAGAATTCATGGAAGACGCCTTAGATTATGGAGTCAGAGCTTTCTTCACTAAGCCTATAGATAAGGCTGCTATGACTTATGAGATCAAAAAACTTGTCAACGAAATTAAAAGTGAAAATCAAGGGAAGTGCATTATCACTAAAGATAAGGGCATATTAGTAAAGGTGCCTTTCACTGAAATATACAAGATAGAGATAGAGGGTAATTACTCAATGCTGTTTACTAATTCTGGCAAAAAATTTATCCTAAAAAAATCTCTGCGAAAACTATTAGATGAACTGGACGCCTCACTCTTCATGCGCTGCCATAGATCTACCGTTGTCAATATTAGTTACATCAAGACCCTAGATGTCCAAAATAATATGTTAGGTCTTAATAATGGACAGAATGTAGAACTGGGCAACAAATTTAAGAGTACAGTAAAGAGCATGTTCAAGGTAGGTTAACTATCTACCTTCTGGGCATGTCTAACATAAAGTCTGTGCCACCAGTGTGATTAGATCTGACTGTAATATCTACTCCAGATATTTCTGCAAGTTCATAGATGATTTTGAGTCCTATCCCTGAGCCCTTTCCTTCATTATGTAATTCTGTTTTTTGTATTTCATCTAGGTGCGGAGAATCATTCTGCATACCTATCCCTTCATCACTGATAGTGAGCTGTATTCTGTCTGCATCTTCATAGGATTTTAGACAACTTATTTTTCCATCAGGTGGAGAAAACTTCAGAGCATTACTAATCACATTTCTAAGTATAGTCTGTAGAATATTAACATCCAGATAGACTTGGTCTACGACATCTAAATTGTCGCAGGTAGCTAAATTCTTTTTACTAATCTGGGTAGAGTAGAGATTTAGAATTTTGTTTATTTCTAATTTGAGTGAAAGTTTCTCAGGCCTCTGTACCAGCTTTTTATTCTCAGACAGAGCCCATATCAGAATGTTGTTAAGGCTTTCATCTAGAGCACTGATTTTATCCTTAGTTTGTTCGGCTAGAATGTCTATCTCAGCTAGGCGATTATGTCGCGAAAGGAATTTAATTTTCTCTGTAATATCATTAAGGCTACCTATGGGGTTTCGTAAGTCATGTGCTAGGATCGCAAAGAGCTTGCTTTTTGTCTGGTTAAGTTCTCTCAGTTCTTGAGTTCTCTCTGATACCACTTTTTCTAATTTGGCATTTCTTTCTTTGATGCCTCTTAGATACCATTGGACTGCTAACCACGTAAGTAAAAGAAATAAAAGGAGCTTTAGAATAAATGCCAACCATGTTTTGCTAAAAGGTTTCTTTACCAAAATGTCTAGTGCAAGAGTATTGGAGGTATAGGAAGGCTTGTTAAGATCAGATACTAGTTCTATGGTGTACTCTCCATATGGAATCCGGTTTATATTAAGGATATTAGTGGGTTGTGTAATCCAATCATCATATAGGCCTGGTATCCTGTAGGAGTAGTTGGTCTTAGAAGTATGATATAAGTGATTAGTAGCAAGAAGTAACTGAAGTGAAATATCTTCTTCGTAAAAGTCAATGCTGCCTGTGGTGTTGACTTCAATGTTTATGTTCTGGACCGTTAGATCTTCTTTGATTTTATTAGCATCGACTATTCTGATTTCTATATTGTTATCTAACTCATCGGTTTTGATATTGTCTGGATTGAAGTAGGTGTAGCCATTTAGACCGCCGAAATAAATCAGATTGTTGGTCCGATCAAAAAAGTAACCGTACTTATTGAACTCAGAATCGGTAATCCCATCCTGCTCGGTAAAAATCGAAATGTGTCCAGTCTTCTTGTCTAGACAATTAAGGTTCTTGTTAGTAGGTATCCATAACCGTTCATTCGAATCTTCTATTATTGCATGCGCATCATTATTGGATAAGCCGCTTTCTTTATTGTAAGTTTCATAGGTGTTTTTATTCGTGTCCCATTTTATTATTCCACCTTGTCTGGTTCCAAGCCAGACGATATTGTTATCCGTTAGATCTTGGTGTATAAATTGGATAGTATAATCTATAGAATCAAAGATTGGGTCTATGTAGTGGTTGTTGGAGCTTTCGTCATAGATGATGACCCCAGTTGTGCTAGCAATCCATAGCTTTTCATCTCTTTCTACTATATGTGTTGCTTCTATACCTTCGGTGTTAGGAATAGTAAGAAATGTCTCATTCGTATTATTGTGCTCATCTAGGTATAAAAGACCATCATTGGTAGCAAGATAGAGTTTTTGGGACTTTGATGATCTATGGATATGGTTCATATTAATTGCACGAGCAATCGGATCAATAAAACTTTGAATTTTTTGATTTTCAAAATTTATTTTTCTTAACTGCACCCGGCTAAGGTAGCCACATGACCATATAACATTAGAGTCTAATGGGTCTTGGTAATGCATACTCGCCATGTATCCTAAAAAGTTATTCTCGATAAAAGTTAGATCATATCTTGAAGAATTTTGCTCTATAACTTCGGATGTAACTTCCTTGTACAAGCGAAGATCACTATTGGAAAAAAATGCTCTTACACTGTTCTTTTCTGGGGACGTAGCTAAGCTTTTGAATTCTGTTTGTTTGTCCTTTAATACATAGACTCCAAGGTTAGTAGCAATGAAATCCAAACCACTTTTACTTCTGGCATAATCGTAAATAGGTAGTTCGCTTATAGAATTCTTTAGGGTCAAGGCAGAACTGTCAGGAGAAGCATAGTAACTCTCGTTAATCAATAATTTATCACCTGGTAATTTAGTGATGACAGAATGTTTGAGGTTAGTTAGTATCAGAAATTTAAAGAATTCATCAGGCTCTATAGAAATGAGTTTTGCGATTTCGTCACCTGTGTGCTCAAGGATATTAATTTTGTCAGCTCTTCTTTCTACAAAAAAAATGTTTCCATTTTCCGAGATATAATAGGCGGGATACTTTGCTATATAACTTGAATCTATCGAAAATAGGACCTTACCCGTGCGGTCAGTATTGGTTATTCTGTTTTCAGAATACCTAACAATATTGCCTTCTCTATTAACTCGAATGTGCTCACTAAAATCTAGATTGTCAGAATGCTTTTCCAGTTGGGTAGTGAATGTATAGATCGATTTTTGCTCCGTTATGAGATATATTTTATCCCCTATGCTCTGGATTAATCTGACCTTGTTTTCAGAGAAAGCACTTGCGTCTACATATTCACTAAAGGGCATGATTTCATCAGTAAGCGGGTTGATTATAGAGATTTTGTAAGAGAAATCTGTATGAATGTGATTAGAATAATGGCTATTTGTATTTTCTCCTTGTAATATCCATACCATCCCATTCTGATCTGCTATAAGATCAACGATATGCAGTTCCTTATCACTAAGGTCATGAAGTGGAAAAGATGTGGCCTTGTGACCATCATATTTTTGAACACCTACAAATGAACTTATCCAGAGGTTACCATATTTGTCCTCTACTAAGTTCTGACATAATTGACTGATCAATCCATCCTCTGAGCCTATATGATCTGAATAGGTTGAGGACTGGCATGATGCTTTAGAGCATACGTATATAAAGGTGAAGAGCAATAATATTCTAAGGAGCATTCGCACCAAGGCAAGTTACAAAATACCGCTATGACTTAGTGAGCTTCTTTGTTCTAGAACTTAGGCAGTAGACTCTTAATGAAAATGCCGCACTGACCTTCGACTCATTAGTATAGTGCTCAATGACAGAAAACTCTTACATTTTGTGAGTGGCAAACCAAGACTTCGACAAATCATTAGTAACCCAAATATCTTCACTTGTCACCATAGGGTCAAGTGATTTTCTTTTAATTTTGAATGTTAAACTAATTATGCGTCTTTTTGTCTTACCCCTTTAAAAGACATTCTTTGTATACAGCTGTAATTCTTGAAGATGATATCTCCATTGCGTGGGATTATGAGATAATTCTGAAGGAATTAGACGTAAAAGTCGTCTCCGTTGTAAAGACTTGGTCTGAGGCTCTGCCCACAATCAGAAAAACTAAACCAGATCTGGTTATAGTAGATTTAATTTTGAATAACGATCAGAAAGGCTTTGGTTTCATAGAAGGAATAAAAAACCTCTATATCCCTATGATTGTATGTACGGGTTTTCCCGAGCAAAGAAATATAGATAGAGCTCTAAATCTTGGAGTGCAAGCCTGGCTAACAAAGCCAGTAGATAAATCTGCTTTTATTTTTCATGTAAAAAAAGCGCTTTCCCTAAATAGAGTAGGTGATGATTCAAAGCAGCATATGATTATCACAGAAAGAGGTGGTCTAGTCAAAGTGCCTTATGATAAAATTGTCAAGATAATCGTAGAAGGTAATTATTCTTTTATCGTGATGGAGAATAACAAGCGCTTTGTATTAAAGCAATCTTTAAGCAAGACCTTAGATGGGTTAGATCCTAATAGATTTGTAAGGTGTCATAGATCTAGTATTGTAAATCTAGATTTTGTATCAGGTATTGATTCCAAGAATCATAAGATACTTCTACTAGATGGCGAGGCCCTAGATATAGGAAACAGATTTAGAAAAGAGGTCAGAAGTATCTTTAAGAATAGCTAGCGCTTGCAGTCACGGAAGGACATCAACGGTCAGCTAATCAGATTCCGAGAAAAACTCCTATCGTCTATTGTACAGAATTAGCTTGCTGCCACTCCGTATTGATATAGAATACTAACTTTAGGTTGCAGATTTTACAGATTCAGTTGTTGAATTTTTCTTTACAATTCAATTATTCTCAGTGATTAAGAACATCTTTTTACTTATTTCTTTTCTTTTTTTTTCTACAAATGGACATGCACAGCGGTGTATGAGTAATGAAGAACGAGCAGAAAAGAGAGCTATTGTAGATGCAGGTACTGACGGTGCCGCAGAGGCAGCTGACAAGCTCTTCGTATGTTATCGCTTAGATGGCAAGCTTGATAGTGCTATAATATATGCAAGAAAAGGTGTAGAAATTGGTCTCAGGAAGCAGGACTCAAAAATATGGCTTGAAGCTTATCATCAATTAGCTGTATCACATTTAGATACACCGAATTTAGACTCGGCAAGGTTTTATTTTAATTTATTATTGGATAAAACAGTACAGGCAGAAGAAGATCATGAAGTTAAGATTCGTGCGATTGCTTACATGTATTTTGGGGCTATGTACCTGGAGCACAGTTTAGGCTATGAAGAAGCATTTTCATATTTTAATAGAGCCAAAGAAACGAGTAAGAAAATTAATTTGACCTTTGTGTACGTGCGGTCTACTATCGCTCAAACTCAGATTTTGATACCACGAAAAAGATACGATGAAATAGATGAACTTCTCACTGAGGCGTATGAGTATGTGGAACAAAATGATCCAAAAAATGTATTGTCGCTCATTAATCTACAGAAAGAGAAAGCCCTTTGTCTAGCCGCCTCAACTGATACAAAGAAACGCGAGGAAGGTATGGATCTAATGTTGGAGGTCTATGAACTATCAGAAAAGCATAAGAAATACAAAACAAGAGGTTTTATTTTTATAGATATCGCATTAAATTATGCAGCCAACATACCTGAGAAGGAATTGTTGCGGATGGCTGAAGACAATCTTAGCTTTGCTAAAGATAAGATGTCTGGATTAGCGAAAGGTGGTCTATATCAAGCCTATGGACATGTCTTGTTACATACTAGACAATACAGAAAAGCAATCCCATATCTTGTAGAGTCCAAAGAAAACCTTTCTGGTGCCCAGCATATGACCAACTATTTATCAGTCTGTGAAGACCTGATAAGATGTTATGAGAGAACTAATCAATTGGATAAGATTATTCCAGAGTTTCAGGATTATAAAGTTTTTAGAGATTCACTAGAAGCC
>CAKZVK010000132.1 GCA_937921825.1 uncultured Saprospiraceae bacterium
TTTCTAGCTGCTCATAGATAATCCGAGCGCTTCTGTCCCAAGAAAATAGCCCTAGTTGTTTTTGGCCTTCAGAAATTAGCTGAGATCTTTTATTTGTATTTGAGTAAATCGAATACATAGCATCAGCTATTTCAATTGTATTGCGGGGATCTACTAGGATGGCAGCTTTGCCAGCGACTTCAGGCATGGAAGATACGTTAGATGTGATGACAGGAACACCAGAGGCAAAAGCCTCCAGAATAGGGATTCCGAAGCCTTCAAAAAGTGATACATAACAAAGCGCCTCAGCCGCAGCTAATAGATCAGAAAGAGGAGCATCCTTATCATTTAGAAACAGCACTTCATTTTTGTACACCATGTTCTCATAGACATCCATAATCTTTTGGGTCTTGAAGGCATGTCTGCCAAAGAGGATGAGTTTCTGGTTTGCTTCTTTATTTTCTTTTTTAAATAATTCAAAGGCGAGCAACAAGCCCTCTATGTTTTTTCTAGGATGTAGTGATCCAACGTATATAAAGTAGGGGCAGGAGTCAGAAAGCCTTTTTCTAGTCTCAGCTATTTCTGAGTTGTCTAGTGATCTGAATCCATCTCGTAGTGCATTGGTGGCTACAGAAATATTGTTAGCAGGGATACTGTAGGTCTTGATGATGTCTTGCTTAGTGGCCTCAGAAACAGCAATAAGATGATCTGCTTTTCTATGATACTTTGGAGAGTAATGTAGCATGTATTTTTTATGCGACCATCTTAGATGCTGAGGATAATGTTCATAGCCTAAGTCATGACTGACCATAAGGGTAGGCGTAGACGTTTTTAGACTGAGGTACATATCTCCAGAATAAAATACATCTGCTTTTATCCTCTTTAGGGCTCTCGGCACAGCCTGCTCAAACCATAGATACCAAAGTATTGGATGTCTAGATGGAGGATAAAGAATGTGGGCCTTGATATTCTCAGCAAAAATAAATTGCTCATCATAGGCTCTATCAAAGAAGAAATGAAACTCATCTTCAGGATGGGCTAAGACCATCCTTTTGGTAGTTTCATAAATATATCTAGCGATGCCTTCCATTCGGTGTGGCAATAAGAGTCTTGTATTTACTGCTATTATCAAGTCATTTAGATATATTCGACAAGATATAAAAAACGATTCACCACCATCCACTTGATATAATTATTACCCTATGATTGAAAAAATTGACCAATGGGCATCAGCATATTCGTCTTTTATGTGGGGTTATCCATTACTACTGCTCTTGGTAGGTGGGGGATTCTTTTTTTTGCTTTACTCTAGATTCCTTCCTTTTAGACATTTTGGTCATGCGATTAATGTGCTTAGAGGTAAGTATGATGATCCTAATGACCCAGGAGAGATTACCCATTTCGAAGCTTTGGCAACCGCCCTCGCGGCGACAGTAGGGATGGGCAATATTGCAGGAGTAGCAGTAGCTATAACCATAGGTGGACCTGGTGCAGTATTTTGGATGTGGGTAAGTGGTATAATTGGAATGGCGACAAAATTCTTCACCTGTACGCTGGCCATTGAGTATCGTGGTAAGGATAGCAACGGAGATCTTCAGGGAGGCCCCATGTATTTCATTATGGAAGGTCTAGGTAGTAAGTGGAAACCACTGGCAGTCGTATTCTCACTAGCTGGCTTGATAGGTGCTCTACCAGCCTTTAATGTCAATCAGCTCACTCAGGCAGTCAGAGATATTTTGTTGGTGCCTAATGGGGTAGCCACAGGAATGACTTCTAACCTAGTAACAGGAATAATCTTAGCTATACTTACTGCTATCGTTATTCTTGGAGGTCTCAAGAGAATCAGCAAAACAGCAGCTCGATTAGTACCTTTTATGGTAGTGCTCTATTTTTTAGCTGTAGTAGCCATACTGCTAGTCAATATTCAAAACTTGCCTCATTATATAGGAATGATCTTTTCAGATGCATTTGCAGCGGCCAATTATAAAGGAGATCCCATCTTCGGTGGAGTCGTAGGGGCACTGATAGTGACAGGTATCAAGAGAGGCGCTTTTTCTAATGAAGCAGGAATAGGTACAGCACCTATGGCACATGGAGCCGCTAAGACCAGTGAGCCCATTAGAGAAGGTCTAGTGGCGATGCTAGGCCCTTTCATAGATACCATCATCGTCTGTACCATGACGGCACTGGCTATACTTGTTACAGATGTCTGGCGCACTACAGAAAGTAATGGGGTATCCTTGACAGCAAATGCCTTCGATCAAGCACTGCCAGGTATCGGGCCTTATATTCTACTCCTTTGTATAATCGTGTTTAGTATTTCTTCCTTATTGAGTTATTCTTATTATGGCTCGAAGTGTATGTCCTTTCTATTTGGGGCTTCTCATAAGCACTGGTATAACTATTTCTATCTCTTGAGTATCTTGGCAGGGGCTACTTTATCCTTAGATATAGTCATCAATATTATAGATGGCTCCTTCGCTATTATGGCCATTCCTACTATGGTAGCAGCCTTGTTTTTATCCCCCAAAGTAATGTCTTTAAGCAAAGAATATTTTTCTAAGAATATATAACTTACTATAAATCAATCTATTAAGTATTTTATCAAATTATCTATGATTGGTGGTTGTCATTCATGGGTTTATATAGCTGTATGGCATTGTTGTTGACCTACATTTTATACCAAATGCCAAAGAAAATTCTCTTTTTCTTATTTCATCCTTAGTACTATTTGCTGCTTTTTCTAATATTTCAGAATAAAAAGCAATAATTTCTCTTCTATCCATGTTATTATTCACTTAAACCAGCTTCATTTTGAAGAACAGGCTTACTTAAAACGATTAAGTAAGTAAAGTGAGTAGACCTAGATCATTTTGGCATTTCTATCTGAATTAAAAAAGATCTAAAAAATTACGTGATGAGAAACTGGATAACAATACTGACAGCAATGACCTTTTTGGGAGGATTCGGCCTGAGTAAGTTTGATTCTAAGCCTGAGAGTAAGGCTTTCAAAGAAATCCCAGTCATGAAGGTGAATGTATATATGATGGGTCGAGAAGAAGTAGATCCTTCTATCACAGTCAAAATTTTCGAGAATATAGATTATCTAAATGAGGCTTTCGAAGGTCAAATTAATTTTGCCTTCAATGAACTCTTTATGGATGTCAATCATGCCTACCTACCAGATATCTATGCGGGCTTTAAAGAGGGCAAAGATGAAATAGTACAACCTCTAGTAGATCCAATAGAAAAGGAAGGTGCTATAAATATTTACTTGTTCGACACTTATCTAGAGCATGGAAGCTCTGCCGCTCTAATGGGGTTTACACCATTACTTAAAGCTAAGCAAGAAACCTACTCTATGAACAGTCCTCGATTTGATCGAATCCTTATGGCCTATGACGGTCTGGAAGAGAATAAAACACTAGTCCATGAAATGGGTCACTTCTTTGGCCTTAAACATCCATGGGAAATAACCACTTTTGCTAAACATCGTCTCGGAATTAAGACAATGAATGACGAAGCTAAGAATCATATGTCCTATGGCAGTGACGTAGAGAGATTCACGCCACAACAATTAGAAGACATGAGAAACTATGCGCTCAAGTATAGAAAGTATCTTATGGATAGAGTGGTGAAAGTTTATGCGGGAGTCTAGGAAATAGAAAACTTATAAAGTAGAATGGGCTAATGATTCGTAAGGATTATTAGCCTCTTTTTTTTATTACTATTCTTTGTCTTATCTCCATGTAAATATTTGGGAAGTATATTTCATCTTCTTTATTTGTTAAACAGCTGAGAAATTGCGAGATAAGATGATTTTGCCTTTCAAAAGAAAGAACCGTAACTTGTATGGCATGAACAGCACATTACGGACTTCACTTGTATTCACAGCGCAGCTTTTGTTTTTACAGTTCATTCTGCTTCAGAGCGCACAAAGTATTCAAGCTCAAGATCAATATTTTCCGGTTTCAGATTTCTGGAATTATGATGGGTCCTCTAAAGTTGAAGGGTTATTGTTAGATAGTATAAGTACTTATAGTCAATTATATGATGTTAAGATTCACCATGATGAAAATTGTGTATTAAGTAAGATTTCATATGATGTTTGTTCTCCCGGTGGTTCATTTGATCTTGAGTACATTTATAGTGAAGATGAACTAATAATGAATTCAGTCTACACCTTGGGTTCTCAGGGGCGAAATGGATATTCACAGTATGTATTAGATAGCCTGAGAAGAGTTGTAAATTATACTTCTAATTCTGAAAGTGCAACTGGGTATAGTAGTTACTCTGAATCTAACGTATATGAAGACCGTAAATTGTTAAGTACCAATAGGTCATCAAGTTATTCAGGAGGCACATCTAGTGGTAATTCTAATTCGTGGGATTCTTATGTTTATGATACTGATGATGCCTTAATTAGAATATCGAAATATTCTAGGTCTTTTTCAAGGCCATTTTTAAGTTATGATACAGTATGGACTGAGTCAGAATTTATTCATGATGATATAGGTAAGTTAACAAATGAGTTTACTCGAGAAATCAAGAGTTCCTATGAGGATAATGGCTTTGGAGATTTTGATTGTTCAAAAGATACGTCATATCGCGAAATTCAGTACAAGTCTGTTTTGGATACTTTGATAATTGTTGAGAATTGCGATCATGATCTTTTGGAACAAAAAATTATAGCAAATTATACTGAGCAGATTGAATATAGAATCAGGTTAGGAAACAAAGTACCCATTAATCGAGAGGAATTAGGCTATGACGATAATGGTAACTTAATTCTTACTTTAAGCTATGATTATAGTTATAATTCAGGTGAATGGAGGTTTGGAAATAAAGTACTATATGAATATAATGATGATTCAAAGGTCAAAAAAGGAACTGGCTTTGGTTATCGGGATAGTGAAGTTCGTCCAATTAGTTGTAAAAAATACAGTTATGATAGCTTAGGACGTCTAATTCTTATTGGTACTCAATACTGTCATTCTGATCAAGAATGGATAGACGACTCCTATGAGAGTTGGAACTACAATTGTCTAGGTGCATTAACTTCAAAAATTAACACTAATGGTCCTTGTGGTATTGATAATTATGTTTACTACAAGCCATCAAGTTGTGATGAAGATACGTTTATACATGATACAATCAACGTAATTCTTTGTGAAGGGGAGGATGTTTTTGGCCACACAAAAACAGGATATTATCAGGAGCTTTTATGTTCTGATGATGGAAACGATACCTTGATTTCTATAACTCTAAACGTACTAGAGTTAGCCAAGGACAGCTTAGATCTCCAGCTCTGTGAAGGAGAAACCTATAACGGTTACTCAGAATCAGGTAGATATGAAGAGCGGATAAGTACAAGCTCTAATGGTTGCGATTCTATTTTCATACTTAACTTGGAAGTGTTGCCTTCGTCTTTTAATTCCACAGTAATCGAACTTTGCCCTGGTGAGATCTACGGAAACTATGATGTAGAGGGCATCTATATAGAAAATTATACTTCTATCTTAGGTTGTGATTCTATAGAGCAACTAGAGTTAGTGTATCTTGATGAAATGGATCCTGCCTGCGAGCCATCGAGTACTCTAGAGCAGACTCTACAATCAGAGAAGTTAAAAGTATTTCCTAATCCCACAACTGGAACATTTAGGTTGTCACTGGAATCAGAAGTGACTCAAGTTTATCAGCTATCCATCTATTCTACAGATATGGAGTTAGTGACCACTCAGAGCTATAGACTAGGAGAGGATATGGATGTCAGTTACTTGTCGCCAAGCATTTACATTCTCAATATCTACAACTCTGTAGAAACTTATACAACGAAAATCGTGAAGGTGGAATAATTCGTTTCTCTGGATAATTGCCTTGTCTTGCAATTTAAATAAACGGTAAAGGAGCTTAAATATAAGTTGGTGTTAACATCCTTGTTAAACTCAAATTAATATAAGTATCAGAGTACGTTCTGTGGTAATATCTTTTTGATATTTAGATAATTATTTTATTACCAAATCATTCCTAATCATGCGACAACTTCTCAAAGTTCTAAGTCTCTGCTGTTTTACTCAACTTACATTTGCAACCACTCATCTTCTAGATCCAATAAAAGATACCATACCTGATAGGACTTGGACTATTGGACTTCAGACGGGGTATGTAACCAACAATTATACCTTAAGTGCTTTCCAACTTGGACTTACCATTGAAAGGAAGCTGGTGGGATTGTTTGCGCTAGAATCAGAAATAAATGGAGAGTATAGAAAAAGTAATCTAAATGTGTTTGGTCAAGGGGAAGCAGATGCAATAAACTTAGATTTAGCTTTGAATGCTAAGATGTATTTCAGTAAAAGTAAACGGTGGTATTCTAAGCTTGGTTATTATAGAACTTACAACTTGAGAAATAACATTCTATCAGATAACGAATGGATTCCCTCTTCTTCTCATAGTCCTATAATGCAGGGAGGCCTACAGCTTGGAGTAGGACACAACTGGTTATTCTCAAGTGGAAAAACATTAAAATTAGAAGGACTGCTTAAGCATAATAAATTTGATGGGCTTATCGGAGGTCTTAGAGTTGGTTTCGTTTTCTAAGCTAGAAAGACAGGGTTAATATTTGCTGGTAAGAGAATATTTTTGCATCTAATCATATATAGCTAATAAGTTGCGTTTATTTGTGTTTGAACTCCTACTCTGCCTCAAAAGCAAACTTTACAATATTAGCCCCCATTCTTAATGATTGGATTCTTTTTTCTTGTGAGTCCTTATGGACGACTTGGTCTTCCCATCCATCTCCTAAATCAGTCTCGTAACTGTAGTAGCAAACTAATCGTCCTTCCCATATCAGGCCAAACCCTTGTGCGGGTTTATCGTCATGCTTATGAATCTTTGGTAGTCCGTTATCGAAAGGAAAGGCTGCTTTGTAGATAGGGTGGTCAAAGGGTAATTCTTTAAACTCTAACTCTGGGAACACTTTCTTCATAGAAGGACGGACAAAGGGATCCATGCCATAATTGTCATCGATGTGTAGGAAGCCACCACCTATTAGATATTCTCTAAGATTCTCTGCTTCAGCATCCGAGAATACGACGTTACCATGACCTGTCATGTGAAAGAAAGGAAAATTAAAAAGCTCTACACTGCCGACTTCTACCGTTGCATATTGCAGGTCTAGATTCGTCCCTAGCTGGTCATTGCAGAAGGCCGCAAGATTGGGTAGGGCAGTTGGGTTTGCATACCAGTCTCCACCACCACTATACTTAAGTAGACCTAGTTTTATAGAAGGCTCAGGAGTAAACGATGATAAGAGAAATATAAGTAGGCTCGCTAGTAGGTAGCGCATAGAGCGGATTTTAGTAATTATTGAAATAAGACTTTTTGCCATTGACTACCCCTATAACCTTACCTGTGAGTGGAAGATTCCAAAAAGGGGAATTTTTAGATTTTGAAGTATTTGTTGTGGCATCAAGTGTCCATGATTCTGAAGCGTCAAAAAGTGTCAGTTCAGCTTTGGCGCCTTTAGCTAAGGTCGCAGGTTGCAAGCCCAATATTTTTCTTGGATTGATTGCTAAGCATCTTACTAGACGATCTACAGAAAGCTCTGGGGAGTAGGTCGTAAGCCCGCTATAGCAAGTCTGCAGCCCAGTTGTGCCTGGTTCAGCATAGACGAACTCTTTTTTCTTTGCCTCTTCTTCTAGAGGGTAGTGGTTAGAACTAATAACTTGGATTGCAGATTTATTAATACCTTTTTGTAATGCAGTTCGGTCTTCTTCACTTCTTAGAGGCGGCACCGTTTTCATATTCGTGTCGAATTCGTATAAGGCCTCATCTGTCTTACAGAGATTGAGGTAGCTTACAGAAGCGTAGATTTTTTCTTTGTCCAGACCCTTCAGCTTAGGGACTGCTTCTTTAGTAGAGATATTATGGACA
>CAKZVK010000133.1 GCA_937921825.1 uncultured Saprospiraceae bacterium
AGTTATGTTTTGTTCTTTAGTTTTTTATTGAATATTCTATGGTGCTGGAGACGTTCTCCACCAAAATTTATCAATAACCCATCGGGAATATTGTAGGCCTCACAATAGTATTTTTGTCTGTACAGGATGTGTAAGATTTTACGATGAACAAGATTTGTTCCTTAGCCAGCATAGAAACATCTTGTCTATCCTATTATCTTTAAAATCATGTTGAGACAACTAAGATAGTTATGCTTTGTTCTTTAGTTTTTTATTGAATACTCTTTGATACTGAATTTGCTAGCTCTTCTGTATATCCTACAAGTACAAATCACTACTCAGATACCTATCCCCTCTATCACAGACGATAAAGGCGACGACACCAGACTCTAGCTCTTTCACCACTTCTAGGGCACAGGTCAAAGCACCGCCAGAAGACATGCCACCCATGATGCCTTCTTGTTCTGCAAGTTTTCGTGCATTCTCTGTGGCTTGCTTTCTACTGACTTGGATGATGCGATCTACTTTATGTGGCTCATAGATGCCGGGTAGAAATTCTGGAGACCATTTTCTGATGCCTGGTATTCTATCGCCATCTGCTGGTTGCGCTCCTACTATTTGGACTGCAGGGTTTTGTTCTTTTAGGAAAGTTGCAGTACCTGTAATCGTACCTGTTGTACCCATAGAAGAAACAAAATGGGTGATGGCTCCGTCCGTATCCTTCCAGAGTTCTGGACCTGTGGTTTCTATATGGGCTTGCTTGTTGTTAGGATTATTGAATTGGTCTAGGATAATGTAGCCTTCTTTTTCGGCTTCTTCTTGAGCCCACTTTCTGGAGTACTCTATGGTTCGGACCTCAGGGGTCAGAATCACTTCTGCACCATAAGCTCTCATCGTCTTGATTCTTTCTTGTGTAGCATTAGAAGGCATAACAAGAATGATCTTAATACCAAATGCTGCAGCAATCATCGCCATCGCTATGCCGGTATTCCCACTAGTCGCTTCTATGATAGTGTTGCGCTTAGAAAGCGTACCATCTTCTAGTGCATTCTTAATCATGAAGTAAGCGGCTCTATCCTTCACACTACCTCCAGGATTTTGACCCTCTAGTTTTGCATAGAGCTTTACCTTGGGATTAGGGTTTATTTTTTCTAGTAGGACGAGAGGGGTATTACCTATGAGATTGATTAAGTTATTCAAGTATGAGAGTTTTTACTGTGTGATCGAATTAGTATGTGCATTATCAAAATAAACTTTAGAATGTGGAGGGATGCTTTTTGTAATCCAGACATTACCACCTACTACTGAGTGATCTCCTATATGAGTATCGCCTCCAAGGATTATAGCCTGAGCATAGACAACCACATTGTTGCCTATGGTTGGATGTCTCTGTTTGGGACATTCCGTTCTGTCAGGAATACTGAGGGCACCTAGCGTGACTCCTTGGTATATTTTGACATGATTGCCTATGACTGTTGTCTCGCCGATTACGACACCTGTACCATGATCTATACAAAAGTATTCTCCAATCTCAGCTCCGGGGTGAATATCTATACCTGTAGTGCTATGTGCATATTCAGTAATAATTCTAGGAATCAATGTTACTCTCTCATTGAGTAGGAAATGTGCTATTCTATAGCAAGCGATAGCATGGAAACCTGGATAGGCGAGGATGATTTCATTTTTGCTTTTAGCAGCTGGATCTCCTTCGTAGAT
The DNA here is from genome assembly GCA_937921825.1 of uncultured Saprospiraceae bacterium. Classification (GTDB taxonomy): domain Bacteria; phylum Bacteroidota; class Bacteroidia; order Chitinophagales; family Saprospiraceae; genus RFSX01. Next base: position 1,696 of record CAKZVK010000133.1, read on the forward strand.
GGCCTCTATGTCCTTGTCCAGTTGCTTTCTTAGAATGCCGAATGCTTCTATGAAGCTTTTTACTATTTTCTGGCTCTTTACATTAGTGGATTCGAAATTGCTATCCAGAATATTGAGTAGCTTATCCTCTAAGAACTTAAGGTCTGTTCTCAGTAGCTCTCGTACACCTAATCTCACAGGATACATAAGATCAAGGCATTCCTCTATAAAGTGCTGTGTTTTATCTTTTAGATTCATTTATGTTATTAGCAGACTTAAAAGTATTCCAACTTTATTCCTCAGTCAAACATTTACCCTACTCTTTATCATCGCATCTTAAATTAATTCAGTAAGTTAGAATCTGGACAAATGTTTTTACTTATGAAATATCTTTTATTCTTCTGGCTGTGCTGCACAGTTGTGGTTACCTCTGGACAGGAAGCTTATAGAACAGCCTCAGCTATTGATGAACTTACAGAGTTTATCGCTATCCCCAACTTTGGATTAGATAAAGACGATATAGCTGATAATATTACTTGGCTTGAGGCGGCTTTTACTAGAAGAGGCTTTGCAACTTCAATATTAGAAACGACTGGCAACCCTTTGTTTCTGGCGGAGATGAAGGTGGATGCACAAAAACCAACAGTACTCTTTTACATGCATCTAGATGGACAGGCCGTAGATAACTCTAAGTGGAAACAAAGAGATCCTTATCAAGCTGTACTCAAAAAACAATCGCCTTCAGGAGAGTGGATGCCTGTATCAGCTGAAGAGGCCGAAAACTTAGATGAGGACTGGCGCTTGTTCGGCAGATCTGCTTCTGATGACAAAGGACCTATAATTGCTTTCCTCAATGCCATAGATGCGCTGAAAGAAAAATCACTGACTCCAGGTTTTAATGTCAAAGTCGTCTTAGATGCAGAAGAGGAATTAGGGAGTAAGCCACTAGCCGCAGCTGTAAAAGTTCATAGAGAAGCCTTGATGGCAGATGCTCTTGTCATCAATGATGGTCCCGTGCATTTATCTGGTCAGCCTACTTTGAATTTTGGATGTAGAGGAATTATGACTTTAAATTTGACAGTTTATGGTCCTGTCAAGCCACAACATAGTGGGCACTATGGAAACTATGCCCCTAATCCTATTTTTAGATTAGCACATTTGCTGGCGAGTATGAAAAGTGAAGATGGTAAGGTAGTCGTAGAGGGTTACTATGAGGGCATAGAAAATGATGCCGAGACTACAGCCATGCTGGCAGCTGTTCCTGATGATATAAAAAGTATACATGAGCTCTTGCAAATAAAGGAACCAGAAAGAGTAGGGTCTAATTATCAAGAAGCCTTGCAGTATCCCTCTCTTAATGCCAGAGGAATTAATGCAGGGTGGGTCGGTGCCAAAGCCAGAACCATAGTTCCAGATAATGCGACGGTCGCTGTCGATATGAGGCTAGTGCCTGAAAGTCATCCTGATAGTTTAGTCGCTGCACTGAGAAGACACATAGAGAGCGAAGGATTCCATATAGTAGATCATGAACCCACCTTTGAAGAACGTATGGCGCATTCTAAGCTGGCATTTATGTATGCATCTCCGGCGACTTTGCCTTTCCGTACAGAGATGAATACGACGACGGGACAGTGGCTAGAAAAAGTAGTTCAAGAAACTTTTGATACTGACCCCATTAAAGTACGCATAATGGGAGGTACAGTTCCTATTGCTTCATTCATTAACGAATTAAGTATCCCCGCAGTAATAGTACCTATGGTGAATCCTGATAATAACCAGCATAGTCCTAACGAAAACTTGAGGGTAGGGCATATGACTTATGCTCTGAAATTGTTTGAAGGAATACTGAGGTCTAAACCAGACTTTTAGAAATAGGTAATGTACGTTCAGTAAGACCTATGATCAATAAGCCATTGATCGCAAACAACTAGTCGTCATCAGAAGTAGCTTAGTGGTTCCACGAGCAGCACTATGCTCTTCTCAGTTTTTTGAGTTGTTGTAGCTCTTGACCTAAGTGCTTAGCAATGGCCTCCATTCCTCGTTTATAATTGCCATTGGCTAATTCTGCTCCGGCATTATAGTTTGTATTGGTGTTAACATCATAGACATACTTATTACCTTGATCATCTTCAGCATATTCTATAGCGCCTACTCCTATGTCATTTTTTTGTAGAAACTGTGAGTACTTGGTGAGGTCTTGATTAGAATAATCCTTTAGGATACTGAACTTAGAAGATTTGCCGGTATCAGTAGCAGGACAGAAAGCATCACCTATCTGACAGCTGTCAGCTGGGCAGAGTTGAAATCCACCAGTGGCGTCTATACTCACTGCGTAGAGAAACTCTCCACCTACAAATTCTGCTCTCGTTATTCTACCATCTGCAGGCTTTATATATTGTTGCACCAACCAGATACCATCTAAGCTCTCTCCGATCTCATTGTTCTTTATAGAAAGCTCTAGACTTTCTTTAGAGTAGAACATCTGGACACCAGCCCCTTTGCCACCCCTGTTCGGTTTTATGATAAATGGAAACTGGTTTAGCTTTTCTGCTAACTGTGGAATTAAAGAAACATCATTTGCAATTAAAGTTTTAGGATGCTTAATCCCAAACTCTTGAAGAGCAAAATACTGCTCAGATTTTCTTACCTCCAATTGTAAGGCTCTCCAGCCATTGATAACTTTTCTCTTATGCAGTTGCAACCAGGCTAATAAATTATTTGTAAACTCTGGTGCATATCGATGATCGCGAGTATGAGCAGAAGCACTCATCCTATTGTAAAAAACACCTTCTGGTGGTATCTCACTCAGGTCTAAAGTCATTTTATCTATATTCCATTCCTCATAAGGCAGGTCATACTTCTTAAATGCTGCGCGAAGGGGAATCAACCAAGTTTCATTTTCGTGAATGACGTATATCTTTTTCATATCCAAGTTTTCTAAAACAAAAAAAGCCCTCCCAAAGTGGGAAGGCTTATAATTATATCTATGTTATATCTTAATAATTATACAATTCCCAACTGTGTTGATATACAACAGCAGCAACAAAGACAGCATCTTTTAGTATCATATGAGAAAATTGTATTCACTTCTTTACTTTCTTGTATTGTTATTCAAAAATAGAACCTATTGTATTGCAAATCCAGTATCACTAATTAGATTATGTAAAACTATCACCGTGGAGACATTTTACCTTAACCACCTAGTGATGCTTCTTTGAACCATACTTCCACATAAGCACCATTAGCGTATTGCTTCTTTATATCTCTGCCAAAGGTCTTTGCTCCATTTTTAGGGTTCGTTTGATTGTAAGCGCCTTGTTTGAAATAGAGGAGTTCGTTGGCATAGGCTTCTTTTTGTTCTACTCCCTTGTGTCGACCTTTTCTAGCTGGAGCCTTTTTTATCACTTCTGGAAGTTCCGCTTCAGTGCTGAAGTCCGATTGGATTAAGCTTTTAGTAAAGTGCTTAGTCTCATGCCCAGCACTGGTAAAGCTTAGATGCATAATGCCATCCTGTACATCGACGCTATAACTAAATTCTTCACCAAGGGCTATCCCGTCTTGCGGTTCTGGAGGGTAAGACAAAGCGTCTGTGCTTACAGTATGTCTATCATAGCCCCATACTGCAATAGAGTGATCCCACCTACCAGAATTATCGCCTTCAGGATTAATTTCATAATGCCAGAAAACAGAACCTTTGGTATGGCCAGGAAATTTCTTGTAGAATATTTTTAGAGGTTCATTTTCATGCCCGTCTGCACTATGTATTTGACCGACGACAACTGAGTGGGCGGAACCTTTCATTGGATTACCAGAAGTAGATACGTGCATGACTTTAAGAGTGCCTGTCAGTTTGCCGCCTTGAGCAGCTTTCCAATATTGTTTTTGATGTAATTCTGTCCTTGTATTGCTTGAGGTCTTTGAAGTAATCCCTGCATTAGGGGCCTTGTATACAACCCAATCGATATTTGCTTCCTTAGTAGTGTAAAAGAAGTTTTCTTTCTGAAAAGATTTAAGGTCTTTGGATCTCGTGCCATCACCCAGAAGAATTTTCCATTGGTCCATAAACGGAATGACCTCGTGTGGATAGATAGACGATTCAGTGACTTCTATTTTTTGTGGGCTTGCCGTATTCGAACAACTAAAAAAGGATAGGAATACTAGAAAAGTAATTAACAATCTGAACTCTGTTTGCATAATTTGGATTATAGGTCAGAGATGATATCTTGAAGATAGTTTTTTATCTATGACTCTTTGGCATAGGAATAAGATTTAGTTAACGCATTACTGTAAATTTCAAAGCCCTACTCTTAACATATTAGTCAAACTATTAATTTAAATTCTTGCTAATTTGCCAGCTCAAATAAACAAGCAAATGGTAAATCTTCCTCCAGAAAAGTTAGGCTCATTTTTTCTAGGTGCCAAGTATGATTTAGATAAGAATGCAGTAACTGCTGAAGCCATCAATTATGATGCAAGAGACCTCACGACACATGCTGTCTGTGTAGGAATGACGGGCAGTGGAAAGACTGGTCTGTGTATAGGCTTACTAGAAGAAGCGGCAATTGATAAAGTCCCTGCCTTGATCATAGACCCGAAAGGAGATATGACCAACCTGATGCTACAATTTGAAAATCTGCAAGCAGCTGATTTTGAAAAATGGATAAATGTAGATGATGCTAGCAGAAAAGGAATGACTATCTCTGAATATGCCGTCTCTATCTCCCAGAAGTGGGAAAAAGGCTTGGCCAGTTGGGGACAGACCAAAGATAGAATAAGACTACTCAGAGAAACCGTAGATGTAAACATCTATACGCCAGGTTCAGACTCTGGAATTTCAATAAACATCATGGGCTCCTTTGCAGCTCCTAAGTTTAAAGCGGGAGAAGACTTTGATACTGATTCAGAGATGTTGCATGAACGTATCCAAGGTACGGTGGCGGCACTACTCGGAATGATCGGAAGCAAAGAAGATCCTGTGAGAAGTAGAGAAGGCATTTTGTTGTCTAATCTCTTTGAGCATTATTGGAGATTGGGCGAAGATCTGGACTTAGCTAAATTGATAAAAGGAGTGCAGTCGCCTCCGATGACTCAGCTAGGTGTTTTTGATATAGAAACTTTCTTTCCTGCTAAGGATAGATTCAATCTTGCCATGGATTTCAATACACTGATCGCTTCACCGCAATTTAAATATTGGTTGCAAGGGGAGGATTTGGATATTGATAAATTGTACTATACGCCTGAGGGAAAACCTAAGCACAGTATTTTTTATATCTCTCATCTTTCTGAGAGTGAACGTATGTTTTTTGTCACCCTGTTATTGAATAGTTTGATCAGTTGGATGCGTCGGCAGTCTGGTACGACGAGCTTAAGAAGTTTGTTGTATTTCGATGAGATCTTTGGGTACTTCCCTCCGACCGCTAATCCTCCTTCTAAGAAACCTTTGTTGACTTTACTAAAGCAAGCAAGAGCTTATGGCGTAGGATCTATTCTGGTCACACAGAATCCTGTGGATATTGATTATAAAGGACTGTCTAATGCTGGAACTTGGTTCATCGGAAAGCTACAGACGGAGAGAGATAAATTACGAGTCTTAGAAGGTCTAAAAGGTGCAATCGCAGAAGCCGGTGGCAAGCAACTAGATTTTGATAAAATTATTACGGGCTTAGGTTCTCGGGTATTTCTATTGCATAATGTCCATGATGAAGAACCTCTCGTTTATCATACTAGATGGGCGATGTCCTATCTCAGAGGACCGATGACACGACCGCAAGTCAAAGCACTCATGGCCGATAAGAAGACCACCCAAAGTCAAGTCTATAGTTCTAGTATAGCCCAGGCTAGTACCGCTAAAGCCGTAATAGAAGATAAGCCTAAAGTGGAAGTGGCTCCTTCGCTAGATCACAAAATAGATCAGCGCTATCTCGCCGTATGGAAGTCCCCATCAGAAGTGGGTCTCTCTTCTGGCGATGAGAAGACCTTAGTCTACAGGCCACACTTGTTGCTATCTGCTAAGGTGCGATTCTATGATGATAAAAGGAAAGTAGATGTTGTAACGCCAATGGCCTATCTGGCAGATGCTCCTGATGAGTTTGGTCGTACAGACTGGAATGCAGCTCTGAAAATATCAAATTGGGAAAAGTCTCTCCTGAGTCAGCCAGACTATCCAGATAATGTGAATGTAAACTTTGATGACGTACCTGAAGCAATGAATACAAGTACGGAGCTCAATCAGATAGAAAAAGAATTTTCTAATTGGCTCTATCAGACACAACGCATGTATACTCTAGAACATGAAAATCTAGAGTTGTATCAGTCAGATGACGAAACAGAAGAAGCTTTCAGAATGCGCCTAGAAATGAAAGCCAGAGAAGTGAGAGATGAAGAAGTCGATAGCTTACATGACAAGTATGATACAAAGTTTCAAAAGTTAGATGACAAAATCAGAAAGGAAGAAAGAGATCTAGATGAAGCTCTAGCGGATAAGAGAAGCAGAAGAAATGATGAACTGATCAATGTCGTAGAAACAGTTTTCGGCGGCGTATTCGGTAAGCGAAGACGATCTGCTAGTTCTGTATCTACTAAAAGACGCATGGCACGTAAGGCAGCTGAGAAAGTAGAAGAATCTAGAGAGGATCTAGAAATGTTAGATATCGCAAAGAGAGAGCTAGAAGAGGAGTTAAGAGATAAAGTCGCAGAGATAACAGAAAAATGGGACAAGGTATCAGAAGGCATTATCAAGAAAGAAATAAAACCTCGCCGAACTGATGTCAAAGTCAATGACCCTATTATCACTTGGTATCCCTACTGGCAAGGGGCAGATGGTCAGCAGGTTTCTGCAATGAGTTAGTGGGTTTTTAGTACTTTCGACCCGTGAAGGACTCCTTATTTCATTTAGCTAAAATTTTCTTTTGAGTAATATTTTAATCTGTCCAATCTGTAAGCATAAACTTACTGAAGAGGACAACACCTTATCGTGTCCTACTAATCACGCCTTTGATATTTCTAAGGAAGGCTATGTCAACTTATTAGTTGCCAATAAAAAGAACTCTAAGAATCCTGGTGATAGCAAAGAGATGGTGGATAGCAGACGACAATTCTTGGATAAGGGGTATTATCTTCCTGTGGCTGATAAAATGAAGGAAATGATATTGGACCTCGGTCCTTCTGATATCACTGTCCTAGACTCTTGTTGTGGTGAAGGGTATTATACGCATCATGTGAGTAGCGACCCTGCATTAGAAATTACCGATTGTCACGGCTTCGATATTTCTAAGCCCGCAATTATTGCAGCAGCTAAGCGATATCAGGAGGTGAAATTCAATGTCAGTAAGGTCAATAATATTCCACTAGAATCTGAAAGTGTAGATATAATTCAGACCGTCTTTGCGCCGCTGTCTTCATCTGAATTTTATAGAGTCCTGAAGGAAGAAGGTTTTGTGCTCGTTGTCTATTCTGGGCCTATGCATCTTAAGGAACTAGCCTCTCAAGTGTATGATGAGTTCAAACCACATAAATATCATCCTAAGAGTCAGTTGGATAGATTCTTCACTTTGGTAGAAGAACAGGAGTTACAATTCAACATTAGTCTCGACAACAAGTCAGATATTTTGGCGCTACTGAAGATGACTCCATACTATTGGAATACACATAAAGATAAACTGGAAAAGATTACAGCTTTAGACTCCTTAGATCTGACGTGTGATTTTCGTTTTTCGCTATTCATGAAGAATAATCCTCATGACGAGGAAGAATAGCAGCAGCTACTCTTTACTGTGCTTTCGGAGTTAGAAAGATTCCTTATCTGTAGTCATAACAGCCCTCACCTTCAGGAGCTATCAGATATTTAAATCCTAGCGTTCCCCATAGATGTGATTTAGCATTATCCAACTTTATTTCGGAGGTACGCCAATTAAAGCTAAAGGAGCATTCGATTTTCTTGAGCAATTGAACTTTGGCGCCGACATTGGCTTCCATCATTAACTTTCTCGTATCTGCTAGTGTAATGTAATGGTCTGAGCCTGCGCCATAGAGTGCATTAAGATGTGCATTATAGAGGACAGCTCTTGCAGTAACGCTACCAGTCAGTGCCAGGCCTATATTGTCATTGTTGACCTTAAGGACGGATGGGTTATGTGTATCTGTGTAGCCTAGGTTATCTACAAGCTTTTCTACATTCATCACCTTGCCGATATCTAGTCCGATACCGATGTTAGTATAGTATCCTAGATTGACTTCTGGTCTTAATTGTACGACGACTTTTCTAAGTGGTTTTGCTGCGACGAATTCCCCAGAGAAGGAATACATAAAAACGGGTAAGGGTCTAGGAATCACCTGACCAGTAGGGTAGGTCACATTTTCATCCTTGGCCCATAGTATACCGTCAGGTCGTTGTGCACCAATAAAATCATCTAGGCCTCTACTCCAACCGATGCTTGCCAGTCCTATGGTTACAGAAGTTGTGAAAGCCATATCCATGTAGTAGGCAGAATGGACAAAACGCTTGCCACCTTCTAGACGTCTTGTACTTCTAAATCCCGTAAAAGAAGAAAAAGGTCTGTCCTGTCTGAGTAAGTAGCCATTCCCTAAAGTGTCTTGGAATATTTCAGTTTGATCAGAGATAAAGGCAGGACTAAATCCATTAATAGTGAATGCAAAATTGTGAGATTTTGATTCTCTATCGAAGCCTCTATTGTATAAGATTTTATCTAATAGAAAACCATCTACTTTTTCTCTTAGCCAAGGCAGTCCGAGATAGGTATGGTTAGCCAGTTCTCCATAGATTCCCAATCTAAATGAGATCGCATAATTATCCGCGTCATAGGGCTCGTCTCTAAATGTATCTCCTAATCTATCTTGATCTATAGCTAGTTCTACGCCACTAATAGTTTGCTCTTGTGCAGAGGCCAGTTGGACTAAAAAAAGACTAAGTAGAATCAAGCAATTGGAAATGCGCATATTTAGCTATATTGTTATGAATACAGTGGTCGAAGATAAATTAATTTAAAGTATGAAGCAGATAAGTAGAAGAAAAATGATGAAGACGATGGGTCTGGCATCAGGAGGTTTTTTAGTGACGCCATTAATGGGATTCGATGAGCATAATCATAAGCTGCATCTCCCTGACGAATCTTTCTTATCAGGCCCAGAGAAATCTATAACTGCCATAACCTTAGGGGCAGGGAATAGAGGAAATGTCTATGGTAATTTTGCCTCTAAATATCCACGAGCTATCAAGATAGTAGGCGTAGCTGAGCCAATAGAAATACGTAATAAGAGGTACTGCCAGCAGCATTCTATCAGTCCCATGAATAGCTTCGAGACTTGGGAGGATGTCTTCGATAGACCAAAGTTTGCTGACGCTATAATTATTACTACTCCGGATGATTTGCACTATGGCCCATGTATGCAAGCTTTAGAAATGGGCTATGATGTCTTACTAGAAAAACCAATTGCGCCTACAGAGCAAGAGTGCAAGGATATCCTAGAGCTTGCAGAAAGAAAGGGCAGTATAGTTGCTGTTTGTCACGTCCTACGTTATGCGCCTTATTTTGTAGAACTAAGAAAGTATATTCAGGAAGGCAAAATAGGGGAGCTCGTGAGTCTTCAGCATTTTGAACCTATAGAGCATGTACATATGGCGCATAGTTTTGTCAGAGGTAACTGGCATAATAGTAAAGCGACGACGCCTATTATCTTAGCCAAGTCCTGTCATGATATGGATATCATAAGATGGCTCGTCGATCAGCCGTGCACCAAGGTCAGTGCCTTTGGGGATCTTAAGTGGTTTCAGAAAGACAATAAGCCAGAAGGTGCTACAGCTAGATGTATGGATGGTTGTGCTATCGAAAAGGAGTGCCCTTATAGTGCTCTAAAAATTTATCATCGTGATCGCCAGAGAACCTATGTCTTTGATTTACCAGAAGATAAGGCGCTGCATGGTGACGCAATTTTAGAATATCTCAGAACCACAAATTATGGACGCTGTGTCTATCAAATGGAGAACGACCAACCCGACCACTACGTCATGGCTATGGAATTTGAAAAAGGGATAACAGCTTCATTTAATATGGAAGCCTTCACTTCTTATCATGGAAGGCGTACGAGGATCATGGGTAGCCACGGAGATATCGTAGGCGATATGAAAAAGTTTGTCCACACAGATTTTCTTACTGGTGAGAAGACCGAATGGGAAATGGATTCCGACGGACATGGTGGGGGAGATTGGAAGCTGATGGCTGACTGGGTGAAAGCCGTTTCGCTCCAAAATAAATCTATTCTTTCTTCTTCAATTAATGCATCTGTAGAAAGTCATCTTATGGCCTTTAAGGCAGAAGAAAGTAGACTGGATGCTAAGACCGTTACTTTGTAATAAACATAGATCTCATTTACACTAATACATCTATTTACTTATGTTTATTATATGGTGACATTTTTTGGCACATTAATCTTTGTATCAACTCTTCTGTGTATAACACCATTTCAACACTTGATGCTCCAAGATCAGTCTTGAAAATCCCTTTGAAACTATACATCCTAAATCCAAGATTATCAATACTCTTCGGAAATACAATTCTTAACGAATCGTATTTCATTGATCTCTTATAGTGGTTTTCCGCTTTTTCAGAGATTTTACATATTTCTTTAATTGTCAAACCATCATCTGAAATAGAATTGTCCCATTCTTTATTCTCAAAGAATTTTGGGAACCATAGGTGGTGGTTTTCAAATTGCTTACTAGTGTAAAAGGCTCGGTATCCACTCTTTGTGTTTTGCCCCATACAATTGCAAGCATCTAGAATTGTTCTAAATTTGGGATTGTCTTCAACCCTCAATTCTCCTTTACTAATCCAGAAATTTGGATCGAATTCTTCCCCATAATTCCAAGGTTTGAAATTACCATTTGCTTTTGAGGCACTTATTCTAGAATTTATGTATTGTGTCAATCCATCAATCTGGTTGTTCAGTTCTGATATTGAATTAGTTATTTTAATTCTTCTTATTTCATGATTAGTAGCATTGATTATATCAAGTTCTCTATCTAAATCATTTACTAGCTGCTTCTCGTGAAAAGGTTCGTCTATTTCTATGTGAAGTTTAATCTGTGGTAGATACATATCAGTCAGAGCATGTCCATTTGGCCTTTTGACATATTGCTGAGTTAAGAATTTTACCTCGTCAGTGTTTAGACTATGAACAAGTCTAGTCACTACATAATTTTCGAAATTTTTTTTATTCGTTTTCGCTATTTGTCTAATTATAAACTCTTGCTTTGTAAGTTTCATATTGGCTTCTTGTTTCTCTCTAGTATCTTTTTGAAGAAAACTTCCCTATCCCCCAAAACTTCCGCCACCTTGGCCACCGCCGCCTTGGCCTTCTCCTTCTCCAGCTTTTTGGTCTGTGTTTTTGATCTTGGACTTTCTGGCTTTGAAATCTACCTTTCCAAACTTGTAGCTGAAGTTGACACCTATAGATCTAAAGGGGACGGAGAACTGGGTGATCTGTCTGAAGCCATCTCCAGTGATATCAGAGTCAAAGCTTTTATCTCTAACAAAAGGTTCTATGATTCTGATCCCTAAGCTGAATTTTTTAAACTCTTTTTTGAAGCCTATTCCCATAATTGAGAAGCTCGCATTTTCTCCTTGTAAGGTAAATCTAGGTGCTTGGAAGAAGCCAAAGAAATCTGCCTTTACAGTTCCAGAGAAAGCATATTCTCCATTAGTAAAGAGCCTGTATGATAGCGCCTGATTGTCAAACTCTACACCGTTGATGGTACCGCTGGCGTCATAGGAATAGACATCACCTCCTCCTCTAAGGGTAAATTTACTTATCGTCTTCGATAGGAAAATATTTACGCCTACAGAATTATTGATTCCTACATTACCGAAACTTGTTCTAATGATTTGCTCATTTTCTGTGGTGGCTATTTGTTCTATGATATCCGTATTGTGCTTGTAATAAAGACTGCTGAAAATTGTAAAGCCAAGAATGTTGGTATTGTATGATAGCTCTATTTGGTCTGTCAGCTCTGGACTGAGTCTTGGGTTTCCGACGATTAGATTAGCGAAGTCAGTGGTGTTTCTAAATGGATTGATATAGAATAGACTAGGTCGCTGGATACGTTTGCTGTATGATAGCTTTAATGTTCTGAAGTTTTTCAGAGACCTTGAAATGGCAATATTGGGTAGCCAGTTATCATAAGTAAAAGGGAAGTCCGAAAGTATAGCAGTGGTCTCAGCATCTACCTCTCCGTTTTTAAAAGACCCATCACCATCGATCTCCGTTCTCTCATATCTCATTCCGGTGACGAGATTAAATTTGCCGATAAAGAAGTTGTAACTCAGATAGCCAGAGTAGACATTCTGATCATAATCAAATAGAAATGATCTGGTGTTGTCTGGAGCATAGATAGGAGTCTGTGCCTCTTCGTCATCGTTGCTGAAGAAATCTGAGTCACTATCAATGTCTCTTACGACGGTTTTGACTCCCAGCTCTAGCTTATTAGATTTTCCTACTGGGTGGACATAGTCTATCTGACCAGTCAATTCGATATTGTCGCCTGCATTATCAATGAGTTCGTCTCTGAAGAAAAAACCTAGATCTGTGACAGTATTGTTTTGATTCTGAATATTAGTAGACACCTGTGTCGCTATGACTAATTCTTGTTTATCATTCTCTTCAAACTTCTTAGTGTAATCTAGATTCCAATCATAACCTGAGAAAAGATTATTGCCTGTATTCGTTCTATCGAAATCATCATTGCCAAAGTCTGTGTAAAACGTTCCAGTAGAACTGCCATCTGTTTGGAAACCATAGCCTCTGATGTTGAATGAGCTATTAATGGCATTGTAGGCATTGAAGTCATAAAAGGCACTAGCAGAACCGTTAAAGCCAATTCTAGAAGTGGTTGTAACCCCAGAATTAGAATAGAATAAGTTATTCTGATCTACACAGTCTGCCTCTTCTCGGGAGCTAAAATCTGAGGGTCCTCTCAGGACACATAGATCTGCATCGTTAGGACTGGAGTAATAGAATCCACCGCTTGATGAAAAACCGAATCGGCCTTTACCAGCATTCAAGGCTAAGTTGCCGTTACTCTGTCTATTACCTAGTGAGCCATTGACTGAGCCTGAGATACCTTCTATATTTTCTTTCTTAGTTATGATATTGATAATACCGGCACTACCTTCTCCATCGTATTTTGCACCGGGAGAAGTTATCACTTCCACTTTCTTGATTTGGTCAGCGGGAAACATCTTTAGGGCATCTGCTACATTGCTAGAAAACATACCTGAGGGTTTGCCATTGATAAGTATCCTGACATTCTGAGAACCTCTGAGTGAGACATTGCCTTCCAGGTCTACTGATAACGTAGGGACCTTACGGAGTACGTCAGTCGCGTCTCCTCCTGCAATGGATGAATCGTCTTCTGCGTTGAATACTAACTTATCTACCTTGTTTTCGAAGAGGGCTCTTTTAGCGGTGACCTCTACTTGATCTAGCAGTACCTCTGAAGAGGTCATGTAGACTTTACCACAGTTGTAATCTGGAGACTTACCAGTGAGTTCTATGTTTCGTAGGACTTTTTCATTATACCCTAAGAAGGAAATATAGATATCGTATTTCCCCATTTTTAGTTCGGCTAGCTTAAACTTACCATTGTCTTCAGAAAGGACTCCATTTTTGTCTTTATCCTTTCCAGCTTTTTTGAGCACTATAGTAGCATAAGGAATTGTCTCCAGAGTCAGAGAATCTATAAGCTCTCCAGTAATTTTTCCTTTTATCTTGGATTGGCTTCCACCGCCACCCCAGCTTCCAAACTGTGCAGTAGCGAATTGAAGAATCAAGCTGAAAATTAGGGTGAAGTATAGTTTTTGCATTAGTCCGATTTGTAATTGCAAGTTAGTCTATTGAGTGACTTTGCTGGTTGAAATTATAGATAACCCAAGATAATTTTTCTACTAATGACAGTTAATCTTACCTTGAATGCCAGTATAACTTAGATTGTGCTTTGATGCTACAAAATAAAAGTAAGATTGCGCTTTTTTTGACTATCGTTTTGGTAGTGGTGCTCTTGCATTGCAGGGCCCATGATGCGGGTTTTGTTACAGATTTTACTGGGCTGTGGGAGAAGATGCAAAACCAAGGGCTAGGAGCAGCGATTCGTTCATTTGGGTTTCCTTCATTGATGCCTCTGTTGAATGTCTTTTACTTTATCCTCTACCAGTTATTCGGCCTTTCAGGCTGGCCTTGGTTTTTGACTTTTGTCTTTTTCTACAGTGTAGGACTATTCTATTGGCATCAGACAGTGTTGGAATTAGTCAGCAGTGAAAAGCGGAAAGAGCTTGCTCTGGCTACTACGGCTTTGATTCTAGTATCTCCCTTCCAAGTGGAGGCCTTGATATGGAAAGTGGGATTAGGACACATTTCTTCCGTTTGCTTTTTTATGCTGGCACTTTATTATGCTGTTTGTTATCTGAAGAGAGCACAGTTGAGGTACCTGTGGATCATGCTTTTGTTCATGAGCTGTTCATTGTTTTGTTTTGAATGGGCTTTAGTCTTTCCAGTTATCATTTTGCTTTTGGGTTGGCATCTCAGAACTGAATTAGTGTACAAAGCTTTTGGAGCTATGGCTGGAGTTGCAGTATTATATATTCTACTGACTAAAATATTTATAGGTAAGGCCATCGGGCACTACGATATTTCTTCTGCTCAGGTGCTTAATGTACCGATGTTGTTAGGTACTTATTTTAAGTATTTCATCAAGCATCTCGGATTGGTTCATTTTCTGGATTACGAATTGAAGAATATACTGTATGGTCTAGTGAGTAAGTTGATAGTGCAGCTATTCGTCGCAACCTTAGGTGTCTTTAGTTTCTACAAGTTGTACAAGGTGAAGAGTCCCAGTTCGCGATTAGGTTGGACCTTGTTACTGTGCAGTTTTTTTAGTTTACTATTGGTGCTGCCGTTGTTTTTTCAGTATACCTTATTGTCAGAGAATGATCGATATGGCAGTATGTTTGTGCCTTTTATTTCCTTGTGGATAGTATTGTTTCTTAGTCGATTGCCTAGAGTAGTAGGAGTGGTTCTTTTTTGCAGCTATATGTTATTGAATTTTTATTTTCAGCAGCAATTGGTTACACAATGGAAAGATGCACAAGCAGTTATTCATAAGGTAGAAACAACTCTACCGTCTGCTCTTGATACTCCTGCTCTAATTTTGAATCTACCAGAGAATTATAAAGGCACGTTTATGTTTAGAGATTTTTCTGGCCAGAATCCACTCATTGATCACATGAAAATGAGAGGGCACCACTTAGACCATATAGATTTAGTAGGCCAGTACAATTTACCAGCTCCT
This sequence comes from uncultured Saprospiraceae bacterium, assembly GCA_937921825.1. Classification (GTDB taxonomy): domain Bacteria; phylum Bacteroidota; class Bacteroidia; order Chitinophagales; family Saprospiraceae; genus RFSX01. The sequence continues at coordinate 17,033 of CAKZVK010000133.1, forward strand.
CTACAAACCTATACTGCAAATAGGTTAGATGATCGTACTATCGAACTAGTAGCAGCAGAGTGGGGAAGTTGGTGGTGGAGAAAAGGTATAGGTGCTACTAATTACGAAACAGAACATTATGGCGTCCAATTTATTAATGGACGGAAACTGAGTCTTAAAATGAAGAAGACAGGGTACTATAAGTCGATTCTGTTTTTTGATGGACAGCAATGGAAAGAGTTATAGGAAAGAATCAAACCAGAATCGGCTCCAAAAGAATCTTGTAAGGAGTATCTATTTTCTATTCCTTAATATTCAATTAAATCTTGCCTGATACGATTAAGAAAAACTTAAACCTGCTGTAGTTGTGATTGATTGCTCATATATTAGAATGAAACAAACAATTCCGACATGCGCTTAATCTACTTACTTGCCATTAGTATATCCATTCTGTCCTGCAGCTCTTCTTCTTCAGATATTGTCGACCTTAATAACCTTAACGTTCCTCAGGGTCAGGCCTATGTGCAATCTACCAGTCTGAAGAATGAAATAACTGAAGTATTAAACTATGTAGGGATGTCCAGTTATGGCAAGCATAAAATTAAACTGCATACTAATAATTCACACTATTTTTTCTTTGCAGCGGTAGTGGATATACCTGAAAATGAGGACGGCCATTATTCTTCGAGTGATGCAGAATTGAGTTCCGTAAAAACTTTCAGCGGATGCTTTTTGTACGAATTATGCAAAGACTCTACTAATACAATGTATGCAGAGGAAGAAGTGCTAGTGGATATCTTAGTAGACAGAAAAATGTCTAACATACTAAATAATGATAGCCTGTATATTTCATTGAATGGTAGGGGCTATTATGCTATGCCAGAAGAAATGAGTATGGGTTCTTGGAGAGTTAATTCATTCGACAATCAATATTTTGATCTTGGGACCATCGTGCCTATCCTTGAAGGCACAGTAGATAAACCTGAAAAAAACCGTAAAATCCACTCATATATGATGATAGGTCTTATTTCCTATGACAGAGCACATAACTATGATTTTGATGCTCTGTTTAATAGTAACGCATTTGCATCACGTGTGGCTTTCCCTGGTATTATTTCCGAGACTGGTAAGGAGTATAAGTCTTTATATATTAGCGACTATATTATCAATGAAATGTCAGAGGAGTAATTCCTACTGACCTATAGTATAAGTATAGCTGACCTTTTTCTTTGCAGGTTTAGGTGCTTGCTTTTTAGGAGTAGGAATATATTGGTACACCATGTTGGATTTCTGAGGTGCCTTTGACTTTGTTACTGGTTTGGCTTTGGGCTTCGGAATTTTAAAGCTAATCTGAGTTTTCTTATGGAAGGTCACTCTTAGTTTTCTTGGTCCTTTCGGAATGTCAAACTTTAAGAGTGAGACAATGCGCTGTGCCTCTTCATTGCAGCCATGACCGATTCCTTTCAGTACCTGACTTTCTATGACCTTACCTTTGTGGTCAATGGTGTACTTGATAAAGACTATACCTTCTATCTTTTTTTCTAGTGCTTCTTTGGGATACTTGAGGTTATCCTTGATGAACTTTCTATAGGCTGCATTTCCTCCTGGATAGACAGGTTTTTTTATGAAACTATTGTCTTTTCTTTCTTTACTCACTTTGTCTTTAGTCTTTTACCTTATGCTGCAATATCGTTCTAATAAATGAATCTAGAATCTACTTTACGCTACTGATCTCTTAAAATTGTGGTAGTCTTCTTTCCCAAAGGTTTGAGAAGAGTGATTTTCCAGAGTTTTGGCCCATAATTTGGCTTGAATTTATTAATGAATCATGAGATATATAACGAACTTGCAGCCTTTACGGATCGTTGTAGTAATTGCTACCAAAGTATTTTTCAACTAATATAATAAATGAAAGCCTTAGTTATATCAGGTGGTGGAAGTAAAGGTGCCTTTGCGGGAGGCGTTGCGGAATACCTCATAAATGAAAAAGGCACTAACTACGATATCTTCGTGGGTTCTTCTACGGGAGCCTTGCTGGTTCCTCATCTGTCTATCGGAAAGATAGATAAGATCAAAAAGATGTATACCGAAGTGACTCAAGATGACATATATACTGTCAATCCTTTCAAACTAAAAAAAGCAGCTGATGGTACTCTAAAAGCTTCTATTAATCATAGGAGCACTGTCAAAATGTTTATGAATAAAAAGAAGACCTTCGGTAGTACCACCGCACTTAGAAATACGATAGCTAATACACTGTCTAAGAAAGATTTTAGGCAGGTACAGACCTCAGGGAAGAAGGTGATTGTGACCGTTTCTAATATTACTAGGACGACAGTAGAATACAGATATGCAATAGACTGCCTCTATCAAGATTTCCTAGATTGGATGTGGGCTTCTAGTAGCTTTATTCCATTTATGAGTCTAGTACAGAAGAATGGGTATGAATATGCAGATGGTGGTTTTGGAAATTATATTCCTATAGAGGAGGCGATAAATATTGGGGCTACAGAAATCGACTGCATCGTACTGAATCCTAAGCGACGATCTAATAAAGAAGTACATACACATAATGCTTTCGACCTACTCATAAAATCTTTCCTGTTTATGCAGAAGCAGATTGCTTACAGTGATGTGCTCATAGGTCATCTAGAAAGTATCTACAATGATGATGTCAAAGTGAATTTCATTTTTCCTCCGAGAGAATTAACGAGTCACTCTTTCTACTTTGATCCCAAGGAAATGAAAGCTTGGTGGCAAGAGGGCATAGAGCATGCTAGAGCATTGGATAAGTAGAACGCCGTTCTGAGGTGATAATTTTCTATTGACGGTACTGATATTATAATCTAACTTTTGTTTGATATTAGATTAGTGTATCTTGGAGATATGAAACTCTAGGTTTTGTATTTCTTCATAGTCTGAATATTATAGAATGAAATTTATTAGGACAGGTATATGGATTTTAGTTTTTGCTTCTTTTGCAGTTGTAGTCTCTAGCTGTGCAAAAGAATACACAGAAGATTCACCTCTACTGCTACCTGAAGTAGAAGAAGTTCTTTCAAGCACCTACTTTGCTAATGATAAAGCCGTATTTACCAATGAAAGCCTTGACTCAATGAGTTTTTTTATTTCAGCTGATAAAAGAGTGAGTCCTCAAGAATTGCCAGATGGCGATGAAGTGTATATGGAAGATTATTTTGTTTCATTGGTTTCAGATACTGATGAACAGATTAGTCTAGTAATTTTCGGTGGTGCATTTATCAATGCAGATCTGTCTGAAATCAGACCATCTTTAGATATTAATTTTATGCCTTATAATACGACTATAGGAAATCTAACTATGGATATAAGATTGGATGAGGGTTTTGCGACTTCTGTGTATGAAACGGAATACAATGATGCTAAGACCTTCTTGGATAAGAGTTATGAGGAGGTCTATTCAGTTTGGGTTAGTTCTGCACCAGCATATTCAGAACTCCACTTTAGTACAAAAGATGGCGTTGTAGCATTTAAGGATAAGCATGAAGTTCTTTGGACACTGAGTCATTATGTAGAATAACTTGAAAGTCCTAAAGGTAACTAGACGGACTAGCTAAAACTAACTCACAGAACCTGACCCTCTCATTGGTCAGGTTTTTTTATAATGTATTCAACTTGTATCTGGTTTTGATAATTTGTCTTCGTGAGCACTTGCTTGATTAGTAATTATAGCTAACAGAACTGTATCTTAGGAAGATGAAACTCCATTATGTATTTATCGTCATCCTGACTCTTTTTATTTCTTGCTCAGATGATGCAGATAATCTTACACCTCCAGAGGCATCTTTACTTACGGGTTCATTAGAGGTGCATGCTTTCCTTTGTGAGTTGTCTGGTTGTGAAGAGTCGGTGCCACTCAGTGATATTTCTATCAAGATTTTTGATAATGAAGTAGATGCTCTGAATGACGAAAATCGTCTGCGGGCAAGCGAGACTAATACAGATGGAAAGCTCTTTATTCCAAGCCTAGAAAGTCAGAGGTATTTTATCAGAGCGGATATTCCTTCATACGGAACCTATATTTCCTCGCAGACAATTTATGAAGATGCAAAGGCCTATCATGAGATAAAATGTGTAGAAGGGTTTGCCTATGATAATGATGACAGTGCCTCTATAAAACAAAGGCAGATAAGTTTATCAGAGCCTACTGTAGGACAGACCAGTTATTATAAGTTTCATATCAAGCACAATTACATCTCCTATTCAGTGCAAGAGTATACAGATAATATTCTCAGAGTATCGATCATAGATAAGTTAGATGACAATACTTACCTGATAGAAGAGGCCATAGACTCTGTATGGGGTTCTATGTTTTGGGGACTATACCCTGAAGGAAAATTGGTTAGAAGTGAATGGACCTTTATGGATGATTCTCTACATGTCACGCAAGTAGCCAATGAGTATTTTGGATCATTTGTCTGGAATATAACTGGTGATTATCGAGTGGACAGTGAACAGGATGGTTGGTCTTTTTCCTTAGTCAGACCTACTGCTGATATTATAGATATGGAACTGGATATGATGGATTTCTC